>NZ_JAJMLX010000199.1 GCF_020991325.1 Bordetella petrii | reverse complement strand
CTGTACGCTGTTCGGCGGCGTCTCGGGCTCGCCCAGCGGAATCGGCTTGGACTCGGCAACCGGTGCCGGGGAAGGCGTGGCGGCCGGCGTGGCGGCGGCCGTGGCCGAACCCGACAACTGCAACACCTGGCCCACGCTGATCTGGTTGGGGTCGTTGATATTGTTCCAGCGCTTCAGGCTGTTGACGTCGACATTGTTGGCGCGCGCGATCTGGTACAGCGTATCGCCCGGCTTGACCACATAGGTGCCGCCCGCCTGCGTGGACGCGGGCTGGTTGGACAGGTCGACGACAGGGGCGCGGTTCTTGTTGAACGAGCAGCCGGCCAGCAGGACCAGGCTGAACACGCCGGCCAGCCGTGTGACGCGGGACAGGCGCGACGGCGCCTGTGCGAAATTAAGATCGGTCAGTGGCAACTGCCCGTTGAGCATGTGCTTCTCCTGGTTTGCTCAAGATTGTATTCCGGCCCTGAGCGGCACGAATCGTACCGCTTCCAGTTCCGTGCGCTTCCATGTCGAAGCGCCGGTGCGTTCGATCAGCACCAGTCTTTGGCTGGAAGCGCCTTCTGGGGCGATCAGGCGTCCGCCTGGCGCCAACTGGGCCAGCAATGCTTGCGGAATGGCCAGACCGGCCGCAGCCACAACAATAGCATCGAACGGCGCCACGCCGGGCAGGCCCAGCATGCCGTCGCCGTGGATCAGGCGCACCCGGGTAGCCAGGCGCAGGGCGCGCAAGTGGCTGCGCGCCAATTCGAACAAGCCCCGGATGCGCTCGATGGCATGGACCTCGCGCACGAACTGGGCCAGCACCGCCGCCTGATAGCCGCAGCCCGCGCCTACTTCGAGCACCCGGGTGGGCGTGCGGTCTTCGCAAGCGGCGGAAATCATGCGCGCCACGACCCAGGGCTGGGAAATCGTCTGTGAATGGCCAATGGGCAGCGCGGCGTCTTCGTAGGCGCGGCTGGCCAATGCCTCGTCGACGAACAGGTGGCGCGGCACGGCGCCCATGGCATTGAGCACCCGCTCGTCGCTGATGCCCTGCCCGCGCAGCCGCTGCACCATGGCCTGGCGCAGGCGGTCGGAATTCAGGCCCAGATTGCCGTCGCGCGCCGACCCGGCGTCTGCCGGCGCCGGGCGCGCCAGCGTGGGCGGCGAGATGCGGGTGTTGCTGTTGGTGGCGGTAATGCCCGGGGCCAGGCCGGTGGCCCCGTAACCGGTACGGGTGCGGGACGGGCCGCCGGGCGGGTTCACTGGCTTGCGCATAAGGGGTCCGCCCATTGCCGGATTTCGTCCAGCTGGCCATGTTGAGTCAGGTCCAGGCGCAACGGCGTGACCGACACGATGTTGTTGTTCATTGCGTGGAAATCGGTGCCCGGCGCCGCGTCCGAGGCCAGCCCTACCCGGCCGATCCAGTACACCGTGTCGCCGTAGGGCGTGGTGGTGCGCACCACGGGCTCGGACGGATGGCGCTTGCCCAGGCGCGTGACCTGGAAGCCGCCCAGGGCCTCGTACGGCCGGCTGGGTATGTTGACGTTCAGCAGCACGGGCGCGGCCAGGGGCTGGGCGATCTGGCGCTCGACCACCTGGCGGGCCACGCGCGCGGCGGAATCCAGGTGTTCCCACCCTTTTTCCGCCAGCGAGAACGCAATGGCGGGAATACCGAACAGGTACCCTTCCGCGGCCGCGGCCACCGTGCCGGAATACAGCGTGTCGTCGCCCATATTGGCGCCGTTGTTGATGCCCGACACGACCAGGTCGGGCCGGCCGTCCATCAGGCCGGTAAGGGCCACGTGCACGCAGTCGGAGGGCGTGCCGTTGACGCACACGAACCCGTTCGCGGCAGTGCGCACCGTCAGGGGCCGGTTCAGGGTCAGCGAATTCGATGCCCCGCTGTGATTGGTCTCGGGCGCCACGACGGTCAAGTCACCCAGCCCCTCCAATGCCTGGACCAGCGCCTCCAGGCCGGGGGCGGTGTAACCGTCGTCGTTGGAAACCAGAATTCGCATTGTGCATCCAGAAGAAAACGCGCTCGTAAAACGCGACAGATTGTACCGCCTGCAGGCTGCCTGCCTGCGGGCCGCGATGATGAATGGCCCGCGCTTATCATGGATAACCCGCAAACGCCGCGCTGGCCCGCAAGGTAGAATCCGCTGCCACTATCCTTCACGCAATCACGGACGCTACACATGGTGCAGACCGCCCCTTCAATCTTCCTCAGTGCCGCGCTGGTCGCGCTGGCCTACCTGATCGGGTCGATTCCTTTCGCGGTAGTGGTCAGCAAGCTGATGGGCCTGAAAGACCCGCGCAGCTATGGGTCGAAGAATCCGGGCGCCACCAATGTGCTGCGCACTGGCAACAAGGCCGCGGCGGCGCTGACCCTGCTGGGCGATGCCGCCAAGGGCTGGTTCGCGCTGTGGCTGGCCCAGGCCCTGGCGCCCGGCCTGTCGTGGAACGTATACGCCCTGGCGGCCCTGGCGGTGTTCCTGGGGCACCTGTACCCGGTGTTCCTGGGCTTCAAGGGCGGCAAGGGGGTCGCCACGGCGCTGGGCATCCTGCTGGCGATCGATCCCTGGCTGGCCCTGGCCACCGTGGCCACGTGGGTCATCATCGCCGTGTTCTCGCGCTATTCCTCGCTGGCCGCGCTGGTGGCGGCGTTTTTCGCGCCGGTGTATTACCTGTTCGGTTCGGGCGTGGCCTGGTATGCGCAAGCCCCTGTGGCCGTGGCGCTGGCCATCATCGGCGTGCTGCTGTTCTACCGGCACCGGGCCAATATTTCGCGCCTGCTGGCGGGCACCGAAAGCCGCATTGGCGCGAAGAAAAAATAGTGCGGCGCCGCGTCAGCGCGGCGCATCTGCCGCGATATCGGCCAAATCCCAGCGGGGCCGCACCGTGAAGGCATGCTGGCCCGCCTGCAGCGATACCAGCCCGGCCTTGACCCGTTCGGCCGCCGCAAAAGCGATCATGGCGCCGTTGTCGGTGCATAACGCCAGCGGCGGGAAATAAGCGCGCGCCCGCAGCGGCGCCAGCGACTGGGCCAGCAACTCGCGCAGCATCAGATTGGCCCCCACGCCGCCCGCCACCACCAGGCGCTTCAGGCCGGTTTGCTTCAAGGCGCGCACGGCCTTGGCCACCAGCACTTCCACGATGGCCGATTGTGTAGCCGCCGCCAGGTCGGCCCGCGTGGCGTCGTCCAGCCCGCCCGACCGCTCGGCTTCTTTCACGCGCGTCAGCACGGCGGTTTTCAGGCCGCTGAAGCTGAAGTCCAGATCGCCGCTGTGCAGCATGGGGCGCGGCAGCACGAAGCGCCGCGCATCGCCCGACGCCGCCAGCCGCGACAGGGCCGGCCCGCCGGGGTACCCCAGGCCCATCAGCTTGGCCGACTTGTCGAAGGCTTCGCCGGCGGCATCGTCCAGGGTTTCGCCCAGCAGCGTATAGCGGCCCACGCCATCGACCCGCATCAGTTGGGTGTGCCCGCCCGACACCAGCAAGGCCACGAAGGGGAAATCGGGCCGGGGGTCGTCGAGCAATGGCGACAGCAGATGCCCTTCCAGGTGGTGGATGGGGATGGCCGGCAGCCCGCGCGACCAGGCGAATGCCTGCGCTACGCTGGCCCCCACCAGCAGGGCTCCGGCCAGGCCGGGGCCGGCGGTATAGGCCACGGCGTCGACGTCCCCCAGGCCCAGCCCGGCTTCGGCCAGCACCTGGCGCGCCAGCGGCACCGCGCGGCGGATGTGGTCGCGCGAGGCAAGTTCGGGTACCACGCCACCGTATTCCTGGTGCATGGCGATCTGGGTATGCAGGGCGTGCGACAGCAGGCCGCGCTCGGTGCTGACGGCGGCCACGCCGGTCTCGTCGCACGAGCTTTCGAAGCCAAGGATGATCATCCCGGAAGTTTACATCTGGTGCGAAAATGGCGGCTTTTATACCAACCACTGAACCACCACCGGGGAACGCAATGCTGGAGAAGCTATTCAAACTGAGCGAACACGGCACCAACACGCGAACCGAGATCGTCGCCGGCGTGACGACCTTCCTGACGATGTCCTACATCATCTTCGTCAACCCGGACATCCTGTCGTCCACCGGCATGGATCGCAATGCCGTGTTCGTGGCCACCTGCCTGGCGGCGGCGCTGGGTTCGCTGATCATGGCGCTGGTGGCCAACTGGCCTATCGGCATGGCGCCCGGCATGGGCCTGAACGCCTTTTTCGCCTTCACCGTGGTCAAGACCATGGGCTACACCTGGGAACAGGCGCTGGGCGCGGTGTTCATCTCGGGCGTGATCTTCCTGCTGCTTACCATCACCGGGGTGCGCGCGTGGCTGATCAAGGGCATTCCGCATTCGCTGCGCAGCGCCATCGCGGCGGGCATCGGGCTGTTCCTGGCGATCATCGCGCTGTCCAACGCCGGCATCGTGGTGCCTCACCCCGCCACCAAGGTCACCCTGGGCGACCTGCGCGGCCATGCCCCGCTGTTCGCGATTCTGGGTTTCTTCATCATTGCCGTGCTGGACGCATTGCGCGTGCGCGGCGCCATCCTGATCGGCATCCTGGTGGTGACGGTACTCTCGATGGCGCTGGGCTACAACGAATTCCATGGCGTGTTTTCCGCGCCGCCCAGCCTGGCGCCCACTTTCATGCAACTGGACATCCTGGGCGCGCTGCACACCGGCTTCGTGCATGTCATTCTGGTGTTCGTGCTGGTCGAGGTGTTCGACGCCACGGGCACGCTGATGGGCGTGGCCAAGCGCGCCGGGCTGGTGCCCGAGAACCGTCCCAACCGCCTGGGCCGCGCCTTGTTCGCCGACAGCACGGCCATTGTGGCTGGCTCCATGCTGGGCACCAGCAGCACCACGGCCTACGTGGAAAGCGCCTCGGGCGTGCAAGCCGGCGGCCGCACCGGGCTGACCGCGCTGGTGGTGGGCGTGCTGTTCCTGGCCGCGCTGTTCATCGCGCCGCTGGCCGGCTCGGTGCCTGCCTATGCCACGGCACCCGCCCTGCTGTACGTGGCCGGCCTGATGATGCGCGAACTGATCGACATCGACTGGAACGACGTGTCGGAAGCCACCCCGGCCGCCCTCACCGCCCTGATCATGCCGTTCACGTACTCCATCGCCAACGGCCTGGCCTTCGGCTTCATCAGCTACGTGGTACTGAAAGCCTGCACCGGCCGCGCGCGTGAAATCCATGCCGCCACGTGGCTGGTGGCCGCCCTGTTCGTCATCCGCTACGCGTTCTTCCCCGAATAGCCGCGGCCATCCCGAACGCCCAGTAGTAGCGGCTGGCATTGATGTCTGGCGCCCTTCGGCAGCCAGACATCGCAGGCAGCCGCGCCGGCACGCAGCTTGCGTGCCTTGTTCGCACGCCATCATTGACTCAGGCTATCGACCCGATCGGCCATATGGTTGCTCGGGCCATGGGTTGATTTCGCCGATACACTCTCCATGTACAGGACAGATGCCCGCCTGCGCGGGCACCCGCGCCCCTGGAATTACCGGAGATTTACCCCATGACCGAACTGGCCCGCGTGCCCTTTTCCGTGCTCGACCTTGCCCCGATTGTCCAGGGCGGCGATGCCGCGGGCGCCTTCCGCAATACGGTCGACCTGGCCCGGCACGTCGAAAGCTGGGGCTACCGGCGCTTCTGGCTGGCCGAACACCATAACATCACGGGCGTGGCCAGCAGCGCCACGGCGGTGATCATCGGCCAGGTGGCCGCCCATACCAAGACACTGCGCGTGGGATCCGGCGGCATCATGCTGCCCAACCACGCGCCGCTGATCATCGCCGAACAATTCGGCACCCTGGAAAGCCTGTTCCCGGGCCGCATCGACCTGGGGCTGGGCCGCGCGCCCGGCAGCGACGGCGCCACCCAGCAGGCGCTGCGCCGCGGCCCCCGCAGCGGCCTGGATTTTCCCGAACTGCTGGAAGAACTGCGCTTTTTCCTGGCCCCGGCACAGCCCGGGCAATCGGTGCGCGCCATCCCGGGCGCCGGGCTGGATGTGCCCATCTGGCTGCTGGGATCCAGCGATTTCAGCGCGCGCCTGGCCGCCGAACTGGGGCTGCCGTTCTCGTTTGCCGGCCACTTCTCGCCCGAGGGCATGGCCGCCATGCGCCTGTACCGGCACCTGTTCAAGCCATCGGCCACGCTGGCGCGCCCGTACGCGATGATAGGCGTGCCCGTCATCGCGGCCGACACCGACGAACAGGCCCGCTACCTGGCCACCACCCAGCAGCTTAAGTTCCTTTCGCTGATCCGGGGCAACCGGCTGCCGCTGCAACCGCCCGTTGACACCATGGACGGGCAATGGAACGAATGGGAGCAGCAGGCCGTGCAGCAGAAGCTGGCGGCGTCCATCGTGGGCGGACCGGACACCGTCAAGCAGGGCCTGCAGGACCTGATTGCCCGCACGGAGGCCGACGAGGTCATGATCGTCTCTGATTTCTACCGTCACGCCGACCGCCTGCGGTCGTACGAAATACTTGCCTCGCTGAAAAACGGCGTCGGCACCGCCACCCAGGCTGCCGCCTAGGTGTACAGGCCCATGGCCTGAACGGCCCGCCCCGCGGGGGACGGGAATCTGCGCGGGCCCACCGGCCCGCCCAACCGGCCGCATGGCCAACAAGGCCGCCCACCCGGCGGCAAGGATGCGAAGCATGAGCAACAACATCGTTGAATTGACCAAGGATTCCTTCCAGGAAGCCATCACCCCCGGCAACACGCTGATCGTCGACTTCTGGGCCCCCTGGTGCGGCCCCTGCAAGGGCTTCGCGCCGGTATTCGAGCAAGCCGCCGCACAACACCCCGACGTGACGTTCGCCAAGGTGAACACCGACGTCGAGCAGGAACTGGCCGGCGCGCTGGGCATCCGCTCGATTCCCACCTTGATGGTGTTTCGCGAACAAGTGCTGCTGTTTTCCCAGCCCGGCGCGTTGTCGGCCGGCCAGTTGGGCGAGTTGCTGGAAAAAATCAAGGCCGTGGACATGGCGCAGGTCCACAAGGAAATTGCCGACGCCCAGGAAGGCGGCGACAAGTAAACCCGTGGCGCCGCGCTAGTGTGCAGCCCCAACTGGCGCGTTTCGTGGCGGCGTATCTATGGGACAGCGCACTAACCTGGCGGCGGCACGGGCTGCCAGCAGGCGCGCCCGCGTGTGATGTCGGCGGCGATGCGTTCCAGGTCGCGCAGCGCGTGGCGCGGCACGGCCAGCGTCAACGCAGCCCCTTCGCCATCGAAGGTTTCGGCTTCGATACTGGCTCCCGCCTGGCTGGCACGGGCCTTCAGCAGCGGCAACTCCGCGTAGCCGCACCGGCAATTCACCCGCAGGGTGTCGATGATGGGCACGCGGGGCCCCAGGCGCAGGCACTGGGCCGCGCAGCCCCCATACGCGCGCACCAGCCCGCCGGCCCCCAGCTTGATGCCCCCGAACCACCGCAGCACCAGCACCGCCACGCGGTCCAGCCCCTGCCCTTCAATGGCCTGCAGAATGGGGCGTCCGGCCGTGCCCCCGGGCTCGCCGTCGTCGTTGTAGCGGTATTCCTGCCCAATGCGATAGGCCCAGCAATTGTGCGTGGCGCCGGGGTCGCTGTGCGCTGCCAGGAACGCCATGGCCTCGGCCACACTGCCCACCGGCGCGGCACAGGCAGCGAAACGGCTTTTCTTGATTTCTTCCTGGTAGGCGCAAGGCGCCTGCAATGTATCGCTCATACGCCGCGATTGTAGGCGCCCTTCACCCCCCGTGGCAGTCGGGCACTTCCTGGTCCAGGTACACATCGAAGGCGACGTCGCGCGCCCATTTGTCCGTCATGCCCTTCCAGGCGCCCTGGCCGCGCCAGTCCTGCATGGCGTCGGCCAGCCATGCGGCACCGGCCCGGTCCCGCGCCGATACCAGCCATATGCGCTCGGCGCGCGGGCCGTCGGCGGGCAGCGTGGAAGAAAACTTCTTCCATTCGGGAAATTTCATCAGCGGCGACCACATTGCGTCATCTACCAGGCCGATGTCGCAGGCCCCTTCGCGCACGGCTACCAGCGCATCGGAAGGCACCCGGTAGGTACGCACCGTGGCGCCCCAGCGCGCGGCCAGCTCTTGCGCCTGGAACGCCGCCGTGGCCATGCACACCGAATGGCCTTGCACCTGCTTCCAGCTTTCAAGCTGCGTGTCGCTGCGAATGACCGCCTTGGGGCGCGCCGCATAGCCCGCAGGCACCGCGAGCACATCCGGCGCATCCAGGCCGGCCGTTGACCGGCCTTCGATGCGGTCGGCCAGCAGCAGGTCCACCTGGCCATCGGCCAGGGCCGCCGCGCGCCGGGACGGCTCGACCTGCACCATCCGCAGGCGGGGCACAAGGAACGGGAGCTGACCGCGCGATGAGCACCGGAGAGGAACGGGCGCTCGTCCAGGAGATCGAGGGCCATCTGCTGCTCGCCGCGGCACGGGAGGAGGGCCGTGCGGGGGCGGCCCGCGCTGCTTCTCGGCTCGGCTGGCTTACCGACACCCAACGAGACGACCTGGAGCGGCACTTCGAGACGGAGTACCTGGCCCTGGCCCGTGCCTCGTGGCGGCGCACCGCCGAACGCGCCGAGGAGCTGCGGCACATGTACGAAGCCAGGTACCGGGCGCTGCGGCAGCGGCTGGTGGCCTGGTGCGTGCTGGGCTGTG
>NZ_JAJMLX010000198.1 GCF_020991325.1 Bordetella petrii | reverse complement strand
GGCCGGCAGGGGTTCGGGCACGCGGGCGAAATGCACGCGCCAGCCGCGTCCGCGCGGCAGGCGTTCGCCCGCCACCACGATGACCGCCACCTTGGTTTGGGTAGCCAGCTTGCCCGGCAGGGTCATGGTGTAGGCCATGCGGCCGAAGAAGGGTGCCCATACGCCTTCGCCTTCGCCCGGCGCCTGGTCGGGCAGCAGGCCCACCGATTCGCCGCGGCGCAGTGCCCGCACGAATTCGCGCACGCCTTGCATGCTGGCCGGCACGGCGGTCAGGCCCGAGACGTTGCGCGCCGTTTCCAGCAAAGGCGCGAACATGTCCATGCGCGGCGGCCGGAACATCACGGTAATGGGCGTGTGGCGGGCCATCGCGACATAGCGCGCGGTGATCTCGAAGCACCCCAGGTGCGGCGTCAGGAACAGAATGCCGCGGCCCTCGGCCAGGGCCTGTTCGACGACGTGGAATTCATCGGATTCTGTCCTGGCCAGGCTTTCGGCGCTGCGGAACCAGACCTTGGGCATTTCCAGGATCATGGCGCCGGTTTCGGCGGCGGCGCGGCGCGCGAAGGCCGCGCCAGGGTAGCCAGCCTGCGCCGCATTGGCGCGCAGCCTCTGGCGGTAGCGGCCCGGGCACAGGTAGATCAGCAGGCCCGCCAGCCGGCCCACGGCATGCAGCAGGGGCAGGGGAAGCAAGGCAACGGCGCGGAACAGGGCTAGCAGCATGCAGGGCATCAGGGCTGGCGGGGCGCGCGGCGGGCGTGTCCCGGTGGGGTGCGGATTCATGCGGCGAGCATGAAGCGGGCATTTTCGCCTAAAATGGCCCCCATCGCCGAGTTAACCGACAACTTGCGGGGCGACGCCCGGGGCGCATTGCGCGTTTCAGGCAAAATCCGCTAAAGCGTCGCGCCCAGATCGTCGTATGCAGGTGTCTGATTTGGGGCGCTACGCGCCTCGTTCAACCTGTGTGCCGGCTTGCTGCCGGTTTCGTAAGGACGCATCTGTGGCCAACAACGATTTTCTCTTCACCTCCGAATCCGTCTCGGAAGGGCATCCCGACAAGGTCGCCGACCAGATCTCCGACGCCATTCTCGACGCCATCTTCACGCACGACCCCAACGCCCGCGTGGCCGCCGAAACGCTGTGCAACACCGGCCTGGTGGTGCTGGCGGGCGAAATCACCACCACGGCCAACGTCGATTACATCCAGGTTGCGCGCGACACCATCCGCCGCATCGGCTACGACAATACCGATTACGGCATCGACTACAAGGGCTGCGCCGTGCTGGTGGCCTACGACAAGCAGTCGCCCGACATCGCCCAGGGCGTGGACCGCACCTCGGAAGACTATCTGAACCAGGGCGCCGGCGACCAGGGCCTGATGTTCGGCTATGCCTGCGACGAAACCCCCGACCTGATGCCCGCGCCCATCTGGTACGCGCACCGCCTGGTGCAGCGCCAGAGCGAACTGCGCAAAGACGGCCGCCTGCCGTGGCTGCGTCCGGACGCCAAGTCGCAGGTCACGTTCCGCTACGTGGATGGCCGCCCGGTCGAGGTGGACACCGTGGTGCTGTCCACCCAGCACGCCCCCGAGATTTCTCAGGCGGCCATTCATGAGGCCGTCATCGAAGACATCATCAAGCCCAGCTTCCCCGAAGGCCTGATCACGCCCAAGACCAAGTTCCTGGTCAACCCCACCGGCCGTTTCGTCATTGGCGGCCCGCAGGGCGACTGCGGCCTGACCGGCCGCAAGATCATCGTCGACACCTACGGCGGCGCTTGCCCGCACGGCGGCGGCGCGTTCTCGGGCAAGGACCCCTCCAAGGTCGACCGTTCCGCGGCCTACGCGGCGCGCTACGTGGCCAAGAACGTGGTGGCCGCCGGCCTGGCGCGCCAGTGCCAGGTGCAGGTCAGCTACGCCATCGGCGTGGCCGAGCCCATCAACATCACGGTGTACACCGAAGGCACGGGCGTCATCCCCGACGACCAGATCGCCAGGCTGGTGCGCGAACACTTCGACCTGCGCCCCAAGGGCATCGTGAACATGCTGGACCTGCTGCGCCCCATCTACAGCAAGACGGCCGCCTATGGCCACTTCGGACGCTCGGAACCCGAGTTCTCGTGGGAAGCCACCGACAAGGCCCAGGCCTTGAAGCAGGCGGCCTGACGGGCGGCGCCGCGGTGCCGGCCTGCCCGGCCGCTTCAGTGTCTGGCACCCTGGCGGGAGCCAGACACCTGGACAGTGCCCGCGAAAACTCCCCACGACGGCTGAGGTAGCGCCGTGGGGTCGGACACCTTGGGTGTCCGACCCCGTATGCCGCGGAATTCTTATCAGTGGCCCGCTGCGCGTCCGCGCCCGGTGGGCTTCGACTGGATGCGGCTGATCACCTTCAGCGCCACCGCGGCGGTCAGTTCCATGTGCCGCACACAGGCGTTCCAGGCCGCCTGTTCGTCATGGGCATCGATCGCGTCCACGATCAGCGACATTTCCCGGTGTGATTGCGTGGCCCGTCCCGGGCTGGTAATTGACGTGGCGCGCAGCCGCGCAATGCGTCCGTGCATCAGGCGCAGCGTTTCGGCCAGGGTGGGGTTATAGCAGCCGTCCAGCAGGGCATCGTAGAACGCTTCGATGCTGGCCAACTGGCCCGGCACATCGCCGACGTCGATGCGGGCCTGCAGTTCGTCCAGCGCGGTGCGCAGGGCCTGCCGTTCGGGGGCGGTGGCCATGGCGATGAAATTCTTGGCCGCCAGGCCTTCCAGTACCCCGCGCACCTGGTAGATGTTCGCGGCTTCATCCGCGGTAAGCGTGGCCACCACCGAACCGCGGTTCGGTGCGCTGTACACGAACCCTTCCATTTCCAGTTGCAGGATCGCTTCGCGCACCAGCGGCCGGCTGGCCTGCGTCAGTTCGCAGATTTCCCGTTCGATCAGCCGCGTGCCCGGCAGCAGGCGGCCGGACAGCATGGCATCGCGCAGCAGGTCGGCCACCTGTGTGCGCTTGGGAATTCCCGGGGCGCGGGTGGGTTCGGATTCGGCGGAGGCAGTGGGCATCGGACAGCGGGCAGATCACAGGATTGCCAACTATACAGGCTGGCCGAACTGCATAGTTGATGTGGCAATCCCTTTTGTTTTGTCAGACAAAATGATATAAATTGTCTTCAATACAACATCCCGCCGGAGACGCAAGTGACGCAGGTTTTTTCCATCAGCGACGCGATTCGCGAATTGAGCACCGCTGAAATCTCGGACGCCCTGGACTTTTTCCACCTGCCCGGCAGCGCGCTGGGCATAGGGCGCGTGGCAGGCGCGCCGCGCGTGCTGGGGCCGGCCTATACCGTGCGCTTCGCGCCAGTGGACACGGCGGAAAAGGGCACCGTGGGCGATTTCATCGACGACGTGCCGGTGGGCGCGGTGGTGGTGCTGGACAACGGCGGGCGCCCCGACTGCACCGTCTGGGGCGGCATACTCAGCCGCCTGGCCAGCCAGCGCGGCGTGGCCGGCACGGTGATCAACGGCGTGTGTCGCGACACCGCCGAGGCCGATGCCTGCGGCTATCCCTTGTACAGCCGCGGCCGCTTCATGCGCACCGGCAAAGACCGCGTGCAGGTCGAGGCGTTGCAAGCGCCCGTCAGCCTGGGCGATGTGCGCGTCTGCCCCGGCGACATTCTGGTGGGCGACCAGGACGGCATTGTGGTGGTGCCGGCCGCGCGGGCGCGCGAGGTGTTCGAACGCGCCCTGGCCATGCGCCAGGCCGAGGCCGCCATTCTGGCCGAAGCCCTGGCCGGCGCGCGCCTGAGCGATGCGCGGCGCAAGCACGGCTATCACACGTTGCAGCGCGGCGCCGAATAACCCGCCCCTGCGCGGCCGGCCTGCCGCCCGCGCGATTTTCCCCTTGCATAGAACAACACAGGAGACTCACCATGTTTTTCACTTCCCCGATCCAGGCGCGCCGGACAATCTCGGCCGCCATCCTGGCGCTGGGTGCCTGCGGCGCCGCCGCGCCGGCCCTGGCGGCCGACAAACTGGATTGCCCGAATGTGCGCTTCGTGTCGCCCTATCCGCCGGGAGGCACCACCGATATCCTGGCGCGGCTGCTGGCCCCGTCGATGCAGGAATCGCTGGGCGTGCCGGTAGTCGTCGACAACAAGGCCGGCGCCAGCAGCAATATCGGCACCGAGTTCGTCGCGCGTTCGGCGCCGGACGGCTGCACGCTGCTGCTGGGCAATAACACCGGGGTGGTCATCAACCGCAATCTGTACAAGCTGCGTATCGATCCCGTGAAAGACCTGCAGCCCATCGCCGAGGTGGCGGCCGTGCCGCTGGTGCTGTACGTGAACCCCAAGGTGCCCGCCGATACCGTGGGCGAACTGCTGGACCTGCTCAAGCGCGAGCCGGGCAAATACAACTTTGCCTCGGGCGGCAGCGGCAGCCCGCAGCACCTGGCGGGCGAACTGTTGAAGCTGCGCGCGGGCGTGGACATGATGCACATTCCGTACAAGGGCCAGGGGCCGGCCATGACCGACGTGATCGCCGGCCAGGTGCAGATCGCCTTCGAGACCACGGCCGCGCTGCTGCCGCAGGCCCGCGCCGAGCGGGTCAAGCCGCTGGCCACCACGGGCGCCGAGCGCGCCGATGCCTTCCCGAAGCTGCCCACCATGGTGGAAGCGGGCTATCCGGGCTTCGTCATTACCAACTGGTACGGCGTGTTCGCGCCCGCCGGCCTGCCAAAGGAACTGACGCAGCGCCTGAACGAGGCCGTCAACCGCGCCCTGGCCTCGCCCGACGTGGCGTCCAAGCTGGCCGACATGGGCTCGGCCAAGGCGGGCGGCCGCAGCGCGGATGCCTTCGCCGCGTTCATCAAGGAAGAAGTGCCGCGCTGGGAAGAAGTGGTACAGCGCTCGGGCGCGAAGGTGGATTGAGCCATGTCCGGGCAGCGTGGGCGCCAGCCGCCTGTGTTGCCCGGCATGTTCGCCTTGCGGGAGAATCAGGCCAGCGTTGCCAGGCGATCAAGCGTTTCCGGGTATTTCTCTACCAGCCTGATCAGCGCGGTGGCCTGAGCGTTGGGGCTGACACGCCCCTGTTCCCAGTTTTCCAACGTGCGCGTATTGGTACGCAAGTACATGGCGAATAGCGCCCGCGACATGTTCAAGTGCTCACGCAGCGCGGTCAATTCATTTGCGGATACAGGACGCAATTCACTCAGGCGCGCAGCGTGGGCACGCAGCGTGCGTTTGCCGGCCCGCTGATCACTCAACGCATCGAAGCCCTCGGCCAGTTCTTCAAAGATGTCTCGTTTCATGATGGCACCCCGGCGTGCGGTTCGTTGTTTAGCATTTGGCTTAACAAAACCCTTTGTGCTGCGGTGAGATCGTCCTGGAGATCTTTGCCATATAAGGTAAACAACCAGAATTGCGAATGGGACGACCACCAAAAGTAAATCACCCGTATTCCACCGCGCTTGCCTTTCTGGCGGCGGCAGTCAGCGAACCGCAATTTGCGCAAGCCTTCCGTACCCGGGATGAGTTTTCCGGCTTCCGGGTGGCGCATGAGCGACGCTTGTAATTCTTCGAAGGCGTCATCCGTCAAGTAATGCCGGCGGTGCCGTTCGAACGGCGGTAATTCGATAAACAGTGCTTCCATGAATTATACGTAAATTACGTATAAAAATGTCCCACTGGGCAAAGATCCCGGGGAACGGTCAGGAAGCATATCTGTCGCGAAGTAGCGGTGGCGCACGCCAGTGATACAACGATCACACGCGCCTGGCCTGCCCGGCGGGCTACCACACCGCTTGATCGCCGCCCGGCTGCCGCACGTGCCTGGCGAAGCGCTGCACCAGGAAGTCCACGAAGGCCACCGTCTTGGCGGGCAGGTTCAGGCGTTCGGGGTACAGCGCGTGAATGTCGGCGGGCGGAGTGTTCCAGTCGGGCAAAATGCGCCGCAGCCGGCCCGAGCGCAGGTACGCCGCGGTTTCCCATTCCGAACGCATCACAATGCCGTGCCCGTCCAGCGCCCATTCCAGGGCGCTTTGCCCATCGTTGGAACTGAGCGGGCCGCGCACTTTCACGGTTTCGGCGCGCAGGCCGGACCGCAAGTGCCAGGTGCCGTAGGCCACGTCGTTCTCCCGCACCACGATGCAGCGGTGGCGCTGCAGTTCGCCGGGATTGCGGGGTTCTCCATGGTTGCGCAGGTACTGGGGCGACGCGCACAGCAGGCGGCGGTTCGATGCCACCAGGCGCGCCGTCAGCCGCGCATCGGGAAGCTCGCCGAAGCGCACGGCCACGTCGAAGCCTTCGTCCATCAAGTTGACGGGCCTGTCGGTCAGGCGCATCTGGACTTCCACTTCGGGATACTGCCGCGCGAAGTCTGATACGGCCGGCACGATATGCGCGCGGCCAAACCCGAAGGTGGCGTTCAGCCGCAGCAGCCCGCGCGGTTGGGCCCGGGTGCTGGCCACATTGCGTTCCAGGTCTTCCAGATCGGCCAGGATACGGCTGCCCTCGGCCAGGTACAGCTCGCCTTCCTGCGTGACGCTGACGCGCCGGGTGGTGCGGTTCAGCAGGCGCACGCCTAGCCGCCGTTCCAGATTCGCCAGCCGCGTGCTGACGGCCGGCGGGGTCAGGCCCAGTTCGCGCGCGGCCGCCGACAGGTTGCCGTGCTTGACCAGCAGCGAGAAAAAAGCCAGGTCGGACAGTGCATCCATCAAGGCACCTTCGCGTCGATTATTAAATTGAATTGAATAAAGGTTTAGTGGTGAATTAATTATAAGAACCAAACAGGCCTATACACTGGCCGCACAACACCACAACCCCGGCCGCCACCGGCGAGCCCACCCGAGGAGACCCCCGATGACGACGTCCGCTTTCCGATATTCCTGTGCTTCGCTGGCTCTGGCCGCCGCCTGCAGCGCGGCCGTGGCGCCCGTGGCGGCGCAGGACTTCCCCCAACGGGCCATCACGCTGGTGGCGCCGTTCGCGCCTGGCGGCAGCGTGGACATTACCGCCCGCCTGATCGCCGACGCCTGGGCCAGGCAGCTGGGGCAAAGCGTGGTCATCGAGAATCGCGCCGGCGCGTCCGGCAATATCGGCATGGCGGCCGTGGCGCGCGCGCAGCCCGATGGCTACACCCTGTCCATCAACACCATGTCGCTGGCGATCAATCCTTCGCTGTTCAAGAACATGCCGTTCGATACGGCCAAGGACTTGCGCTCGGTGGGCACGGTGGCGACGTCACAGCATGTGCTGACGGTAACCAACAGCCTGCCGGTGAACAGCGTGGCCGAACTGCTGGATTATGTGCGCGCGCGGCCGGCCAATGAACTGAGTTTCGGCTCGGCGGGCACGGGCAGCACCTTCCACATGGCCGCCGAATTGTTCAAGTCGGTATCGCAGACGCAGATCCTGCACGTGCCTTACAAGGGCGGCGGCCCGGCCATGCTGGACACCATCAGCGGCCAGGTGCAGATGAGTTTCCCGGTGCTGTCGGCGGCCAAGGCCCAGGTGGACGGCGGCAAGCTCAAGCCGTTGGGAGTAACGGGCAAGACGCGTTCGCCCCTGTTGCCGGACGTGCCCACCATTGCCGAATCGGGGCTGCCCGACTACGAGTTCAACACCTGGTTCGTGATCAGCGCCCCGGCCGGCACGCCGCAGGCGGTGGTGGACACGCTGAACGCCAAGCTGGGCGCTGCCCTGCGCTCGCCGGAAGTGGTGCAGCGCATGCAGCGCGAGGGCTTCGAACCGCTGGTTTCCACGCCGGGCCAGACCGACCAGATGGTGGCCGCGGAAATGACGCGCTGGGCCGGCGTGATCAAGGCCGCGGGCATTCAACCCAACTGAGGCAGACCGCGGCCCGCGGCGCTGCCGCAGGCGGCATTTCATGAAGGAACCCGCACCATGCCCGGCATGACGCTTTACGACAAACTGGTGGCCAGCCACGAAGTGGCCCGCATCGACGGCGAACATGTGCTGTTGTATGTGGACCTGCACATCATGAACGAATACACCAGCCCGCAGGCGTTCAGCGGACTGGCGGCCCGGGGCCGCAAGGTGCTGCGGCCGGGCCAGCAGATGGCGGTGGTGGACCACGTGATTCCCACCCACCCGGTGCCCGCCGCGCAACGCGTGATCCAGGAACCCGCGTCGTCGCAACAGGCGCGCAATCTGAAGCGCAATTGCGACGAGCAGGACATCATGCTGCTGGATACCACCGACCCGCTGCAGGGCATCGAGCACGTGGTGGCGCCCGAGCACGGCATGATCCTGCCCGGCATGGTGGTGCTGTGCGGCGACAGCCATACCACCACTTATGGCGCCCTGGGCGCGCTGGGATTCGGCATCGGCACTTCCGAGGTCGAGCACATCCTGGCCACGCAGACCCTGGTGTACCGCGTGGCGCGCAAGATGCGGGTGCGCATCGATGGCCGGCTGCCGGCCGGCTTGTCGGCCAAGGACCTGGTCATTTATGTGGTGCATCGCCTGGGCGCGCAGGGCGCGCGCGGCTTCGCGGTGGAATACTGCGGAACCGCCATCGACGGCCTGTCCGCCGAGGCCCGCATGACCCTGTGCAACATGACCGTCGAGGCGGGCGCGCGGGCCGCTTTGATCGCGCCGGACGACACCACGCGCCAGTACGTCGAGGCCCGCGCGCCCCACCTGGCCTTGTACTACGCG
>NZ_JAJMLX010000197.1 GCF_020991325.1 Bordetella petrii | reverse complement strand
CGGTGGCGCTGCCCGTGCTGTGGCTGGCCGCCGACACGCCGTGGCCCAGCGCCCCGGTGGCGGCCGCCTTTGCCTACCTGGCGTTCGGATCGATGTTCCTGGGCTTTTTTGCCTGGTACCGCGGCCTGGCGGCCGGAGGCATCGCCCGTGTCGGCCAGATCCAGCTGCTGCAGCCCTTTCTGACGGTGGTTGCGGCCGCCCTGCTCTTTCACGAAGCGGTAGAACCGATTACTTTTGTCTTTGCCCTGGCCGTGATTGCAATCATTGCGGGCGGGCGCCGCGCGATCGTCCGGAAAGCATCATGAGCCCCGCCCTCGACCATACCCTGTTGCTGCTGGGCCCGCTGGCACTGTTTGCCCTGGTCAGTTCCATCACGCCCGGCCCCAACAACATCATGCTGGCCTCGTCCGGCCTGACCTTCGGCTTCCGCCGCACCATTCCGCACATGCTGGGCGTGAACCTGGGCTTTACCTTGATGCTGGTGCTGGTCGGCCTGGGGCTGGGCACGGCATTCCAGCAGTTTCCATGGCTGTACACCGTGCTCAAGTACGCCGGCGCGCTGTACCTGCTGTATCTGGCCTGGAAGATCGCCATGTCCGGCCCCATGGACCGCGGCAGCCCGCGCGGCCAGCCCCTGACATTCCTGCAAGCCGCCCTGTTCCAGTGGGTGAACCCTAAGGCCTGGGTGATGGCCGTGGGCGTGATCGCCACCTACACCCCCCAAGCCGGCTTCTACTGGAACCTGGCATTGGCGGCCCTGGTGTGCTGCCTGGTCAACCTGCCCAGCATCGGCGCCTGGGCGGCCTTCGGCGCGGCCCTGCAGAAGCTGCTGCACCGGCCCATGGCGATCCGCTTGTTTAATATAGGCATGGCGCTGCTGCTGGTGGCCTCGCTGTATCCGGTGGCCCTGGAACTGGCCGGGCCGGCCTGAACGCGGCCCCACCGGCCGGCGCCGGCGCGCCAGGCAACGGAACCTGGCGCCAGTGTCCGGGTCATATTGGTCATGTCATTGCTGCCACGCTATTCTTTGCGCCGCCTGCTGGGCGTCGGGCTCGTTGCCGCCGCCAGCGCGGTGGGATGCACCCAGCTCGATTCCTGGCAGCGGCAGGCGATTTTCTCGCCCGAAACCGACCAGCAGCGCTGGTGGCGCGAACCGCCCACGGGCACCGAGGTGTTCGACCTGGCCCTGCCCGGCGGCGATACCGTGCACAGTTGGTACTGGCAGCACCCCGATGCCCAGGCCCCCACCGTGCTGTATCTGCATGGCGCGCGCTGGAACCTGAACGGCAGCGCATTCCGCATGGAAGGCTGGACGCGCATGGGTTATTCCGTGCTGGCGATCGACTACCGCGGGTTCGGCGCATCCACGCCCCTGCTGCCGTCCGAGGAAACCGCGTTCGCGGATGCGGCGGCAGCCCTGCACGAACTGGCGCGGCGCCAGCCCGACCCTGCACGGCGCTTCGTGTATGGCCACAGCCTGGGCGGTGCCATCGCCATCGACCTGGCTTCGCGTCCCGATATGCCGCCGTTCGCGGGGCTGATCGTCGAATCCAGCTTCACCAGCATCGCCGCCATGCTGGGTACCCTGAAATGGGGCAAGCTGCCGGGCGCCAGCCTGCTGGTCACCCAGCCGTTCGCCTCGGTGGAAAAACTGGCCACCCTGACCACCCCCATGCTGTTCCTGCATGGCACGGCGGATCGCGTCGTGCCCCACACCATGAGCGATGAACTGTTCGCGGCCGCCCTCAAGGTACCGGCCAACTTGAAGCGCCTGGTGAAAATCGACGGCGCCTCGCATTCGGGCGCCATCCGCAGTGGCCAGGTCTACGAAACCGCCGTGGCCGATTTCGTGCGCGACGCCGGCGGCGCGTATCCCGCCAGTGGCAGCGGCGGCGCACTGGCCACCAACACCCCCATGTAAGGCCACTGGCAGGGCCGCTGCGCGGCCCGCCTGGCGATGCCCGGCTTGCCTGCCGCTTACCTTTATGAAGGCCGCGTCACGCGCACGCCGTTCAACCGCATCCAGTCGCCCAGGTCCGGGCGCGCCAGCACTTCGAATTCCGCGGCGCGCTGTCGCGCATGCATGCCGCTGGTGCCGGGCATGGCCGGATGGCAGATCAGCAAATCGCCGTCGCGCGCATTATGCAGCCAGTGTTGCAGCAGGCCGGCATAGTGCCGCGCCCCGCCTTGCAGGCCGTATACCCCCAGCAGGCGGCGATTGGCGCGCCAGCCGTCGCGGCTGGCCGCGCGCGCCACGGCGCCCGAACCCATGGCTCCGATCAGGCGCGCCTTGGTGGATTCGCGCAGCGGAATGCCTTCCTGCATGCCCGGTGCCGTGTGGCGCAGCCAGGGCACCCGGCAGCCGTAGCGCTGTTCCAGCAGGTGCACCAGGCGCGGCAGCACGCCGGGCAACTGGTGCACATGATGATGGCCGTCCACGTAGTCCGGCGCGCGGCCCACGGCTTTTTCGAAGGCGTCGAACTGGCGTTGCAGGTGCTCATCGAGCCAGGCATCGTCCAGGCGCCCGGCATAGGCTCGCGCCACCAGCGACGACAAGGGCAGGACCTCGGCCTGGTCCAGCGCGCCCAGGGCCTCGGTCAGGTTCAGGTGCACCCCCAGGTCGATGTTCAAGTCGGCAAGGCGGCGGACATGGGTGGCAAAGCTTGCGCCCTGGACCAGGCAGCTGACGGCGCTGAGGCGATTCATGCCGGCCAGGCGCACGATGCCGGCATCGATGCCGTCGTCCATGCCGAAATCGTCGCCACACACGACGATACGCTTCCACCAACGCCCGGAGTCGGGCGGCGAGGCATGGCCGAACAAGCGGGCCAGGCCGTCGGAAGAACTGACATCGGGTTGTTCGCTGCCCATTTCGACTCGCTCCGCCATAGGGCGCCAGCACGCAGCTTAGCCGCCCAGAGTTTCCGGCAAATGTCAGTGTCGAAGAACGTGCGGCGGCTGGTCCGGCCGCCAAGCCCGACAATACGCTTAAACAAAAGATAATGCCAAGAATGACGGAATCCAGGCTGGCACCGGGCCGGCGCGCGCTGTCGGCCCCCCCTCCTACAATGAAGTGTTCCCATGGAGTGTTCATGACCGAAGGCCACCGCGTGCGGGCCATGTGCCGGCGCGACATCGACGAGGTGCTGTCCATCCAGGCCAGCGTTTACCCCGCCGCCCTGCTGGAAGGCGCCGATCTGTTCCTGAACCGCATGCAGGTGTCACCCGGCACCTGCATGGTGGCACACGGCGAACACGGCTTGCTGGGTTATCTGGTGGCCTACCCCTGGGTGTCGGGCCATCCGCCGACACTCGATGTGGCGCTGGACGCCCTGCCCGAAGATGCCGACAGCTGGTTCGTGCACGACTGCGCCGTACTGCCGGCCGCCCAGGGCACGGGTGTGGCGCAAGCGCTGCTGCACGGCGGGCTGGCCCATGCCCGGCAACGCGGACTACGCCACACCAGTTTGGTGGCATTGCGGCCGGCCATCGGCTACTGGGAACGGCTGGGCTACCAATCGGCGGGAACCGGCACGGCGCTGCAGGCCAAGCTGGCCCGGTATGGCGCTGGCGCGCGGTACATGGTGCGGACGCTGGATCAGGCGTGAAGCCCCCGGGCCGCCGCAAGAATGACGAAGGGCCGGCAACTTACGCTGCCGGCCCTTCCGATTTGGTGGGTGGTACAAGTTTCGAACTTGTGACCCCTGCCGTGTGAAGGCAGTGCTCTACCACTGAGCTAACCACCCAAAGAGGCGAAATTCTAGCACGAGAAACGCGGCCCGTGCAAACACGGGTTACCGATGCGCCGCCGCGGAGGTTCAGGCGCCCGCGGTGGCCGGCGTGTCCAGTGCGCGCCAGACGCAGGCGCCATCCACCGCCTTGTCCAGGCTGGCCAAGTATTCTTCGTGTTCGGCCAGTTCTTCGGCGGTGGCGCCCAGCACCGGCAGCACCGACCCGTCGAACGCTCCCAGCGCCATGCCGCCGCTGCCGCCCGGACTGGCATCATCTACATCGATCAGCAAGGCATCCTGGCCGCGTGTCATGGCCAGCCAGACTTCGGCCAGCAACTGCGAGTCGAGCAAGGCGCCGTGCAGGGTGCGATGCGCATTCGAAATGCCGTGGCGGTCGCACAGCGCATCCAGCGAGTTGCGCTTGCCTGGGTACAGGGTACGCGCATGCAGCAGCGAATCGGTGATCTGCGCGCAGTACTCGCCGATTCCCTGGTGGCCGGCCCGCGCCAGTTCGGCGTTGAAGAATTTCACGTCAAACGCGGCGTTATGGGCGATGAGTTCGGCCCCCTGGATGAACTCCAGGAACTGCCCGGTAACCTCGGAAAACCGCGGCTTGTCGGCCAGGAATTCAGTGGTGAGCCCGTGCACCGCCAGGGCTTCCGGGTCGCTATCGCGATCGGGGTTCAGGTAGATATGCAGATGGTTGCCGGTGACCGTGCGATTCACGATCTCGACGCAACCGATCTCGACGATGCGGTGCCCCTGGGCGGGGTCCAGCCCGGTGGTTTCTGTGTCGAAAATGATCTGGCGCATGGCGGATTAGTCAGTAGCGGATGGCGTGTCGTGGGGCACGGCCTGGGCGGAGCCCGGGGCCGCGTGGCCGGGGCTGGGCCGGGCGGCCGCGATCAGGGTGTAGGCCACGGGCACCACGAACAAAGTCAATAGTGTACCCAGCGTCAGCCCGCCCACCAGCACCCAGCCGATCTGCTGGCGCGATTCGGCCCCGGCGCCGTGGGCGATGGCCAGCGGCAGCGTGCCCAGCACCATGGCGCCGGTGGTCATCAGGATGGGACGCAGGCGCAGCACGCTGGCCTCGACCACCGCGTCGAACAGCCCGGCGCCCTGGTCGCGCAACTGGTTGGCGAATTCCACGATCAGGATGCCGTGCTTGGTGATCAGGCCCACCAGGGTGATCAGGCCGATCTGGCTGTAAATGGACAAGGTGCCGCCGCTTAGCCACAGGGCCAGCAGCGCGCCCGTCATGGACAAGGGCACCGACAGCATGATGACCAGCGGATTGCGCCAGCTTTCGAACTGGGCGGCCATCACCAGGTAGATGAAGGCCAGCGCCATGGCGAACACCAGATAGATGCTGCCCGACGAGTCGCGGAATTCGCGCGCCTGGCCGTCCAGGTCGATGACCACCGTGCGTGGCAGCACCTGGCGCGCCACGTCATGCATGTGGTCCAGCACTTCGCCCAGCGCGTAGCCCGGCGCCACCGCCGCCTCGACCTTCACCGCGCGCAGCCGGTTGAAGTGGTTGAGCGACTGCGGCGCCACGCCTTCGTTCACGGACAGCAGGTTGTCCAGCTGGACCATGCCGCCATCGCGCGTGCGCACGTAGATACCGGAGATATCGGTGGTGTTGGCGCGGTCGCGCGGCAGCACCTGCACGATGACGTCGTACTGCTCGCCCTGGTCTTTGAAGCGCGTAACCTGGCGGCCGCCCAGCATGGATTCCAGCGTGCGCCCCACCACGTCCACGCCCGCGCCCACGTCGGCCATTTTGTCGCGATCGACCTGGACGCGCAGTTCCGGCGTATTCAGGCGCAGGTCGGTGTCCAGGTTCTGCAGCCCGGGATAATCGCGCAGCGCATTCAGGAACACGTCCACCATTTTGGCCAGTTCCGCGTACGGCGCCTGGCTCATGATGACGAATTCCACCGGCTTGGAACGCGCCGACTGGCCCAGCGAAGGCGGATTGGTGGGAAACGCCTTCACGCCCGGCAGCGCCGCGAACTTGGGCTGCAGTTCGCGGGCGATTTCCTGCTGCGTGCGGTCGCGCTGTTCCCAGGGCTTGAGCCGCAGGATGGCCGTGGCATCGCTGACCGTCGGGTACCCCACCGATACCTGATAGGCCTCGGCCTCCGGGATCTGGCTGTAGTGGTGCTCAAGGTCGAGCATGCTGCCCAGCGTGTAGTTCAGGGTGGCGCCTTCGGGCGAGCTGACCGTGCCGAAGATCACCCCGCGGTCTTCGACGGGCGCCAGTTCGCTCTTGACCACCGAAAACAGCACCCCGCTGGCCCCCGCCACCAGCAGGCCCAGCACCACCACCACGGCGCGGTGGCGCAGCGACACGCCCAGCGCGCGCCGGTAGCCACGGCCCAGGGCGTCCAGCCAGCCTTCAATGAGGTTGTACCAGCGGTTGTGGCGCGGCTCGTGGCGCAGCAGCACCGCGCACATCATCGGCGTGAGCGTCAGCGCCACGAAACCCGACACCAGCACCGCGCCGGCCAGGGCCAGGGCGAATTCGATGAACAGCCGTCCGGTGCGCCCGGTGGCAAAGGCCAGGGGGGCATACACCGTGACCAATGTCAGCGTCATGGCCACCACGGCGAAACCGATTTCCTTGGACCCCTGCAGCGCCGCCTGACGGCGCGGCATGCCATTTTCAATATGCCGGAAGATATTCTCGAGCACGACGATGGCGTCATCCACCACCAGCCCGATGGCCAGCACCATGGCCAGCAGGGTCAGTGTGTTGACCGAAAACCCGAACAGATACATCAGCCCGCAGGCCCCGATCAGGGAGACCGGAATGGTGACAATGGGGATGATGCTGGCGCGCAAATTGCGCAGGAAGAAGAAAATGACCAGCACCACCAACACGATGGCTTCGCCTATGGTCTGGAATACCGACTGGATCGACCGTTCGATGAACACCGAGGTGTCGTAGGCGATGTTCAGCTTCATGCCGGCCGGCAGGGTTTCGTTCAGTTGCGCGACCTCGGCGCGCACGGCCTTGGAAAGATCCAGGGGGTTCGCGGTGGACTGCCGCGTCAGGCCGATATTGATGGCCGGCCTGCCATTGAAGCGCGACAGGATGCGGTCGTCGGCCGCGCCGATTTCCACCCGGGCCACATCGCCCATGCGCACCGGGTAGCCCTTCACGTTGGCCACCACGATATTCGCGAACTGCTGCGGGGTCTGCAGATCGGTGGAAGACACCACCGTGAACTCGCGGTCGCGCGATTCGATGCGGCCGGCCGGGATTTCCACGTTCTGGCTGGCCAGCGCGGTTTCCACGTCCTGGACGGTCAGGCTGTAGGCGGCCAGCTTGTCGCGATCCACATAAATGCGCATGGACGGCAGGCGCTCGCCATACACCCGCACTTCGGCCGCCCCCGGCAGCACCGACAGGCGCGTCTTGATGTAGCGGTTGATGTAGTCCGAAGTCTGGATGGCCGACAACGAGCCCGATTCTACCGCGATATAAATAATGGGCAGCGCGTCCGCCTCGACCTTGCCGATGATGGGTTCGTCGATTTCATCGGGCAGATAGCGCCGCGCCCGCGAGACCTTGTCGCGCACCTCTGCCGCCGCCGCGTCCGGGTCGCGCGACAGGTCGAACTTGATGTTGATCTGGCTGCGCTCGGTGCGGCTGCGCGAGGTCATGACGTTCACGCCCTCGATGCCGGCCAGCTGGTCTTCCAGCGGCTTGGTCACCTGCGACTCGATCACCTCGGGCGAAGCGCCCTTGTAGGTGGTATTGACGGAGACGATGGGTTCGTCGATGTTGGGATATTCGCGCACCGTCAGGCGCGAATACGAAATCAGCCCCACCAGCACAATGATCAGCGACAGCACCGATGCGAACACCGGGCGCTTGATGCAGATCTCGGACAGGATCATGGCCGTGCCGCCGTGGTGGGTGCGCTGGCGGGCGCGGGCACGATCTCGACCGGCGCGCCGTCGGTCAGGCGCTGGAAGCCCGCCACGACCACCCTGTCGCCCAGGGCCACGCCGGTACGGATCTCGACCTTGCCGTCGCGGCGTTCGCCCAGCGTGACTTCAGCGCGGTGCGCCCGCCCGTCGCGCACATTGAACACATACTGGCCCTGGCCCGAAGGCGCCAGGGCCGCCTCGGGCACCACCAGGACCTGTTCGCTGCCGAACAGCAATTGCACCCGCGCAAACATGCCGGGCCGCAGGCGCGCATCCGGGTTGGGCACGGTGGCACGCAGCAGAATCGAGCGCCCCCCCGCGTCCACCAGCGGACTGACGGCGTAGACCTGCCCTTCGCGGTCTTCACCCGGCAGGGCATCCAGGCGCACTGTCAGAACCTGGCCCGTCTTGACCCGGTTGAAGTACATCTCGGGCACGCGGAAATCGACCTTCAGGGGGTCGATGGCCTCGAGCGGCGCCAGGTCCTGGCCCTGGTCGACGAAATCGCCGACCGACACGCTGCGCAGCCCCGCCACGCCGGCGAACGGCGCGCGTATGGTCATTTTGTCGAGCCGGGCCTGGGCCAGCGCCGTAGCCGCCTGCTGCACTTTCAGGTTGCTGGCGGCTTCGTCGCGCGCCTGCTGGCTGACGAAACCGCGGCCCTGCAAGTCTACGGCGCGCCGGTAATGGCTCTGGGCCAGCGACAGGTTGGCGCGCGCCTGGGCAAGCTCGGCCCGGGGCACCGAATCGTCCAGGCGTATCAGCACCTGCCCGCGCTCGACCGGCTGGCCCTCGTTGAAGTCGATCTGCTGGATGCGCCCGGCTACCTCGGGCCGCAGCACCACCGATTCGTCGGAGCGCAGGCTGCCCACCGCCGAGATGCCGCGCGAAAAGGTGGCCTGCTGCACTTCGGCAACTTCGATGCGCACCGTGCCAGGCGTGCTGGCGGCCGTGGGCGCGGAGGCGTCGGCCGGCGCATCGGCGGGGCTGGCCAGCCAG
>NZ_JAJMLX010000196.1 GCF_020991325.1 Bordetella petrii | reverse complement strand
CCGTGTCGCCGCCCAGTTGCGCGGCCACGCCGCGCGCGATGGCGCGCACGCGCTCGACGCGCTCAAGCTGGGTGCCCAGCTTGTTGTGATAGACGATGCTTCCCAGCTGCTGCACGCGCTCCGCCAGGGGCGTCTTGCGGTCGGTGTCGAAGAAGAACTGGGCGTCGGCCAGGCGCGGCCGCACCACGCGCTGGTTGCCCTCGACGATGTTGACCGGGTTGTCGGTGTGCATGTTGCTGACGATGAGGAAGCGGTGCGTCAGCTTGCCGGTGCCCGGGTCGAACAGCGGGAAGTACTTCTGGTTCAGCCGCATGGTCAGGATCAGGCATTCCTGCGGCACTTGCAGGAACTGTTCTTCGAACTGGCCCACGTATACCGTGGGGTGTTCGACCAGCGCGGTGACTTCGTCCAACAGCGCGGCCACTTCCGGGTCGGTGCCCAGGGTGGCGCCCAGTTGCGCGGCGTGGGCCTGCAACTGGCGGTCGATATCGGCGCGGCGGATCTCGAACGAGGCCACCACGCGGCCCTGTTCGGCCAGCACCGTTTCGTACGCGTCGGCATCGGCGACATCGACCGGGGCGCTGGCCATGAAGCGGTGGCCCAGGGTGCGGCGGCCGGCCGTCAGGCCCAGGGCCGACACCGGCACCACGTCGGCGCCATGCAGGGCCACCAGGCCGTGGGCCGGACGCACGAATTTCACGCTGGTGACGCCGTCGGCCAATTGATAGCGCATGACCTTGGGAATGGGCAGGCCGTCGATGGCGGCCTGCAGGCCTTCCTGCAGGCCTTCGGCCAACTTGGCGCCGGGCGCCGTGCCGCGCGCCACCAGGTAGTCTTGCTTGCCGTCGGATTCATGCCCCAGGTTGGCCGGGTCGATGCCCTCCAGGCCCTTGGCGGCCAGCTTCTTCAGCAAGGCGGGCGTGGGGCTGCCATCGGCGTCCAGGCCCACTTTCACGGGCATGAGCTTTTCCGCGTAGGCCTGGTCCGGGGCCTGTTCCAGCACCCGCGACAGGCGCGCTGCCAGGCGGCGCGGCGTGGAGAACGCGACGGTGTCGCAGCCGTCGGCCAGCAGGCCATGGCGGGCCAGGGTGGCGCGCACGCCTTCGGCAAAGGCCTGGCCCAGCTTCTGCAGGGCCTTGGGCGGGAGTTCTTCGGTCAGCAGTTCGACCAGCAGGGGGCGGGTGTTCGTCGTCATTTAGGCAGCCTCCCCGGCGTCCTGGCTGCGAGCCAGCATGGGGAAGCCCAGTCGTTCGCGGGAATCGTAGTAAGCCTGCGCCACGGCGCGCGACAGGTTGCGGATGCGGCCGATGTACGCGGCGCGCTCGGTCACGCTGATGGCCCCGCGCGCGTCCAGCAGGTTGAAGGTATGCGCGGCTTTCAGCGCGGCTTCGTAGGCGGGCAGCGCCAGTGGCACGTCCATCAGGCGCCTGGCCTCGGCTTCGTAGTCGTTGAAGTGCGCGAACAGCATGTCGGCCGAGGCGTGCTCGAAGTTGTAGGTGGATTGTTCCACCTCGTTCTGGTGGAACACGTCGCGGTACAGCACGCGGTTGCCATTGGCGCCTTCCGTCCAGACCAGGTCGTAGACGCTTTCCACGCCCTGCAGGTACATGGCCAGGCGTTCCAGGCCGTAGGTGATTTCGCCGGTGGTGGGGGTGCAGTCCAGCCCGCCCACTTGCTGGAAGTACGTGAACTGCGTGACTTCCATGCCGTTCAGCCACACTTCCCAACCCAGGCCCCAGGCGCCCAGCGTGGGGTTTTCCCAGTCGTCTTCGACGAAGCGGATGTCGTGCTGGGTAGGGTCGATGCCCAGCGCCTTCAGCGAACCGATGTACAGGTCCAGGATCTCCGGGGGAGCGGGCTTCAGCACCACCTGGTACTGGTAATAGTGCTGCAGGCGGTTGGGGTTTTCGCCGTAGCGGCCGTCCTTGGGGCGGCGCGAGGGCTGCACGTAGGCGGCGCGCCAGGGTTCGGGGCCGATGGCCCGCAAAAACGTGGCGGTGTGCGAGGTACCGGCGCCGACTTCCATGTCGTAGGGCTGCAGCAGGGCGCAGCCCTGCTTGTCCCAGTATTCCTGGAGCGTAAGAATGACTTGCTGAAAGGTAAGCATAGGGTTCTTGGAATTCGGAGTGCCGTACGGGGAGGCCGGCGCGGGCGCCCAGGCCCCTGTTACGGGAAACCCGGCATTTTAACTGGCTTGGGGGTGGGGCGGGGGCGGGCCGGCCGGGCGGCCCGCGCCGCCTCAGTATGTGGGCGGAGTAACGGCGCTGACGATCTCGCTGGCGCCGTCGCCCGCGTTGCGGAAGCGGTGTGGAACCCGGCTGTCGAAATAGTACGCGTCGCCGGCCTGCAGGACGCGGGTCTTGTCGCCCACCGTGACTTCGATGGCGCCCGATGTGACCAGGCCGGCCTCCTGGGCATTGTGGCTGAACAGTTCGCCCGTATCCGCGCCGGGCGCATAGCGTTCCTGCATCATCAGCATGGCGCGGTTGGCGAAGCGGCTGCCTATCATCCGGTAAGAAATCGTGCTGGCCTTGCCGATTTCGGGCAGGTCTTCAGGCCCGTAGAAGGGAGATTCGGCCACCAGCAGGCGGCTGCTGGAGAAAAACCCCACGATAGTAGTGCCCAGGGCATCCAGCACGGCCGCCAGCGTGTCCAGCGAGGGGCTGATCTTGTCGCGCTCGATCAGCGAGATCGAGGCGTGCGATACCCCCGAGCGCTGCGCCACTTCGCGTATGCCGAGCCCGCGCCGGCGACGTAGTTCCCTGATATCTGCACCGATTCTCGGCATGGCGTGGTCCCCCTTGGAAAGCCGTGCCAGGCAGGATACACGGCGATGGGCACCCGCTGGCAAGGCCGCTGCCGGGTGTCTGACTCCCCGCAAGGGGGTGTCAGACACCGATGTATGCGCAGCCCAGACCCGACGGGGTCAGGCACCCTGCGGGAGCCAGACCCCCACCATCCTGCTGAAACGTTCCACGCGCGCCCCGGCGCAGGCGCCCGCTAAGCGCGCGCCATGGCGGGCAAATCGACCGGGGCGGGCCGGTACGCGATCTCGTCCAGCGGGTACAGCGGGCGGGCCCGGTCGAATGGCAGGCGTTCGGGGTGATAGCCCGTAAGGCCCGGGGTTTCGGCGCAGGCGCACACCCCCAGGGTGTCGAAGGCCAGCTTGAAGTGGTACCCCGACTTGACCACGATGATGCCGGCCGTGTCCAGGTCGATGCCGGCATCCAGGTAGCAGCCCGGGTCTTGCGACATGATGGCGTCCTGGGTGATGAGCAGGTCGTAGCGCGGGTGCCGCAGTACGGCGTACGGCCCCAGGCGCAGCGTGGCGCCGCGCATGAACACGCCGCGGTTGCGGAATACGCCGTCGCCCAGGCGGGCCACAGTTCCGTGCACCGCCAACGGGGGACAGCCGGGCGAATAGGCGCCGCCCACCTGCAGGGCCACCTGGGCGCCCTGGCCCGCCTGTCGGCACCGGGCCAGGGCGCTGGGGTCGGTAATGACGGCGACGATGCGCCGGTCGGTATGCGCCAGGCAATGCTCCAGCACATGCGGGCTGTCGCCCGGGCCGCCGGCCAGCACGCGGTCGCCGAAATCGCCAATGATCAGCCTGCGCGGGTCGCTGCCGTGGCCGCGCAGCAGCGCCTCTACATCGGGAAGCTGGTGCACATAGCCGTCGCGCCCGTTCCAGAGGGCCAGGGCCAGCTCGCAGGCCAACTGCCGCGCGGCCGCGCCCGCGCCGGGCTGCGCATAAGCGAGCACGGTCTGGCCCACGCCCGGCCCATCGATGAAAGGGTTGACGTTGAAGATGGACACATCTATGAGCCCTGTGCCGGCGTCTACCTCGGCGCTTGCGCGCGCATGCAGCCCGGCCAGCGGCCCGTGGGCGGTTTCATCGTTGCCGCGGGTCAGCATGGGTACGTGCACGCATGCTCCCACCGGCCGTTTCCCGGTGTCGAGCATGCCCAACAGCTGCACAGCGACGCGCTGGCCCGTGGCCACCGCGTCGCTGTGCGGGTTGGTCTTGTACGCCGACGCGAAATCCAGCTGGCCCAGCATGGCGGGAATGGCATGGGCGTGCAGGTCGAAGCCCGCCACGATGGGCATGTCCGCCCCCACGATGGCACGCAGCCGCGCCAGCAGGTCGGCCTCGGCGCTGTCCAGGCTGGCAGTTTGCATGCAGCCATGCAGGCATAGCGCGATAGCATCGAAGCCGCCCTGCCGCGCCGTGTCCAGAATGGCGTCGCGCAAGTGCGCATACGCTGCGTCCTCGACGCGGCCGCCTGGCCGGGCCCGCGCCGCCACTGTGGGAACCGCCGTGCTGCCGCCAGCCTCCAGCGTGCGCAAGATGCCGCCCAGCACAGAGTCGGCCGCGGCGTTGGCCGACAGCATGGCCGGGCCTGTCTCGATCTCGAAGGCCGAAAGCGGCGTGGGCACGGGCGTGAAGCCATGCGTTTCCTGGAACAATTGCCCTACCAGAATGCGGGCGGTAGCGGCCATGGCGGTCTCCTTGCAGGTGGACTGCGGCTATTTCAGGTTGATATGGGCGCGCTCGGCCGTCTTGCGCTGTTTGTCTATCTCGGCCTTGAGTTCCGCGGCGAATTCGGCCGGAGGGTTGCCGACCGGCACGGCGGAAAAGCCCGCCATGCGTTGCTTTACGTCCGGCATGGCCAGTACATCGCGCGTGGCTTCGTAGATGCGTTGCACGATTTCGGGCGGCGTGCCCTTGGGCGCCACCAGGCCGAACCACGACGCATCATTCACTTCGGGCACTCCCGCCTCGGCGAACGTGGGCACATCGGGCAAGGCTTCCAGGCGCTGCGGATACGCTACCGCCAGGGCCTTCAGGTCGCCGTTCAGGATGAAGGGCAGCGACGAAGGCAGGTTGTCGAACACCGCGGCGATCTGCCCGCCCAAGGCATCCTGCAATGCGGGGCTGGAGCCGCGGTAGGGCACGTGCATCATCTCGGTGCCCGTGCTGAGCTTGAACAGTTCACCCATCATGTTGGCCTCGGATCCGGCGCCCGCGGATCCATAGGTATAGTGGCCGGGCTTGCTCTTGAGCAGCGCGATGAAAGACTTCATATCGGTGGCCGGAACCGACGGGCCGATGGTCAGCACGTTGGGCACCGAGGCCAGCCGCGTGATGGGCACCAGGTCGCGCGTGACATCGTACGAGATGTTGTCATACACCACCGGTGTCACGGCATGAGAACTGACCGTGGCGATGCCCAGCGTGTAGCCGTCGGGTTCCGAACGGATGACATACTCGCTGCCGATGCGGCCGGCTGCGCCGCTGCGGTTTTCCACCACCACCGTCTGTTTCAGCAGCTTGCCCAGCGGGTCGGCAATGGTGCGGGCCAGCACGTCGGTCGTGCCGCCGGGCGGGAAAGGCACCACCAGCTTGATGGGCCGTGACGGATAGGCCGGTTCGGCGTGGACGGGCGTAGCCAGTACGCCACCGGCCATGGCCAGGCATGCCAACAATGTGCGGACATTCATTTTTTTCCCCTTGAGTGTGGATAGTAGGTGTAATGCCGTGCTCAGCCCAGCCGCAACGCGGCCGCGCGGCGATGGCCTTCCATGCCTTCGGTCAGGCTCTGGCGCACCGCGGGCGGCGCAACCGCCGCCACCCCGCGTTCATCCAGCCATTGGTGCGTGCAGATCTTCACGAACGATCCCACCCACAGCCCGCCGGTATAACGGCCGGCGCCCATGGTGGGCAGCGTATGGTTGGTGCCGCAGCATTTGTCGGAATACACCACGCTGGCCAGCGTGCCGATGAACAGCGAGCCGTAGTTGCGCAGCTTCAGGCCGGTGGCTTGCGGATCCCGCGTGTGTACCTGCAGATGCTCGGCGGCCACTTGGTCGGAATAGGCCAGCATGGCGGCTTCGTCCTTGCACAGGGCGATCTCGCCGTAGTCGTGCCAGGCGCGGCCCGCCACGTCGGCGGTGGGCAGGTCCTGCAATTGGCGTTCCACGGCGGCCAGCGTGTCGCGGGCCAGCGCCGCGCTGGTGGTGATCAAGCCCACGCGCGTGCGGACATCGTGTTCGGCCTGGGCCAGCAGGTCGGTGGCGATCATGTCGGCATCCCCGCTGTCGTCGGCCACGATGAATATCTCGCTGGGGCCGGCCAGCTGGTCTATGCCCACTTCGCCGAACACCTGGCGCTTGGCTTCATTCACATAGGCGTTGCCGGGCCCCACGATCTTGTCCACTGCTGGAATCGACTCGGTGCCGCAGGCCATGGCGGCAATGGCCTGCGCGCCGCCCACCAGGAAGATGCGATCCGCACCCGACAGGTGGCATCCGGCAATCATTGCCGGATGCGCGCCTGGCGGCAGGCAGGCAATGACTTCTTCGCAACCGGCGACCTTGGCGGGCACGATGGTCATGACCGGCGCCGACAGAATCGGGTAGCGGCCGCCGGGCACATAGGCGCCTATGCGCTGGATGGGAATCACCCTGTGCCCCAGATGCAGTCCGGGCAGGGCCTCGATCTCCAGCGGCAGCACCGTTTCCAGCTGGGCCTGGGCGAAGGCGCGGACCCGCTCGATGGCGAACTCGGTATCGCGGCGCGTCTGGTCGTCCAGGTCGGCAACGGCGCGCAGCCGGTCCGCCATGCTGACTTCCAGCACCGGCGTGTCTTTCTGGTCGAACTTCAGGGAATACTCGCGCACGGCGGCATCGCCGCGGGCGCGAACCTGCGCGATGATGTCGCGCACGGTTTCTTCGATGGCGCCGACACTGTCCTGGGCGCGGGCAGCGGGCGATTTGATGTAAGTCGGGGTACTGGACATGAATGCTCTCAATGACACGGAAGATGGCGGTCCAGTCACTATAAGTTCGCCAGCCGCGCGAAATTCATCGGCCCGCCGAGGTGGTCAAGATATTGAACGCGCTACCATGGCACTTTGCCCGCCGTCGCTTGCCCATCATGGATTCCTTGCGTCACTTGCCCGCGCTGACCACCCTGCGTGCTTTCGAGGCGGTGGGGCGGCACCTGAGCTTCAGCCGCGCCGCTAACGAGCTGTTCCTGACGCAAAGCGCGGTCAGCCACCAGGTGCAGAAACTGGAACGCGACCTGGGCGGGCCGCTGTTCGTGCGGCGCACGCGCTCCATTGCCTTCACGCCGCGCGGCCAGGCCTACCACGAGCAGGTGCGGGCCGCCCTGGAAATGCTGGACCGCGCCACTCGGCAGGCGCGGGACGCGGACGCCGCGGCGGCGCAGCTGAAAATCGGACTGCTGGCCTCATTCGCGGCGCGCTGGCTGGTGCCGCGCCTGGCGGCGTTCACGCAGGCGCATCCGGGCATAGGCCTGCAACTGGTGCCCGATATCCGGCTGGCCGATGTGGCCGCCGGCGAGGTCGACCTGGCCATACGCTACGGGCGCGGCCACTGGAACGACGTGCACCTGGTCAAACTGATGGCCGAGCGCGTGGCGCCAGTATGCGCGCCCGCACTGCTGGGCCGGCGGCGGCGCTTCAAGTCGGCGGCCGAGGTGGCGCGCCACCCGCTGCTGGTATCGCATTCGCGCCAGCCCTTCGAATGGGAACTGTGGTCGCAGGCGCAGGGGATGGACCTGTCTGCGGCCAGGCGCGTGCACCTGCATGACTACAACATCGTGATCGAGGCCGCGCTGGCGGGGCAGGGCATTGCCATGGGCCGACAGCGCCTGGTGCAGCCCCTGCTGGACGCAGGGCGGCTGGTGATGCCCGCCGGCAAGGATTATTACCAGGACGGCGATATCGGCTGGTGGCTGGCCGTGCCGCGTTCGGCCCTGCCGGCACCCGCCGCGGCATTCTGCCAATGGATACAGGCACAGGCGGCGGTATGACTCAAATCGATGCATGGGCACCGATTTTTCATTGGTCAAGGCCGCGCCGGGGCGGATAGCATCAAGCCTGGATCAATCTTCATGCAAAGGTGAATTTCATGTCTTCCACGATATCCGCGCGCGTGCAGTCCCTGGGCCTGGCCCTGGAGCCGGCCGGCGCGCCCGCGGCCAACTATGTGTCCAAACTGCAGGTGGGCGACCTGCTGTTCGTCTCGGGCCAGGTGCCCCGCCAGGGCGACAAGGCCGTGTGGCTGGGCAGGGTGGGCGATACGCTGGGCGAGGACGAAGGCCGACAGGCGGCCCGCCAGGCGGCGCTGGGCGTGCTGGCGCACCTGGCCGATGTGGTGGGCGACGACCTGGCACGCGTCGTGCGTGTGGTGCGGCTGGGCGTGTTCGTGGCCTGCACGCCGGAATTCCAGCGCCAGAGCGCGGTGGCCGACGGTGCGTCCGACCTCATGGTCGAAGTACTGGGCGACGCCGGCCGCCATACCCGTACCGCCGTGGGCGTGGCGTCGCTGCCGCGCGGCGTGGCGGTCGAGGTCGAGGCCATCATCCAGATCCAGCCCTAGGAGAACCGCCATGTCCGCTGCCGCCTTGTCCGATGCCGATGTAGAACGCCTGCGCCGCGCCACCCCCGGGGTGGAGCAGGTCGTGCATTTCAACCATGCGGGCGCTTCGTTGCCGTCCGCGGGTACGGTACAGGCGGTGGTGGGCCATTTGCAGCGCGAGGCCTCCATGGGGCCCATGGAAGCCGCCCGCGCCGCCCAGGGCACGTTGTCCGCCGTGCGGCAGCGCGCGGCCCGCCTGTTGGGCGCGCAACCCGATGAGATCGCCTTCGCCTCGGGGTGCTCCGACGCCTGGG
>NZ_JAJMLX010000195.1 GCF_020991325.1 Bordetella petrii | reverse complement strand
CAGCCCCTGGGTCGTTGGCGCGGGCAAGGCAGCGCCAGGAGCCAGCGGCAGGGCCTGCCTGTCTGCGCGCGCGACCTGGTGGCCGCCTCGCAAGATCAGCGCCGGCCACACGCCGTCGACGATGACGTAGGGATCCTGACGCGTGTAAGGCAGGGGCTGGAGCCCGCCCGGCGTTTGGGCGAACAGCGCGGGCGGGGTACGCCCCGGCGCGAACTGCAGCCACGTGCGCCCGGCGCCGCTGAACACCTGTAAAGGCGCCACCGCGGCATCGCCGGACAATTGCCAATTGAAATCGTAATGGCCGGCAGTCAGGATGCCGGGATCGGCGTCGCGCGGCCTGCCAGGCCAGGGCGCGCAGCCGGCCAGGCCCAGCGCGGTCAGCGCAAGAAGTAGAACTCGAACCATGCTCGTCCCGAATCAAGATGCGCTTTGGATCGAAGCGCGTGGACAGCATGGTGGCCTGCCGCGGAAAACGCGGCTAGACAGACATGTACGGAAGGAACTATTCGTTCATTTGCGCGGCGCGGCGCTTGCGCCGCTAGGGCTTGCTGCGCTTGGCCATGGCGACGATGGTTTCGTGGAGTTCGTCGGCCGCCTGCTGCTCGGTGATGTCGCCTACCACCGCCGCATGGGAAAGCGCGTCCGCCGCGCCCAGCATGGCCCACAGGCCTGCTGGCGCAATTCCCCGGGACCCGGCGAACGGCGCCAGCACAGCGCGGCACTTCTGGATGAACACCTGTTGATACTGGCGCTTCAACTGATTCAGTTCCGGCGCTCCTTCCAGGGCGGCCAGCACCTCCGGTATTTCGCGGCCCTGGGTCAGCACGCATTCCACGTAGGTACGGGCGATGACCCGGGCCTTGTCTTTCAAGGTGGCCTTGCTGGCGGCAATGGCCGCATCGATGAGCGCTGTCTGGCGCAGGTCGAAGTCCTGGTACAGCGCGGCCAGCAGGCCGTTGCGCGTGCCGAAGTGGTCGTAGACCACGGGCTTGGTGACGCCGGCCTCTTCGGCCAGGCGCCCCAGTGTCAGCGCGTCGGTGCCTTCGCCGCGGATGAGCTGCCAGGACACGTCCAGCAACTGGCGCAGCCGCGCCTGGCGGGACAGGCGGCGCCGTACCGGTGTTTCAGGGGATGGGTTGGCGCGCGTCGGGCTGGGCATGGCGGATACCGGGCCGGGTGGCACGCCGCCCGGCCCGGCTGGCGTCAACGGCTTTGGCTGATGCGCCGCGCCTGCTCGGCGGCGTTGTTCAGCGCGGCCACGGGCGGGGTCTTGCCTTCCAGAGCCTGGTTGAGGCCATCGTTGAGCACGGCCTCAACCTGCTCGTAGTTGGCCATGCGGAAGCCGCGGCTGGTAGACAAGGGCTTGCCCCCGTTCATGGACTGAATGATGGCGTGCGCGCCGGGAACTTTGTCGTAGAACGACACATCGGATGCGCGGAAAGCGGCGTCGGTAAGCGGCAGGAAGCCCGTGCGCTGATGCCATTCGGCCGCGTTCACCGGCTTGGCCAGCCAGGCCAGGAATTGCGCGGTGGCTTTCTCCTGGGCCTGCGGATGCCCATCGATGGCCCACAGGGCAGAGCCGCTGACGAACGGGCTGCCGGCATCGGGCGTGGCTTGCGTGTAATACGGCAAAGGAGCTACGCCGAACGACAGCGAACGGGTATTCATGAACAGGCCCGCCGCGCCGGAACCGGAAGTGAGCACCGCGCATTGGCCCTTGGCGAACAACTGATCGCTCTGGTTGTTGTCGGAATGCGCGGTAAACAGCAGGGAACGCTTCCAACTGACCATCAGCGACACATGGCGCATGTACAGGGTGTCGAACTTGAAGGCCGGCTTGGCCTTGCCGGACGACAGGCCGTTGTCGTTGGTGGTGAACAACTGTTTGTTCACCGGCGCCAGGTTTTCCAGGTGCACCTGTACCTGGTCGCTTGAGGCGTACGGACATTCGATATTGGCCACGTCGCGCAGTTTCAGCAGTTCACCCTGCAGGTCGGCCCAGGTGCGCGCCGGCTTGTTGGGATCGAGCCCCGCTTTTTTGTAGTACGACATGTTGTAGAACATGATGGGCACTTCCGCCATCCAGGGGAAGGCCAGCAGCCGGCCCTTGCCGTCGCGCGTGAAGCTGGACGTAGTGGGCAGGAACCAGTTCAGGTCTTTGATGGGGTACTTGGCCAGCAATTGGTACAGGGGCAGGATGGCCTTGTGCTCGGACACCACTTCAGGAGAGCGGTTGTCGGGCAACTGCACCAGGTTCGGGCCCTGTTTTTTCTTGATGGCGGCCGTACCTGCCTGCAGCAGGGCCTGCTCGGTTTCGAAATGCCGCAATTCGACACTGACGTCTTTTTGCTCTTTGTTGAACCTCTTGGTGAGCTTCTCGAATTCGGCCTTGTTGGGGCCGTTGAGCGTGTGCCAGACCTGGATATCCACGTCCGCTGCGTGCGCGGCGCCAGCGGCCACCATGGCAGCTCCGAAAACCCAGACGCGCCGGCTGGCGCCCAGTGCGCGGGCCAGGCCCGTCGATTGCGATGTCTTCATAGGTTCACAGACCAAGAAAAGGAAATTCCGGTTCCGGCTTGCGACCGCTGAGCAGATCGGCCAGAGCCCGGCCCGAACCGACGCCCATTGTCCAGCCCAGCGTGCCGTGGCCTGTGTTCAGGTACAGGTTCGGAATGCGGGTACGGCCAATGAGCGGCACGTTCGAAGGAGTGGACGGGCGCAACCCCGACCAATAACTGACGCTCTCGAAATCGAGGGCGTCGGGAAACAGTTCGCGCGCCAGGCGCGTCATGGCCTCGCAGCGGCCGGCGTTCAGGGCGCGCGAATAACCCGATAATTCGGCCGTGCCCGCCATGCGCAGGCGATTGCCCAGCCGCGAGAACACCACCTTATGGCTGCTGTCGGTGAGGCTGACCGTGGGCGCGCGTTCGGGATCGCGCACGGCAAAAGTGGCGGAATAGCCCTTGGCCGGATACACGTTGCACGGCACGCCCAGCGGGCGGACCAGCCGCGGGCTGAAGCTGCCCATGGCGACCACATAGGCATCGGCCTTGAGCTGCGTGTAACGGCCGTCCGGCTCGATGACCTCGACGCCCTGCACTTGCCCGCCTTCGCTGATGAGGCGGGTGGCACCGGTTTCGTAGCGGAACTCGACGCCGGCTGTCTCGCATTGCCGGGCCAGGCCCGCGGCAAAAAGGTGCACGTCGCCGCTTTCGTCGTCGGGCGTGTAGTCTCCCCCGACGATGGTGCGCCGATGCGGCGCCAGGGACGGCTCGATGGCGATGACTTCGTCGGCCGTGACCACCCGCCGTTCAACGCCGAAATCGCGCATCAGGCCGGCGGCCTTTTGCGAAGTTTCGAACTCGTGGGGGTCGCGGTAGAAATTGAGGATACCGCGCTCGAGGTGGTCGTAGGGGATGCCCAGCTGGCTGCGCAGGCCCTGCAGGGTGGCGCGGCTGTATTCGGCCAGGCGCACCATGGCGCGGATATTGGGAGCCAGCCTGCCGGGCAGGCACTCGCGCAGGAAGGCCAGGCCCCACACCCACTGGCGCCAGTCGAGCTGCGGCCGGAACAGCAGCGGGGCGTCGTCCTGGAACACCCATTTCAACAACTTCAGCGGCGCCTGCGGATTGGCCCAGGGTTCGGCGTATGACACGGAAATTTGCCCGCCATTGGCCAGGCTGGTTTCCTGGGCCGGACCCGGACGGCGATCGACCACCACGACGTCGTGGCCGGCCTGGCGCAGCCACCAGGCGCTGGAGATGCCGATGATGCCGCTACCCAATACCGCTACTTTCATGCGCGACTTGCTCCTTGCGCCGCGGGCGGCAGCGGGCAGACCCCCTGCTGTCGCGGCTCGATCCGATCGAGGTGCCGGTGCGGCAGTGTACTGCCTTGGACAAGCCTCGCCTATGACACAAAAAAAGGGCCGGTATCCATATGCTCCGGAAAGTTTCCCATCCGTGGCGGCCAAGCCGCCGGCCCGGCTCAGGCATCCGCGCGGGCCAGGTCGGCTTCGGAGGTGAACGCATCGGCGTAGAACTCCTCGGCCGGCAGCCCGCATTGCGTGCTGAACTCGCGGCGCGCGGCATCCACCATGGGCGGCGCGCCGCAGGCATACACCTGGTAGCCGGACAGGTCCGGCATGTCCTGCAGCACCGCTTCGTGGACAAAACCCGTGCGGCCGGTCCAGCCGTCTTCGGGCAGGCCGTCGGAAACCACCGGCACATAGCGGAAGTCCGGCAACGATTTTTCCCAGGACTGCGCCAGCTCGTGCATGTACAGGTCGCGCGGCCGGCGGCCGCCCCAGTACAGCGCGACGGGGCGGCGGATCTCGTGGTGAGCCATGTGCTCGACAATGGCCTTCACCGGGGCGAAGCCCGTGCCGCTGGCCAGCAGCACGATGGGTTTTTCGCTGTCTTCGCGCAGGAAGAACGAGCCGAACGGGCCCTCCAGCCGCAGGATCTCCCGTGCTTTCATCTGCGTATCGCCCGCGCCGAACACATGGTCGGTAAACACCCCGCCCGGCATGTGGCGGATGTGCAGTTCCAGTGGGCTGCCGGTATGCGGCGCCCCCGCCATGGAATAGCTGCGGCGCTTGCCATCTTTGAGAATGACTTCGATGTACTGGCCCGCGTAGTAGCGGAAAGGGTCGGCCGCCGGCAACTGCAGGCGCAGCACCGTGACGTCGGGAGCGGCCAGGTCCAGCGCCGCGACACGGGCCGGCATCTTGCGGATCTGGATGTCGCTGGCCAGCCTGACTTCGGTGGACTCGACCACCAGGTCGGACTGCGGACGCGCCTGGCAGAACAAGGTGTAACCCTGGGCCAGATCTTCGGGCGACAGGATCTGGGCCGGATATTCGCCGGCATCGACTTCGCCGGACACGACCTTGCCCTTGCATGTGGAACACGCGCCGTTGCGGCAGCTGTATGGCAGTACGATGCCGGCGGCCAATGCTCCGTCGAGCACGGTCTGCCCGGCCTCGACGGAAAACTGGTGCTGGCTGGGCTGTACGGTAACCTGGAAACTCATGAGTACGATCTTTAGGGGACGATACGCGGCGCCAGTAACTTACTGACGGACATTAGTCTGATATTCTATAATCTTTAGTGTCCTGGGACGGCTCAGGGCAGCCGCCGGCGTATAGCCGGCCGCACTCAATCCGGGGACGGCCCCTATGCCGGCACACATGCCGGCCACTTCCTGAAAAGGGGCACTCCATGACCTGGATCATTCTTGTACTGGCGGGGCTGTTTGAAGTTGTCTGGGCCATCGGCCTGAAATACACGTACGGCTTCACCCGCCTGGTCCCATCCGTTATCACGCTCGTGGGCATGCTCATCAGCTTCTGGCTGTTGTCGGTGGCGATGAAGACGTTGCCGCTGGGCACGGCCTACGCGGTGTGGGTAGGCATAGGGGCGCTGGGCGCCTTCGTGGCGGGCATCGTGCTGTTCGGCGAATCGCTCAGTTGGATGCGCGTGGCCAGCGTGCTGTTGATTGCCGCCGGGCTGATCGGGCTGAAACTGTCGACCTGACGGACGCACGCCGGCTAGAAGTCGAGTTCGATCTCGGCGATGTCGCCCACCTTCAGGGTGGCTCCGGCCGGGGCGCCGACGATGGCGTTCTGGCCGAACACCACACCGATATCGAACTTGCGGTAGGTGGCCAGGGTACGGCCCGGTTCGTCATGGCGCTGGGCGGTGAACTGGTCGATATTAGGCATGGGACAGCGGGTGCAAGGCTTGACCAGCGCCATGTGCACATCGGCCACCGACACCATCGCCGTATGGTCTTCATCGTAGGCTTCCCATTCCCCCTGGATCACGATGTTGGGCCGGAAACGGTTCATGGGCACGGCCGGCTGGCCTTGCGCGCCCAGCCGGCCGTTGAGCTCGTCCAGCGAAGCCTGGTTGGCGATCAACAGGGGAAACCCGTCGGCGAAGCCGAATATATGATCCCCCGCGAACCGGCTGGCCAGATCGGGGTGGCTGTCGAGCCATCGATCCACCCATTCCGGCCTGGCGGGACGCCGCGCCTGCACATCGACTTTGACCAGCACACAGGGTTCGCCCAGCACCTGGCTGATCCAGGCGGAAGCCTCGCTGCTTTCCTCGCGCGCCGGCACGGTGTCTTTCCAGACGGTTACCTGGCGCGGCACGGCGGACAGCTGTGAACCATCGAGCGGCACGCGCAGCACCGGCATGCCGGACGCCCGCAGCTCCAGGGCGTTGGGGGTCATGGCCGGCCGGATCAAGGCCATGGCCGGCCATTGGCGCTGTGTCATGAACTGCCCCTGCGCCGTCAGGATCATCCAGCGGCGATCGCCCGCCAGGCCGGCGCGGTCGATGGACGATTCGGCCACATCGATGGCGGCACAGGACTTGATGGGATAGATATGCAGGCTGGCGATGCGGGCGGTCATGGCGGCATGATGATGGGCAGGGTGCGGGCTAGCATAGCATCCGCATCCGCGCCGGCGCGCCGCGCATGGGGCCGGCCGTGGCGTGGCGCTATGTGCCGGAACCGCCGCGCCGCAACTTGCGCACGGTTTCCAGCGCGGCCAGCAACGAGGCCTCGATCGAGTCGAGCGACGGATCCTGGGCGGGAACCGCGGACCGGGCCGGCATGGCGGCGGACTCGCCCGGCAGGGCCGCGTGAATGTGCTCGCCGGCGGCCGTGACATCCACATCGAACACCAGCTTCTCGGCGCGGTGCCAGGTGGTGAACCATTCCAGCGCCTGCCCGTGCTGGTCGAACCCCTGCCCTTCCAGCATCAGCAGCGGGCTGCCTTCCGGCACTTGCAGGGCATCGGCCAATAAGGCGTCGGCGCCGACGGCGCGGATGCGATTGCGGCCCCGTCCCGGACGCAGGCCGAAGCGCTGGACCAGCGTGCGGTGCAAAGAGGTATCCTGCAGATGGCTGGCGGCCAGCCCCTGCAAGCGCGCACGCGGCAACCAGGTGCGCACGAAGGCCAGCGGCTCGGCATCGACACGGCGCAGCCGTTCGAGCAGCAGGGTGTCGCCGGAACCGAAGAAAGCCGCCACCTCGGCTGGGGGCTCGGTGGCTTCGAAGCGCAGCACGCGCGTGCGCAACGTGGTGCCCGTGCTGGCAAATTGTTCGAACAGGCCCGTTGAACGCTGCACCATGCGGTGGTGCTCCACCGGAGGCGCCACAGTGGGCGCGCGGCCAGGGTCGCGGCGGATCAGGCCTTCGGAAACCAGGGCTGCCAGCGCCTGCCGTATGACACTGCGCGCCACGCCGAACTGCCTGCACAGTATCGCCTCGCTGGGCAGGACGGTGCCCGGCGGCAATTGCCGGCCATGAATGTCCTGGCGCAGCGCCTGGGCGACTTGCACATGCAGGGGATGGCCGCTGGATCGGTCCAGCGGCACATCGGGATCGGCGGGCAACGCCATGGGATCAGCCTCCGGTGGTGGAGCGCGCAGTTTCCCATACATGCGACCAGCCGGGAGCCAGATGGGCGGCGCGTTCGGCCGCCAGCACCAGGCTTTCTTCACGGGCAACGCCCTTGCCGGCAATGTCGAAGGCCGTGCCGTGGTCGACCGACACCCGTACCACCGGCAGGCCCACGGTGATGTTCACGCCGTCATCGCCGTACACCGACTTGAAGGGCGCGTGCCCCTGGTCGTGGTAGCAGGCGATGACGAATTTCCATTTGCCGCGCACGGCCTGCGGGAACAGCGCATCGGCCGGGATCGGGCCCGCCGCGCGGATGCCCGCGGCATTGGCCTCGGCCACGGCCGGCACCAGGATATCGGCATCTTCATTGCCGAAGATGCCGTTCTCGCCGGCGTGCGGGTTCAGCCCCGCCACCGCCACGGGCTCGTCGCCGCGGCCCAGTGCCTGCGCGAAGGAACCGGCCAGGCGCAATACCGCCCGCATGCGCTGCGGATTGACGTCTTCGATGGCCTGGCGCAGCGATACGTGGGTGGTGGCATGGAAGATGTACAGGTCGCCGGCCGACAGCACCAGCGAAAAAGTCTTCACACCGAACTCATGCGCCAGCAGCTCGGTGTGGCCGGGCCATTTATGGCCGGCCATATGCATGGCGGCCTTGTTGAGCGGCGCGGTCACGATGCCATCGATGCGGCCTTCGCGCGCCAGCGCACAAGCCGTGGTGACAAAGCGCACCGAACCGTCGCCGGCATCGGCGTGCAGTTGTCCCAGCGGCACGTGCTCGAGCGATGGGCCGGCCTGGATGACTTCGATGGTGCCCGGCGCATTATCGATGTGCTCGGGCCCTTCCACCACTTTCACGCGCGAGGCGTCCGCGCCCAGGGCCTGTACGGCCTTGCGCAGCGCGCCCGCGTCGCCCACCACCACCAGCCGCGCACGCTGGCGCAGTTCGTCGTGGCCCAGCAACATCTTGGCGGTAATTTCAGGTCCGATACCAGCAACGTCGCCCAGGGTGACGGCCAGGGTGGGAATGCGTTGGGGCGTGGCTTCTTGCGTCATGATTTAAATCTCCGTTCGCGGACCGCACGCGCGGCCCGGATCAATACGTCTTCCGCGCCAAAGCCTCCGGCCTTGGTCACGATGGGCAAGCCGGCGGCCGGCCCGCCCGTCAGGGTGCCCAGCGGCACGCCTCCGGTGACTTCGTCGACCAGCGCGATACCGCCGGCCTGCAAGGCATCGAGCACCGCGCTAGCGCCGTCGCCGCCCGTGGCCACGACGCCGGCGACATCGCCGGCGCGCACCA
>NZ_JAJMLX010000194.1 GCF_020991325.1 Bordetella petrii | reverse complement strand
CGCGCCGATGATAGTGCACTTCCCGTGTGTGAAAGTAGGTCATCGTCAGGCTCTTATCCCGCAAAACCCCAGCACACTAACGTGCTGGGGTTTTGTCTTTGCGGAAACAGTTTTGGGCGCCGCTAAGCACGGTTCTTGCCGGCCAGCCAGGCGCGCTCTAGCGTTCTTGTGCCTTAGCGCGATGCCCGCGATGCCTGCCACGTGGCGTTGCCCGCGGTGCTGCCCTGCATGGCATCGCCTGAAACGCGGCCGGTATAGCGCTGCGTGCCTACCGTGAAGTGGATGGTGTCGCCGTCCAGGCGTGCATCACTGATAGGCGTGGCGGCGCTGCCGTTGCGCATACTGCCGCTCAGCATCTGGTAGGTCTGTTCCAGTACCAGTTCCTGGTCGCCAAGCTTCCAGTTGCCTGCCACCTTGGCGGGAACCACCCATTTGTAGGCATGGCAATAGGCCGAGCATTGGTCCGTGACCTGCACGGATTCATCGGGTTGCCAGTCGCCCATGGTGAAAGAGTTGGACACGACCCGCGTGCCGGGCTTCATGTCCAGCAGCGTGGGGCGCAGGCGTTCGTTCAGCCTGGGCAGCAAGAACAGCGTAATGACGGTGGCTTCGGAGAAATCCGATTGAAAAATATCGGCCTGCTCGAAGCTGGCGCGATCGGCGACGCCTTCGGCCTGGGCTGCTCCGCGCGCCAGGGCGACCATGTCAGGATTGAATTCGATGCCGCGCGCAACGGCGCCTCGCTTGGCGGCTGTGATGACAGTGCGGCCGTCGCCGGAGCCCAGGTCGACCAGGCGATCCTGGGGAGTGAGGGCGGCCAGGTCCAGCATGCGGTCTACCAGTGTCTGGGGCGTGGGCACCCACACCACGTCTTTGCCGGACTGGCCCACAGTGGGTTCATACGACGCGGTGGTTGCGGGGTTGGGGCTTTGCGCGATCGCGCCGCCATGCCAGGCCAGCGTGCAAAGCACGGCGGAAACCAGGGTTTTTTGCAGTGTTCGCATCAGGACTCTCCTTGAAAGGGTACTTCAATGAGCGGCGTCATGCCGTGGAATGGGGGTTGCCTGGGGGCCCGGGGCATGTTTGCGCAGCAGCAGGACGGGCAGGCCGGCGGCCAGCACGGCCAGGCCGACCCAGGCCGCGGCGCCGGTATGCAGCAGACTGGCGTGCAGCATGTACAGGCAGGTCAGGCAGAACAGGATGGGCGTGAACGGATAGAGCGGCACGCGATACGGCAGCTTGCGCTCGGGGTGGCGCCAGCGCAGCACGAATAGGGCCATGCCGACCAGCAGCAGGAAACCCCAGAACACTGGCGCGGTGTAATCGACCATGGCCTTGAAACCGTCGCGGGTGACTGCGCCCAAGGCGATCAACGCCAGGGCCAGCGCGCCCTGGACAAGCTGGCCGTTTGCCGGTGTGTTGCCGCGGCCATCCCATACGCCTACCCATCGCATCAGGGCGAGGTCTTGCGCCATGGCATAGAACGTGCGCGCGCCGGTGAAGATGGTGGCATTCAGCGTGGAGACCGCGGCCACCACGACCGCCAGAGTGACGATGACCTCGCCCGTGGGGCCGGCCACTTGCCGCATCATGTCGGCGGCCACGGCTTCCGATGCGCGCAAGCCGTCCAGTCCCAGGATGGAAAGCAGCGCCAGATTGGCCAGCGCGTACAGGGCAACCAGAATGAGCGTGCCCCAGATGAATACCTTGGCGGTGTTGCGCGGAGCGTCTTTCAGTTCGCCTGTCAGGTAGACGGCTTCGTTCCAGCCGCCGTAGGTCAGCAGCACGAAGATCATGGCCAGCCCCAGCGCCGCGGTTTCGTCCGCCGGAGCGCTGACGGAAGGCGGGGTGGCGCCGGGCGAGGCGAACAAACCTATCAGGATGACCGCGCCCAGCGCAGCGATTTCCACGAGCGTGACCACGACCTGCAGGGTTTTGCTTTGGGTGGTGCCGATGACATTGATGCCGGTGAACAGCATGACGGAAAGAGCGGCGTACAGTGTCGAACCGTATGGGCCTAGCGGGAGCAGCTGGGATACGTAGTCGCCCAGCATGAAGGCCACCCCGGCGATGGCGCCCGTCTGGATCACGGTGCAGCGGGCCCAGCCGAACAGCACCGCCACCGGACGGCCATAGGCGCGCGACAGGAAATGGTATTCACCGCCTGCGTGCGGATGAGCCGAGGCGAGTTCGGCGTAGCACAGCGCTCCGACCAGGGTGACCACGCCGCCGGCGATCCATACCAGGATGAACGCCCATTCCGTACTGACGTTGGCGGCCACGATAGAGGGAGTCTTGAAGATCCCCACGCCGATGACCAACCCAACCATGATGATGGTGGCGTCGAATACGGACAGCACGCCCGTCGGCCGGGCCCGGGTGTCCTGGCCGGCCGCCGTGGCGTCGGAAGGGGAGGTGGTGCTGGCTGTCGATTCCGGACTGCGCTGGTGAAGACTATTCATGAGGGGAGGCTTCAAGATAGTGGGCCGCCAGCGTGGCGGGCGAAACAGCAGAGGTCAGGGGTGTTGCCGAGCTTCTTTGACGTGAACTGCCCTAGATCGATCGCAGCAGGGAAAAACCAAAGGTATTGATGCCTTCCTCGCTGTGTACAAATACATTGCCGCCGTGCATGGACGCGATGGCCCGTACGATGGACAGCCCCAGGCCATGATGCACGCCGCTGTGCGCGCGCGCGGCATCGCCCCGGTAGAAACGCTCGAACAGGCGGGATTGTTGTTCCGGCGGAATGGGCTCGCCCTGGTTCGACACCGACACCCAGGCGTGGTCGCCACGAGTCTCGATGGACACGATGACTTCGGTGTGCGCGCGGGCATAGCGCGCGCTGTTCGACAGCAGGTTGGCCAGCGCCCGGTGGAACAGGCGCCGGTCCACCCGCGCCTGTGTTTCACCCTGCACTCGCACGGCCAGGTGCCGTTCGGAAAAAGAATCTTCGACGTATTCGATGGTCTTGCGCGCCTCGGTTTGCAGGGAAACCTGGGTGAGCTCGGCGGCGCGATTGCCATTCTCGGCGCAGGACAGGAACAGCATGTCGTTGACGATGCTGCTCATGCGTTCCAGTTCCTCCAGATTCGACTCCAGCAGGTCCTGCAATGCGCCCAGGTCGCGTTCGCGCACCAGCGCCACCTGGGTCTGGCCGATCAGGTTGGTAAGCGGAGTGCGCAATTCATGCGCGACGTCGGCGTTGAAGCCTTCCAGTTGCAGCCAGGCGGCCTCGCGGCGCGCCAGCGCATTGTTGAACGACACCGCCAGCTCGCGGATCTCGGGCGGCAGGCCGACGATGTCCAGCCGTTCGCGCGGGTTGGTGATGGGCAGGCTGTAAGCCTGCCGGCTGAGCTTGCGCACTGGCAGCAAGCCCAGTTTCGCGATCCAGTAGCCCAGCACGGCCACCAGCAGAATGCCCAAGGCCGAGGCGATGCCCATGACCCGCGTGAATTTTTCCTTGGTATGAATATAGGGCGATGCGTCCAGCGCCACGACGAACTCGACTTCGGGACGGTCGCCGTGGGCGGGGATGCGGCGGCTCAGGGTCGCCCAGATCCTGGCGGGGTCCCGCACCTTGACGAAGCCGAAAGGCCCTTCTGGCATGTGCCAGCCTTCCTCGAGCAATAGCGGGCCGCCGTAGGCGAACTGCGTGTCGGGTGTGCGTATCCAGTAGCGCACCCTGCCGCCTTCCTGGGCAAAGCCGTCGAGCTTGCGGCGCACCACGTCCCATTCCTGGGCCTGGCGCGATTCGATCATGGGGTCCAGCATGGAGTGATGGAACTCCAGTTCGTTGCGGACCTGCTCGCGCACCGATTCGGTCAGGAAGCAGTACAGGAAGAACGCCACCCCGGAGAACACCACGGCGGCGGTAAGCGCGAACATGGCGGCAAGGCGCCACGCGATGGGCAGGCTGCGGTTCATGCGGCTGGCACGGCCTTGTCCAGGGGGCCGGCATGGCGGTCTTCCAGCACGTAGCCCATGCCGCGCACGGTGTGCAGCAACTTGCGGGAATAGGGCGCGTCGACCTTCGCCCGCAGCCGCTTGACAGCGACTTCCACCACGTTGATGTCGCTGTCGAAGTTCATGTCCCAGATCTGCTCGGCGATCATCAGCTTGGACAGTACTTCTCCCTGGTGGCGGGCCAGCAGGCCGAGCAGCGAGAACTCCTTGGCCGTGAGGTCCAGCCGCTGGCCGCCGCGGGTGACTTTGCGGGCCAGCAGGTCGATCGCCAGGTCGGCCACCTGCAGCGTGGTGACTTCCAGGCCGTCGCCGCGGCGCCGGGTCAGGGCCTGCAGGCGGGCGACCAGCTCGGTAAAGGAGAACGGCTTGGGCAGGTAGTCGTCGGCGCCCTTGCGCAGGCCCGTGACCCGGTCGTCCACGGCCCCGCGGGCCGACAGCATGAGCACGGGCGTGGCTTTCTGGCGGCGCAACTGGGCCAGCACCCCGTAGCCGTCCAGGCCGGGCAGCATCAGGTCCAGGACGATGGCGTCATAGTCGAATTCGAGCGCCAGATGCAGACCGTCGACACCGGTATTGGCGATATCGACCGTGTAGCCCATCTCGGTCAGGCCCCGCAGAATGTAGGAGGAGGTCTTGGCTTCGTCCTCGACGACAAGTACACGCATGGTGTTTCTTTACTGTGACAAAGGGGAACGGCTCGACATCAGGCGCAGTCTACGCATGCCGGAAGGTCAGCCTGCTGACCCCGGCCTGACATTCCTGTCAGGGTGGCGGCCGCCTGGCGCCCGCATGCCGCCAAACGGGACAGAATCGTCAGCTTCCTGACCGCGAAATGCCAGCTTCGGGTCAAGGGGCTGACAGGGGTACCTGTCTAGAGTGCGCAGTTATCAGGCAATTCTACGCAATGCAGGGAACTTGCCGGATTTTCCAACCATATTCACCCGCCGCAGGCGGGTGCGGACTACGGGTGGTGGTGCTGATGAAACGTGCGGAGCCGGTTTTCAATTTGAACGACGTGGTGATTTTCGTGGAGGTGGCGAAGCAGCGCAGTGTGTCCCGTACCGCCGAACTGATAGGCGTGCCCGCGGCCACCGTGTCGCGCCGGTTGCGCCTGCTGGAAGACCGGCTTGGGGTGCAGCTGCTTTCGCGCACGACGCGCAGAATTGCGTTCACCGAGGCAGGCAGGCTGTACTACGAGCGTTGCCATCAACTGATCGAGCAGACGCTGGATGCGCAGGATGTCTTGCTGGATGAGGGAGTGCATCCGCGCGGCCAGTTGAAAGTGCTATTGCCCGACCGCCTGGATGTCGCCGGCCTGCTGGCGTTCGTGCCCAGTTTTGCGCGCCAATGGCCGGCCCTGCAATTCAGCTGCGAATACGGCTACGACGAAAACTGGGAGCGCAACCGGCATTTCGACGTGGCCTTGCGTTGGGGAGAGCAGTCCGACAGCGACCTGGTGGGCCGACGGCTGGGCCAGTTCGAGTTCCGGCTCTATGCATCGGAAACCTATTTGCAGCAGCGCGGCCTTCCCGCCCACCCGGATGAGCTGGCCGGACATGAGTGCCTGCCTTCGGGCCTTTGCCCGGAACTGGCTACCTGGCGGCTGGCCCGGCCTGGGCAGTGTTTGCCGGTTACGCCGCAAGGGCACCTTAGCACCAGCGACCTGGACCTGATGCGCCGGTTTGCGCAGGCGGGCGCGGGCATCGCGGCACTGCCGGCCCTGATGGCGGATGAGACCTCGCTGGTGCCTGTGCTGCCGGGGTGGCGCGTGGCTTCCGTGGCCTTGTATGCCTTGTATGGCAGCCGCACGCCGCCGGCGCGGGCGCGGATCTTCGTGGAGGGGCTGATCGCGCACATGCAGTCATTGCCGCCAGGCGATACGCCATCCACTATCGCAAGCCCGGTCCGCCGCATCGAGCCGGGGCCTGTGGCGCGAACCCTGCCGACGGCCGTGTGGCGGCCGCTGGCCGAACCCGCGCATCAGTGATGCTGGCCGTCCAGATAGAACCAGCGGCCATCGGCGCGCACAAAGCGGCTGGTTTCGTGCAGGCGCGTGGCCCGGCCGGCCTGGCGGCAACGCGCGACGAATTCCACGGTGGCGTGCTCGGCATCCTGCTGTGCGTGGCGCCGGACTTGCAGGCCCAGCCACTTGAGATCGGCCGGGTTGGGATCCAGCTGCGCAGGACGGGTGCTGGGATGCCAGGTATCCAGCAAGTACTGCAAGGCGTCGAGCACGAAGGCGCTGTAGCGCGAGCGCATCAAGGCCTCGGCCGTTGGAGCCTGCAGGTGCATAGGCCCCTGGTGATAGGGGCCGCAGCAATGCCCGTATGCCTTGTCGCTGCCGCAGGGGCACATCTGCGGCGCTGAAGCCGGGTTGGACCTGGCCATCAGGCGAGCAGGTCGTGGTATTCGGGGTGGCGGTCCAGGTAGGACGCGGCATACGAGCACACTGGCTGCACTTGCCAGCCGCGCTGGCGGGCAGTGTCCAGCGCCGCGCGGGTCAACTGGCCGGCGATGCCGCGGCCACCCACGGCATCGGGGACGCCGGTGTGCAGAATGGCCATGGCGCCGTTGCGCAATTGATAGTCGAGTTCGCACAGATGCCCTTCGACGAGCATTTCGAAACGGCCTTGTTCTTCATGGTGAATAATTTCGGGCATGATGGCTAATGGATGATCGGAAGGACGCCTTTCCGCATTGAACGGACTGTCTGCCGATTTTACGGCGCTACGCCCCAGACGGTGCCCATTGCCGCCATACCCGCCAGGGCGCGGGTGCGCGCCATCGCCGATGCCATCGTGCAGGTGTTCGAAGAAGAGGGCTGAGGCTTCAGCCGTGCATGAACAACAGCACCCAGACCGCGACCATGGCGATCAGGCCCACCCAGCATGAGGCCCAGAAGCCCACGATGGGAAGCTTGACGCCCAGGGGCACGCGCTTGGGGTCGATATGGCTGAGCTGCTTGTTGGAATGCGCGAACAAGCCGAAGTTGAAACCCGGGAAGGCCAGGCGGAAGAAGTAGTCCTGGAAAATGGTGGTCTTGATCACCAGCGGGAAGCGGCGGAATGGCCCGTGCTTGAGCAGCGGGTGTTGCATTACCTGGTTGATCCGGTCGGTATGCAGGAAGAACAGGAAAATGCCGCAAATCGTGCAGACCAGGAAGCACAGGGTGACAAGGCTGAAAGCGTAGGCGAGGACTTGCGTGGGCATGAGTATCCGGAAAAAAGCGTGATGAGTACGGGCGCAAGGCGGCAGCTCAGCCGCGCGTCTGGCCTTCGCCGCTGAGTACCCACTTCAGGGTGGTGAGGCCTTCCAGGCCCACCGGGCCGCGGGCATGCAGGCGATTGGTGGAAATGCCGATTTCCGCGCCCAGGCCGTATTCAAAGCCGTCTGCGAAGCAGGTGGGCAGGTTGACATACACCGAACTGGAATCGACCTCGCGCTGGAAACGCTGCGCGGCCGACAGGTCTTCGGTGACGATGGCGTCGGTATGGCCCGAGCCCCAGCGCGCGATGTGTTCCATGGCCTGGTCCAGCGAGTCGACGATGCGCACGGCCAGGATGGGGCCCAGATATTCGGTGGCCCAGTCTTCGTCGGTGGCGGGCTGGGCGGCCGGCACGATTTCCAGCGTGCGGGGACAGCCGCGCAATTCCACGCCGTGCGCGGTGAACGCGGCCGCCAGGCGCGGCAGGATGGACACGGCGGCACCGGCGTCGACCAGCAGGGTTTCCATGGCGCCGCAAATGCCGTAGCGGTACGTCTTGGCATTGAAGGCGATGGTATGGGCTTTTTGCGGATCGGCGGCGGCGTCGATGTATACGTGGCAATTGCCGTCCAGATGCTTGATCAGCGGCACGCGGGCCTCGCGCGAGAGGCGGGCGATGAGGCCCTTGCCGCCGCGCGGCACGATGACGTCGACATGTTCGGTCATGGTGATGAGCTTGCCTACCGCGGCGCGGTCGGTGGTGCCGACTACTTGCACGGCTTCGGCGGGCAGGCCGGCGGCGCCGAGGCCCGCCTGGACGACGCGGCCCAGCGCCACGTTGGAATGCAGGGCTTCGCTGCCGCCACGCAGGATGGTGGCGTTGCCCGACTTCAGGCACAGCGCGGCGGCATCGATGGTGACGTTGGGGCGCGATTCGTAAATGATGCCGATGACGCCCAGCGGCACGCGCATTTGCGCCACGCGCATGCCGTTGGGGCGCACGGCGCTGGCCGTGGTGCTGCCTATGGGATCGGGTAGCGCGGCAACCTGGGCCAGGCCTTCGGCCATGTGGGTAATGGTCTTGTCGGACAGCGTCAGGCGGTCGAGCAGGGCGGCCTCCAGGCCGTTGCCGCGGGCGGTGTCGACGTCTTGCGCGTTGGCTGCCTTCAGCTCGGCACGGTGGTCGCGCAGCGCATCTGCCATGGCCAGCAAGGCCTGGTTCTTGGCGGCGCCGCTGGCCCGCATCATGGCGCGCGAGGCGCGGCGGGCATTTTCGCCCAGGGCCAGCATGGCGGTGTCGATATCGGAAGTGGACATGTCGGTGTCTTGCATGAATCGGGGTGGCGGCGCGCCGGAGCGCCGGCAGAGGGCTTAAGTGTATCCTGCTGCGATAGCCGTACGGGGCGCAGCAGGAATCAAGGTCGGCCGGCGGCGGCCACGCGCAGGGCCAGGCGGGTCATTTCTTCCCAGGGATCCGACAGGCGTCCGCTGACCGACAGGCCCTTGATCAGGCGGTCGACCTCGTGGGCATGCTGCACGGCGGCGGGCCAGGCCCGCGCCTGCACGCGCCCCAGCGCCTGCAGGGCCAGCCGTTCGTGA
>NZ_JAJMLX010000193.1 GCF_020991325.1 Bordetella petrii | reverse complement strand
GCGCCGCGCGCTGGACCGCACCCTGCGCCACATGCCTGTCGCCACGCTGGGCTACGGGGATCCGGCCGGCGAGCCCGCCCTGCGCCAGGCCATCGCCCAGCACTTGGCCGTATCGCGCGGCGTGCGCTGCAGCGCCGGGCAAATTGTCGTCACGGAAGGCGCGCAGGAAGCCCTGGCGCTGTGCGTCAGCCTGCTCAGCAACCCCGGCGACACGGCCTGGGTGGAAGAACCCGGCTACCGGGGCGCCAAGGCCGCGTTCCAGGCGGGCGACCTGCGCATGGTGCCGGTGCGGGTCGACGCCCAGGGCATCGCCGTGCCCAATGCCCTGTGGCGCAGCCAGCCGCCGCGCCTGATCTACACCACGCCTTCGCACCAATACCCCACGGGCGCCGTGCTGGCCGCGGCACGGCGGCTGCAGTTGCTGGAACACGCCGCGCGCGTGGGCGCCTGGATCATCGAAGACGACTACGACAGCGAATTCCGCCACCATGGCGAGCCCATTCCGGCCATGCAGGGGCTGGGCGACGACACGCCCGTGCTGTACGTGGGCACGTTCAGCAAGACCATGTTCCCGGCCCTGCGCATCGGCTTCCTGGTATTGCCGCCGGCCCTGGCCGAACCCTTGCGCACCGCCGTGCATGAGTTATTGCGGGGCGGCCACCGGCACGAGCAACTGGCCCTGGCGTCGTTCATCGACAGCGGCCAGTTCGGCCGCCACCTAGGCCGCATGCGGCGCCTGTACCGCGACCGCCAGCAGGCCCTGCGTGCGGCGCTGGCGCGCCACCTGCCCGTGGAGCACGAACTGATCGGAGGCCACGGCGGACTGCACCTGACCCTGCGACTGCCCGCCGTGCACGATGATCGCGCCATTGCCGCGCAGGCGCGGCGCGCGGGCCTGGCCCCTGGGGCCCTGTCGGCTTTCGCGCTGCGGCCCACCAGCCAGGACAACGGCCTGGTGCTGGGCTATGGCAATACGTCTGCCGACCTGTTCGAACCGCTGGTGCGGCGGTTGGCGCGGGTGATCGCCGCGGTCGGCTGACCGCCGCGCCGGCCTAGCCTATCAGGCCGCCCAGCAGCAGCATGGCCAGCACCAGCCAGAAAATGCCGGCCACGATGGCCCGCCGCATGAATGCCCTGACCGCCGCCCACAGCAGCAGCAGGCCCAGCACCAGCAACGCGAAGTTGAATACCGATGGACTCATGCCCAGCGCGCCCGCCAGCCCCGAGAAAAAATCGCCCAGGGCCGACCCCAGCCCACCGAATACGTAGCGCAAGCCTTCCACGATGGCGCGGATCACCTCGCCGAGCATGGCGCCCACCGAGCCGAAAAAACTGTCTTCAGTCTGCATGCGTTCCCATAGCGGGGATGCCCCCTGTCACGCGGCGCGCAGCGGGCGCCGCCACCGCCAGAATGTATCCGATCCGCGCCCGCCCTGCCCAGCGGCGCCGGCCTGCCCGGCGGGCGGACCCCGATTAGAGGTTTAATACAGGTCTTGTCAGCATTGTGCGCGGCGCCTGCCTGCCGCGAAAAGGACCAAGATGGCTTTCGATTTTGACTTGTTCGTGATTGGCGCGGGTTCGGGCGGCGTGCGCGCGGCGCGTTTTGCCGCCGGGTTCGGCGCCCGCGTGGCCGTGGCGGAAAGCCGCTACCTGGGCGGCACCTGCGTCAACGTGGGCTGCGTGCCCAAGAAACTGCTGGTCTACGGCGCGCACTACCGCGAAGACCTGGAACAGGCTTCCAGCTATGGCTGGACGGTGGGCGAACCGGGCTTCGACTGGCCCGCCCTGATCGCCAACAAGAACCGCGAAATCGAACGCCTCAATGGCATCTACCGCAACCTGCTGGTGGGCGGCGGCGTCACGTTGTACGAAGGCCACGCCCGGCTGTTGGACCCGCACACGGTCGAGGTGAGCGGCCAGCGCCACACCGCGCAGCACATCCTGGTGGCCACTGGCGGCTGGCCGCAAGTGCCGGACATTCCGGGCAAGGAACATGCCATCACATCGAACGAAGCCTTCTACCTGAAAGCGCTGCCGCGCCGCGTGCTGGTGGTGGGCGGCGGCTATATCGCCGTGGAATTCGCGTCGATCTTCAACGGCATGGGCGCGCATACCGTGCAGGTGTACCGGCGCGACCTGTTCCTGCGCGGCTTCGACGGCGGCGTACGCGAACACCTGCGCGATGAACTCATCAAGAAAGGCGTAGACCTGCGCTTCAACGCCGACGTGGCGCGCATCGACAAGCGCGCCGATGGCAGCCTGGCCGCCACGCTGCATAGCGGTGAAGTCATCGAGACCGACTGCGTGTTCTATGCCACCGGCCGCCGCCCCATGCTGGACAACCTGGGCCTGGAAAACACCGGCGTCAAGCTGAACGACGAAGGCTTCATCGCCGTGGACGAGGAATACCGCAGCAGCGAGCCGTCGATCCTGGCGGTGGGCGACATCATCGGCCGCATGCCGCTGACGCCGGTGGCGCTGGCCGAGGGCATGGCCGTGGCGCGCCGCCTGTTCCGCCCCGAGGAATACCGCAAGGTCGACTACAACCTGATTCCCACGGCGGTGTTCAGCCTGCCCAATATCGGCACCGTGGGCCTGACCACCGAAGACGCCGAAGCGCAAGGCTACCGGGTGCAGCGCTTTGAAAGCCGTTTCCGTCCCATGAAGCTGACGCTGACGGCATCGCAGGAAAAAACCCTGATGAAACTGGTGGTGGATGCCGACACCGACCGGGTGCTGGGCTGCCACATGGTGGGCCCGGACGCCGGCGAAATCGTGCAGGGCCTGGCGGTGGCGCTGAAGGCGGGGGCCACCAAGCAGGTATTCGACGAAACCATCGGCATCCATCCCACCGCGGCCGAAGAGTTCGTGACGCTGCGCACCCCGGTACAGGCATAAATTACTGTCTGTTCCGATACAGTTCTGCGGTACGCTCCTGGACAGTTTCCCCGCGTATTTTCCAGGAGCGCCGCGTGCCCGAACTTTCCAATCTGCTGGCTTTTGCGTTGCTGTCCCTGGGCATGGTGCTGACGCCCGGCCCCAATATGGTGTACCTGATTTCGCGCTCGATTTCCCAGGGCTCGAAAGCCGGCCTGATCTCGCTGGGCGGGGTGGCGCTGGGCTTCGTGTTCTATGTGCTGTGCGCGGCCCTGGGCATCACGGCCTTGCTGATGTCGGTGCCCTATGCCTACGATGCGCTGCGCCTGGGCGGGGCCATGTACCTGGGCTACCTGGCCTGGCAGGCGCTGCGCCCCGGCGGCCGCTCGCCCTTCCAGGTGCGCGAACTGCCGCGCAGCAGCCCGCGCCAGCTGTTCACGATGGGGCTGCTGACCAACCTGCTGAACCCCAAGATCGCCATCCTGTATTTGTCGCTGCTGCCGCAGTTCATCACCCCCGGGCACGGCAGCGTGCTGACGCAATCGCTCACGCTCGGGTTCACCCAGGTGCTGATCAGCCTGAGCGTCAACGCGCTGATCGCCCTGGCCGCCGGCTCCATCGCCAGCTTCCTGGGTACCCGGCCGCTGTGGCTGGTGGTGCAGCGCTGGCTGATGGGCACGGTGCTGGCCGGGCTCGCCATCCGCATGGCGCTGGATTCCCGCCGCTGACGGACCCGGTGCCTGGCTGCCCCTGGTCCGCGGGTGTCTGGCTCCCCGCAAGGGGTGTCAGACACCGGGCTCGACACGACGGTGTCTGGCACCCTGCGGGAGCCAGACACCTGCCTAAGCCACTTAAGGCAGTGCCCTAAGCGGCAGGCATCTGTCATCCGCGGCCTCCCGGCGCCAGTGCGATAATGGCGGGCAACCCTGCAGCATCCCCTTGTCTCGAGCCTCATCATGTCCCGTATCGACGACCCCCTGCACGACCGCGAAGCCGGCCAGGCCGATTCCACCCAAGACACCACGCGCATCGACGATGTCCGCATCGGCGCCGTGCGCCCGCTGATTTCCCCCGCCCTGCTGCAAGACGAATTGCCCATTCCGGCCGACACGCTGGCGCTGGTGGAGGATGCCCGCGCGCGCATCGCCGACGTCCTGCACGGCCGCGACGACCGCCTGGTGGTGGTGGTGGGCCCCTGTTCCATTCACGACCACGGCCAGGCGCTGGAATACGCCGCCCGCCTGAAACAGGCCGCCCAGGCACTGCATGACGATCTGCTCATCGTCATGCGCGTGTACTTCGAGAAACCGCGCACCACCGTGGGCTGGAAGGGCTACATCAACGACCCGCGCCTGGACGGCAGCTTCCGCATCAACGAAGGCCTGCGCCGCGCGCGCGAGCTGCTGCTGGAAATCGGCGCGCTGGGGCTGCCCATCGCCACCGAATTCCTGGACCTGCTCAGCCCGCAATACATTGCCGACCTGATCGCCTGGGGCGCCATCGGCGCGCGCACCACCGAAAGCCCCAGCCATCGCCAACTGGCGTCGGGGCTGAGCTGCCCGCTGGGGTTCAAGAACGGCACCGACGGCGGCATGCAAGTGGCCGCCGACGCCATCGTGGCCGCGCGCGCCAGGCACGCCTTCATGGGCATGACAAAAATGGGCATGGCCGCCATCTTCGAAACCCGCGGCAACGACGACACCCACGTCATTCTGCGCGGCGGCAAACAAGGCCCCAATTACGACGCGGCCAGCGTCGCTTCCTGCTGCGCGGCGCTGGAAGCCGCCGGCCAGCGTCCGCAGGTCATGATCGACTGCTCGCACGCCAATTCCAACAAGTCGCACCAGCGCCAGATCGACGTGGCGCTGGACGTGGCCGCGCAACTGGCCAATGGCGAATCGCGCATCATGGGCGTCATGATCGAAAGCCATCTGGAAGAAGGCCGCCAGGACCTGAAGCCCGGCGCGCCGCTGCGCCATGGCGTGTCCATTACCGACGCCTGCCTGGGCTGGGCCCAGACCGAGCCCGTGCTGGCCGACCTGGCCCAGGCCGTGCGCCAGCGCCGGGCACGCAAAAGCTAGGCAGGCCTGCCGTGCCTGCCCCTGCAATTTCGCAGGATCAGGCAAGAATGGCGGAGTAATCGGCATTGCTGTAGCCGGGCGGGTTTTCTTATCCTGAAGGCCTTCGGGGCAAGGGCCCCGGCACCAGGAAAAAATCCGCCATGGCCAGCTTGAACATCAATGGCAAAGACACCGCCATCGACGCGCCCGACGAAATGCCTTTGCTATGGGCGCTGCGCGACGTCGCCAACCTGACCGGCACCAAATACGGTTGCGGCATGGCCATGTGCGGCGCCTGTACGGTGCACCTGGACGGCACGGCCATCCGGTCGTGCGTCACGCCGCTGGCCGCCGTAGCCGGCAAGAAAATCACCACCATCGAAGGCGTGGACGCCGACAGGGTTGGGCAAGCCGTCCAGGCGGCCTGGCGCAACCTTGACGTCGCCCAGTGCGGCTACTGCCAGTCCGGCCAGATCATGTCCGCCACCGCCCTGCTGATGCAGAACCGCCAGCCCAGCGACGCCGACATCGACAGCGCCATGAGCGGCAACGCCTGCCGCTGCGCCGCCTACGTGCGCATCCGCGCCGCCATCCACGAAGCCGCCCGCGCGCTGGCCTGATCCGGAGCCCATCATGCATTCCATCATGCGTTCCTCTTTCCCCGCCCCTGCCCCGGTACACAACGTCAGCCGCCGCCGCTTCATGCAGGGCGCGGGCGGCCTGGTGCTGGGCATTGCGCTGGGCCCCGCCGCCGCGCGTGCCGCGGGCGCCGCCGCGGCCTCCGCCGCCGATGGCGCTTTTGCGCCCAATGCCTTCGTGCGCATCGGCACGGACGGCATCGTGACCGTACTGTCAAAGCACATCGAAATGGGCCAGGGCGCCTACACAGGCCTGGCAACCTTGCTGGCCGAAGAACTGGATGCCGACTGGTCCAGCATCCGCGTCGAAGGCGCGCCCGCCAACACCGAGCTGTACAAGAACCTGGCCATGGGCATGCAGGGCACCGGCGGCAGCACGGCCATTGCCAACTCTTTCGAGCAGATGCGGCGCGCCGGCGCCACCGCGCGCGCCATGCTGGTGGCCGCCGCGGCCGGCCAGTGGCAGGTGGACCCGCGCGGCATCACCGTGTCCGACGGCGTCGTGCGCCATGCCGCCACCCAGCGGCAGGCAGGCTTCGGCGACCTGGCCGAGGCGGCGGCGAAACTGCCGGTGCCTGAATCCGTTACGCTGAAAGCGCCGGCCGACTTCAAGCTGATAGGCAAGGAAACCCTGCGCCGCGTCGACCGCCATGCCAAGACCGACGGCACGGCCGTCTTCACGCAGGACTTCAAGCTGCCCGGCATGCTGGTGGCCATGGCGGCGCGTCCTCCGCGCTTTGGCGCCACCGTGGCCAGCTTCGACGCCAGCCAGGCCAAGGCCGTGCCGGGCGTGCGCCACGTCGTGCAGTTCGCCGGCCAGGCGGGCAACCCGGGTGGCGTGGCCGTGCTGGCCGACAACACCTGGGCCGCGCGCACCGGCCGCGATGCCCTGCAAGTGCAATGGGACGACAGCAAGGCCTATCGCAAGAGCAGCGACGACATCCGCGCCCAGTACCGCAAGGCGCTGGGCCGCCCGGGCAAGGTCGCTGCCAGCCATGGCGACATCGAGGCCGGGCTGGCGCAGTCCGCCCAGGTCATCGAAGCCGAATACGAAGTGCCCTACGTCGCGCACACCGCCATGGAACCCATGAATTGCGTCGTGCAGCTGGGAGAAGGCCGCTGCGACATCTGGAACGGCGAGCAATTCCAGACACCGGATCAAGCCACCGTGGCCAAGGTGCTGGGGCTGCGCCCCGAGCAGGTATTCATTACGCAGCTGTATGCCGGCGGCAGTTTCGGGCGGCGTGCCAATCCGCGCGCCGATTATCTGGTGGAAACCGTGGCCATTGCCCAGGCCGCCCGCGAACAAGGGGTGCGCGCGCCCATCAAGCTGGTATGGACCCGCGAAGACGACCTGCGCGCCGGCTACTTCCGCCCCCTGAACGTACACCGCGCGCGGGTCGGCCTGGACGCGCAGGGCAGGCTGCAGGCCTGGCACGTGCGCGTGGCGGGACAATCCATCATTCAGGGCACGCCCTTCCAGGCGGCGATGCAAGGCGATATCGACCCCACTTCAGTGGAAGGCCAGGCCGACCTGCGCTACGCCGTACCCAACCTGCAAGTCGAGCTGCATACCCCCACCGACGTGGGCGTTCCTGTGCTGTGGTATCGCTCGGTGGGCCACACCCACACCGCCTTCTCGGCCGAGGGCCTGATGGATGAGGCGGCGGCCGCCGCCGGACAGGACCCGGTGGCCTACCGCGCCGCCCTGCTCGACCAGCATCCACGCCACCGCAAAGTGCTGGAACTGGCCGCCGAACAGGCCGGCTGGAGCCAGCCGCTGGCAGCCGGCGCGCCCGGCGAGCGGCGCGGCAAGGGCGTGGCGGTACACGAATCGTTCGACACCATCGTGGCCCAGGTGGCGGAAGTCACGGTCAAGCCCGACGGCTCGTTCAAGGTAGACCGCGTTGTCTGCGCGGTGGACTGCGGCATCGTGGTGAATCCGGACCTGGCGCGTTCGCAGATCGAAGGCGGCATCGGTTTCGGCCTGTCGACGGCACTGCATGGCGCCGTCACGCTCAAGGACGGGCAAGTGGAACAAAGCAACTTCCACGATTACCTGCTGCTGCGCATCAACGAGATGCCCGCCGTCGAAGTGCATTTCGTGCCGTCCGCCGAGAAACCCACCGGCGTGGGCGAACCCGGCGTGCCGCCGGTGGCGCCGGCCGTGGCCAACGCGCTGTATGCCGCCACCAGGCAGCGCATACGCACCCTGCCGTTTTCCGGCCAGGCCAAGGCGCTGGCCGCGCAGGCATAATGGTTTCACTACCCGCACCCGTAATGGACATGGCGCCCGCTTCCCACCTTGCCCCTGCCACTCCGTCCGTGCCGCTCGCTGGCCTGGACGGGCTGGCGGCGCTGGTCAACCGCCACGCGCCCCGCGACGGCCTGTTCGCCACGGCCATACCGGAACTGTCGTTCTTCCGGTCATCACTGCCCAGCGAACTGGTGGTGGGCGTCTACCGGCCATCGCTGGCCATTCTGGTGCAGGGCGCAAAACGCGTGGAAGTCGGCGAAGATGTCTACGAGTATTCCGCATCGCACTATCTGCTCACGTCTGTAGACCTGCCGGTGGCCTCGCGCATTACCCTGGCCACGCCGGATACGCCCTACCTGTGTTTCGTGCTGGACCTGGATCCGCAGGCCACCGCCGACCTGCAGGCCGACACTGGCCTGCCGCCCCCGCCAGAGGCCGATGCCGGACGCGGCCTGGCCGTGGCGCGCCTGAGCCCGCCCCTGCTGGATGCGGCGCTGCGGCTGACACGGCTGCTGGATACGCCCGCGGACATCCCGGTACTGGCCCCCTTGATACGCCGCGAAATCTGCTACCGCCTGCTGACAGGCGAACTGGGTGCGCGGTTGCGGCACATTGCCCGCAACGAGGGCCCGTCGCACCAGGTACGCCAGGCGATCGCCTGGCTGCAAACGCACTTCAACCGGCCGCTGCGCATCGAGCACCTGGCCCAGACTGTCAACATGAGCACCTCGTCGCTGCACCACCACTTCAAGGCGGTAACGGCCATGAGCCCGCTGCAATACCAGAAGCAAATACGCCTGCAGGAAGCCCGCCGCCTGCTGCTGGCCGGTGTCACCGACGCCGGCGCCGCCGCGCGCCAGGTGGGCTACGAAAGCGCCTCGCAGTTCAGCCGCGAGTACAGCCGGCTGTATGGGGCGCCCCCGCTGCGCGACGTGGCGCG
>NZ_JAJMLX010000192.1 GCF_020991325.1 Bordetella petrii | reverse complement strand
AACCGGCCGGCGGGCAGCGGCCGCCGCCCTTCGGGCAACGGCGCCGGCCGGGCCGAACCGGTGAACAGCGCCATGGCGGACGCCTTCGCCAAGCTCAAGCGCTGACACCCGCGCCCGGCCTCCTGGCCGGGCACAGTACTTGCCCACGCGTCCTTGCCCGGCCAGCATCATGCTGGCGGGCCTTTCAACGGCCCGACTCACGGAGGACGCAAGTGACTATTCTGAACCGCATTGCCACGCTGGCGCTGGGCGCCGCGGCCATGTACTACCTGGATCCGGAACTGGGGCGCCGCCGCCGTTCCCGCCTGTGCGACCAACTGACCGCATTGCGCAACGATGCCACGGATTGCCTGCTGGCCGAAGGCAAGTACGCTGCCGACCAGGTGCGCGGCTGGACCGCCGGCGCGCGCGACAAAATGGGCCTGGACGAACCACCGTCCAGCGACCGGCAGTTGGTCGAGCGGGTTCGCGCGCAATTGGGCCGGCTGGTCAGCCATCCCGGCGCGATCACGGTTACCGCCACGGCTGGCGACATCACCCTGTCCGGCCACATCCTGCAAGCCGAACATAACGCCCTGCTAGCCGCCGTTCGCGGCATGTCGGGCGTGCAGCGGGTGGACGACCGCCTGGAAACGCACGAGAGCTCGGGTAACACTCCGGAACTGCAAGGCGGCGCCCCCGCCTGACGTGAATCTGCCGCGCCCGGCTGGAGCTGCCGCGCGGCAAGATTTGCACGGCGCCCTAGCAAGCGTGGCACACCGGCGGGGCTGCCTCGCGCGACCAATTCCTTATACTGGGCGGACCCAATGTTGGTACAACCGGTATTACAAGGAATGGGCCATGATGCGCGCGCTGCCGCTCTTGTTGATGTTTGCCGTTGTCTTGTTCCCGTCGTGGGCGGCGGCGGAATCGAACCCGGGCCTGGCCGGCCAGACCGTTACCCGCCAGATCGAAGGCGGCCAGCAGACACGCGAATACGCGCGTAATGGCACACTCATCTACGAAGTGATCGAGCGTGAAGTGCCGCACGGTTCCGCCAAGGCACTCGAGGCAATCGAGCGCGAATGGTATGACAATGGCGTGCCTGTCCGCGAACAGGAATTCCTGGGCGGCCGGGAAATGAAGGCTACGCACTGGTACATGAACGGGAAGGTAAAGGAAACGCGGGTCGACCAATCCATCCACGCGCCGCACGGTACGCCAGGCACCTACGTAGAACGGTTCTCCGATCAGGGCGTACTGCAGTCCAGCGGCGTGTTCCAGGGCCAATTCCGGGCCGTGGGAACCCACCGTTACTACGACCAGGCGGGCAAGTTGACCCGCGAGACGACGTACGGCCCCGACGGAGCGCAACTCTCGAGCAAAACCTTCAACCCGGAAGGCAGCGCAGTGCAAGCCCAGTACTATCCTGACGGATCGCGCAAACAGCCCTGACAACTGGCTGCCAATGCGGATAGCCACCGGGCGCTCTCCACCCAGGGTTATCCCTAGTCAGTCGCATAACAAAAGCACGAGCCAATATTTATGAATTAAGCGAAAATATCTGTTTGTATCAAAACAATAAAAACGGATTTTTCGTCATGCGAAGCTCGACTCTTGCGCTGGACGCCAATGCGTCGCAAACCGTCACCTCCCAGAATGTCAGCCCCACCGGGGCCTATGGCGAGGTCACCCTGGGCCAGTATGCGCAACTGGTGCTGGACGGCGTGCAGGTATCGTTCAAGCTGATCACCCTGGAACGCCTGGGCTCCCGCAGCATCGAACTGGTAAACGGCGCCAGCCTGCATGTGGGCGCCCTGGGTTTTTCCAGCATGGGGGCCAGCATTACCTACCGCATCGGCGCGGCGTGCTCGATGGTGTTCGACGCCAGCCAATGGGACCCGGAAGTGGTTGCCAACACCACCTTCGAATTTGCCAGCCAGGGCAGCGGCACGCTGAAGTATTTCCCCTTCATCAACCCGGAATGGCTGGACTGCCCCACCGTGAAAGGCTACACCGAGGGCGATACCCTGGAAATCGCCGGCCAGGGCAATGTGCCGCGCTTCCAGGTACAGGACGGCCGCATCGTCGCGGCCGCCACGGCCCGTTAAGCATCAGCCGGCCAGCGAGGCCAGTGCCTGGCGGGCCTGTTCCAGCAAGGCGTCGCGCTGGGCAGCGTCGGCCGCCTCGGGCCCCTGGGCCAGCAGTTCTCCATCCAGTACCGCCAGATAGGCCAGGCCTTCGGGCTGCAGGCAATCTTGCGCGGCGCCCTGCAGGCGCTGCATGCGCGCACCGGCTTCTTTCGGGTTGTCGAAGCCGCGCGACAACAGTAGTTCGCGGCCGTCCGCGCCCAGCAGGCGGAAGCGGAAAGCCCCATCGCTGTCGCGGAAACTGACGAAGCGGGCGGCTTTGCCCGCTTTCTTGGCGGTGGATTTGCCGGTGCCGGGCGCGCCGGCCAGCTTGCGCAGCCCGACAGCCTCGCGCAGTTCCTGCATCAGCGGCGTGGCCAGTTTGCGGGCCTTCTGCGCGCCGGCCTGCAGTATGTCTTCGATGCGGTCCGGGCGGGCGATCAGTTCGTTATAGCGTTCGCGCATGGGCGCCAGATCGCGCTCCAGGCGATCCAGCAGCGCCTGCTTGGCGTCGCCCCAGCCCAGGCCGGTTTCCAGTTGCGCGCGGAACGCAGCCGATTCCGCCGGCGTGGCAAAGGCGCGATACAGCGTATACAGGTGCGACGATTCGGCATCCTTGGGCTCGCCCGGCTGGCGCGAATCCGTCACGATGCGCATCACCGCCGTGCGCATGGCCGCCGAGCCGCCCTCGAACAAGGGGATGGTGTTGTTGTAGCTCTTGGACATCTTGCGGCCGTCCAGGCCGGGCAAGGTGGCCACGTCTTCCTCGATGACCACTTCGGGCAGCACGAAGTAGTCGCGCCCGTACAGGTTGTTGAAGCGCTGGGCGATGTCGCGCGCCATTTCCAGGTGCTGGACCTGGTCGCGGCCCACCGGCACCTTGTTCGCGTTGAACATCAGGATGTCGGCCGCCATCAGGATGGGGTACGAAAACAGCCCCATGGTGACGCCGTCGTCGGGGTCCACGCCCTTGGCATTGTTTTGGTCCACCGACGCCTTGTAGGCGTGGGCGCGGTTCATCAGGCCCTTGGCGGTCACGCAGGTCAGCAGCCAGCACAGTTCCGGGATCTCGGGAATGTCCGACTGGCGATAGAAGGTGACACGCTCCGGATCCAGCCCGGCGGCCAGCCAGGTGGCCGCCAGTTCAAGCCGCGACCTGGCCACCCGGGCCGGGTCATCGCACTTGATCAGTGCGTGATAGTCGGCCATGAAATAGAAGGCGTCGATGCCGGCCTGGGTACTGGCCTGGATGGCGGGGCGGATGGCGCCGGCATAGTTGCCAAGGTGGGGGGTGCCGGTGGTGGTAATGCCGGTAAGAACGCGGGTGCTCATGGACAGGACAACAGGCGATTGCGGAGAATCCCGCAGTTTAGCGCGTCGGCGGGACGCGCCTGCTACATCCAGGCCAGCACCGGCGCCGCCACCGCGCACAGCCCGCCCGTGGCCAGCGCCTCGCGCGGACGGAAACTGACGAACCAGATCAGCAACAAGCCGGCCAGGCTGAGAATGCCTATCCATTCCACGGTGCCGTACCGCCACCCCCACACGGCGGCCGAGGCCCATAGAGACAAAGCCAGCGCCACCCAGCCGAACGCCCGCAAGGGCGTGCGATGGCGGCGCGGCAGCTCACGGTCGAACACCGCTTCGTAGTGGCGATCCATGCCCAGGCACAGGGCGGCAAAACCCGCGTACGCCAGGCAGAAAGCAGCAATACTCATCATGGGTTCACCTCGTTGGCAGAGTGGAATGCGGTGGGCGCGGGCCGCCGGGCGGCCTGCGGCCCGGGTTTGCCCAACTTGCCGTAAGCCTTGCGGGCCATCCAGGCCAGCAGCACGCCCGAGGCCAGCGCCGTCAGGTCGAATCCGGCCATGACCCAATCGCCCGCAGGCAGCGAGATTCCCAGATGGCGGGAACTGGTCATCGCATTCAGCAGCGGCAGCCCCAGGGACAGGCCGGCCGACAATGCCAGCAGGTCGGCCCACATGCGGGAGCGCGTAGCAAAGGCATACAGAAAACTCAGGCCCCACGCGGCAAAGAATGCGCGGGTTTCCCAGCCGGCTCGCCCCGCCATCTCGGCCGGCAGCAGCCGGTTGGCCCAGAAATACACCGCCAGCGCCACGCACAGCCCGGCGATGCTGCCGGCGTTCAGGGCATCCACCAGGCGCAGCGAGAATTTCTGGTGCGCGGCCGCGCCGGCTTTCTGTCGCCGCTTGGCCACCCACAGGGCCAGCCCGGTGCCCACCATGGCGGTGCCCGCCAGGCTTACCAGGAAATACAGCCAGCGCAGCACCGGCTCGGCAAACAGGCCCAGGTGCAGGCCGATGAGGGTACCCGCGGTTACCCTGGCGGCGCTGTCGGCGTCGTGGCGCGCCAGCAGCTTGCCGTCGGCGCCGCCGAAGCGCAGACTGGGCGCCATGCGGCCATACGACACGCGTTCCCCTTCGTCGCGCCCCACCGACACCACGGCCCCCGATTTGCCGGGGTTCGACACCACCAGGCGGCCGATGCGACCGCCCTGCCACAGGGCCTGGGCCTGCCCGACGAAGGTCGACAGCGGCAGCAGCGTGGCACCGTTCGCGCCGGCCGGCGCGGGAGCAAACGCGGGGAACAGTTCATTATTGAACGCGCGCGGATTATCGTAGGCGGCCGAAATCCCGGCCGGCAGCAGCATGCTCATGAAAAGCACCAGCCCGCTGAAAGTAATCATCAAATGGAAAGGCAGGCCCAGCACCGACAGCACGTTGTGCCCGTCCATCCAGGCACGCTGCCCCCCCTTGCCCGGCCGGAAGGTGAAGAAATCGGTGAAGATCTTCTTGTGCGTGATCACGCCGCTGATGATGGCGATCAGCATGAACATGCCCGCGATGCTGGCCAGCCAGCGCCCCCACGGGTAGCCCATTTCCAGTTCGAAATGAAAGCGGTAGAAGAAATCGCCGCCGCGCGTGGCGCGCGCCTGCAGTTCTTCGCCGCTGTAAGGGTCTAGTTTGACGCGCTTGAAACCGCGTTCGCCTGGCGCCGGCTTGGGCACTTGGTAGGTCAGGCTCAGGTAGGGTTCGCGCGGCTCGGGCAAGCCGATGAACCAGCGCGCTGCGTCCGGCGCGTGGCGCTGCAAGTACTGTTGCGCCACGTCGGCGGCCTGCTCCGCCGGCATGGCCGCCTGCTGCCGCGGCATCTCGGGCTGCATCCAGGCGGTGATCTCGGGCCGGAAGAACGCCAGCGTACCGGTCAGGAACATGGCGAACAGCACCCAGCCCAGTATCAAGCCGGACCAGGTATGCAGCCACGACATTGCCTGGCGCAGCCCTTCGCCCTGCTGCTGCGGCCGGGCCGCCCTGGACGGATTGCCGCGTGTCATGCCAGGCCTACGGGCCGCCCCAGCCAGTACACCGCCGCCAACACCGCAGCCGGCACCAGCAGGCCACCCCAGGCCCGCCAGGCGTTGCGGGTGGCGAACACCCAGGTGGCGCCAATGGCATAGATGACAAAGGCCAGCAGCATGGCGGTGATGACCGCGTCGGGCCGCGCCATCGGCAGCCACACGGCCAGGCACGCGGCCGCCGCCGATGCCAGGGCGTAGCCGCCAAACACCGCCGCGGCAACGCGCGACGTCACAGCCCATCGGTATTGCGCCAGGCTGGCGCCGGGAATAGGTTTCACTGCATGCCCTATGAGCGGAATAATTTGAGAATTATAATCATTCCCACTTGGGCCGCCAGCCCCGGACCGCACTTTTTTGCGTGCGTGGCCCTACAGGCCGACTGTCAGGCGGCGCTCGGACTCCAGGTATTCTCGCGACTGCATTTCCAGAATGCGCGATACCGTGCGATGGAACTCATTGGCCAGCGCCCCCTGGGTATACAGTTCTTCGGGTTCGCATTCGGCTGACATTATCAGCTTGATCTTGTGGTCGTAGAACACGTCGATCAGCCAGGTGAAGCGTCTCGCCTCGGACGCCTGGCGTGGCCCCATGCGCGGTACCTCCGACAGGATCACCGCATGGAAGCGGTTGGCCAGTTCCAGGTAATCGTTCTGCGAGCGCGGCCCGCCGCAAAGCGTGGCGAAGTCGAACCACACCACCGAGCCGGCCAGCGCCTGCGCGCGGATCTCGCGGTGCTCGATATGCAGCACAGGCTCTTGCGGCGGCGTATCGGCCAGGCGATCGAAGGCATCTTGCAAGGCCGCCCTGGACTGTTCGTTCAGCGGCGAGTGATAGCTTCTGACCTGCTCTAGCGTGCGGCGACGGTAATCAATGCCAGCGTCCACGTTCAAGACGTCCATGCGTTTCTGGATGAGCTCGATGGCGGGCAGAATGCGGTCGCGGTGCAGGCCGTCGGGGTACAAGGTGGACGGCTCGTAGTTCGACGTCATGACGAACGACGTGCCGTACTCGAACAGCTTGAGCAGCAGACGATACAGAATCATCGCATCGGCCACATCCGACACATGGAACTCGTCGAAGCAGATCAGCCGGTAGCGCTTGGCCACGCGCTTGGCCACTTCGTCCAGCGGGTCCTGCATGCCCTTCACATTTTCCAGTTCGCGATGCACGCCGCGGATGAACTCGTGGAAATGCAGGCGCGTCTTGCGCACCACCGGCACGGTGGCATAGAAGGCATCCATCAGGAAGCTCTTGCCCCGCCCCACCCCGCCCCACAGGTACACCCCGCGCGGCACGTCGGGCCGGTTCAGCAGCTTCTTCAGCGCATTGGAGCGCATGGCCTTGAAGCGCACCCAATCGTCGTAATACGCCTGCAGCCGGTCGATGGCCTGCTTCTGCGCGGTATCGGGCTTGTAGCCCCGTTCCGCCAGGGCGTGTTCGTAGTATTCACGGACGTTCATGACGCAGCAGCAAACCTGAAAGAAAAAAGGCGGGTCGACCGCCTTGTGCAACAACCGCCCCTGATAGGCGGACTTCGGTGCCAGGCACCCATGGCACTACCTTGGGCTGCCACTGCGAGTTTTCGCCGGCACTACTAGGTGTCTGGCTCCCGTCAGGGTGCCAGACACCGTCTAACTGAGACCATCTTGGCACACAACGGTGTCCGGCACCTGCGGAGCCAGACACCTGGTCATGGCCTTTTTTCACCTTGGGCACTGCCAGGGTACCTGGCACCGCCAAAGGAAATCAGAAATTCAGCGTGCGCTTGTCCACCGCCAGCGCCGCTTCCTTCACGGCTTCCGACAAAGTCGGGTGCGCGTGGCAGATACGGGCGATGTCTTCGGCGGCACCGCGGAATTCCATGATGGTGACCGCTTCGGAGATCAGCTCGGAAGCCATCGGGCCCACGATATGCACACCCAGCACCTCGTCCGTCTTGGCGTCGGCGATCACCTTGGCAAAGCCGGTGGTGTCGCCCAGCGCGCGCGCGCGGCCGTTGGCCATGAAGGGGAAGCTGCCGGCCTTGTACCCGCGGCCTTCCTTCTTCAGCTGCTGTTCGGTCTTGCCCACCCACGCGATCTCGGGCGAGGTGTAGATGACCCACGGCACGGTATCGAAATTGACATGGCCATGCTGGCCGGCGATGCGCTCGGCCACCGCCACGCCTTCCTCTTCGGCCTTGTGCGCCAGCATGGGGCCGCGCACCACGTCGCCCACCGCCCACACATTGGGCAAGTTGGTCTTGCAGTCGCCGTCCACCTCGATGAAGCCGCGCTCATCCAGCTTCAGGCCGACGCTGTCCACGTCCAGGCCGCCGGTGTACGGCACGCGGCCGATCGACACGATCAGCTTGTCCACCACCAGCTTCTGCTCGCCGCCCTTGGCATCGGTATAGGGCACGGTAACCGACTTGGCGGTCGCCTTGATCTCGCCGATCTTCACGGCCATCTGGATATCCAGGCCCTGCTTGGTGAAAGCCTTCAGGGCCTCTTTGGCCACCTGCTGGTCGGCCGCCGCCAGGAACTCGGGCATGGCTTCCAGGATGGTGACTTCGGCGCCCAGGCGGCGCCACACGCTGCCCATTTCCAGGCCGATGACGCCGGCGCCGATCACGCCCAGTTTCTTGGGCACGGCACCGATGTTCAGCGCGCCGTCGTTGGACAACACCACTTTTTCGTCGAACGGCAGGCCAGGCAGTTCGCGCGCCGACGAACCGGTAGCCACGATCACGTGCTTGGCCACCAGCTCGGCCTCGGCGGTGCCGCTGACCTTGATAGCGTAGCCGCCTTCCGCCTTGCCGGCGAACGCGCCCTTGCCATGGAAGAAAGTGACCTTGTTCTTCTTGAACAGGTACAAGATGCCGTCGTTGTTCTGCTTCACCACCGTGTTCTTACGGCCGATCAGCGTGTCCAGCTTCAGGCTGACGTCCTTGACCTCGATGCCGTGGTCGGCGAAGTGGTGGTTGACCTGCTCGTAGTGTTCGGACGACTGCAGCAAGGCCTTGGAGGGAATGCAGCCCACGTTGGTGCAAGTGCCGCCGGGCGCGGGGCCGCCCTGGCCATTTTGCCAGGCGTCGATGCAAGCCACCGACATACCCAATTGAGCGGCGCGAATGGCGGCGATGTACCCGCCGGGGCCGGCACCGATGACGACGACGTCAAATTGTTTGGACATGATGATCTCGAAGAAAGAAAAATTGAGAAGGCGCCAGCGCCGGGCCGGGGCCTGCGGGCCCCGGCGTGGCGGGCCCGTAGAGGCCGCCGAGCGCTACCGAAGGAAGGCGGGGGGCAGTCGGCCGGGCA
>NZ_JAJMLX010000191.1 GCF_020991325.1 Bordetella petrii | reverse complement strand
CCGGCAGCGCCGTGCGGCTGCTGCGGGTGCACCTGGCTGGCGGCGCCTCGGCGGGCACGCTGCTGTCCGACCTGACGCGCCAGCACGGCCTGGATGTCAGCCTGGTTCAGGCGCGCGTCGAAGACATCAAGGGCGTGGCCGTGGGCACGGTGTTCGTACTGGTGCAAGGCGCGCCCAACGCGGTCGCCCATGCCCTGGCCGACCTGGCCGCCCGAGAAATCCCTGTAGAAGAAATTGCTCATGAGTCCGCAACTGATCGACCTGCTCATCACCTCGCTGCTTGAAACCCTGCTGATGGTGGGCGTGTCCAGCGGTATTGCGGTATTGGTGGGCATACCCATGGGCGTGGTGCTGGTGGTGACCGCGCGCGGCGCCATGCTGCAGAACCTGGGGGTGAACCGTGTGCTGGGGGCCATTGTCAACGCCACGCGTTCGGTGCCGTTCGTCATCCTGATGGTGGCGATCATTCCGTTCACCCGCTGGATCGCGCAGACATCCATCGGCACCACCGCGGCCATCGTGCCGCTGGCCGTTGCCGCCATTCCGTTCATGGCCCGCATCGCCGAGAACGCCATGCGCGAAGTCGATCCCGGCCTGCTGACCGCGGCGCGCGCCATGGGGGCCAGCCCCTTGCAGATCATCCTGAAAGTGCTGCTGCCCGAGTCGCTGCCCGGCCTGGTGGCGGCCACCATCGTCACCGTGGTCAGCCTGATCGGTTATTCGGCCATGGCGGGCGCCATTGGCGGCGGCGGCCTGGGCGACCTGGGCATACGCTACGGCTACCAGCGCTTCCTGCCGGAAGTGATGCTGGCCGTGGTGGTGGTGCTGGTGGCGCTGGTGCAGGTCGTGCAGAGCTTCGGCGACTGGCTGGTCCGCCGCATGTCGCACCGCTGACGTTTTCCTTCCCTTCGGAACCTACGCAACATGAGCATCAAGTTTTTCAAGTCGTTGGCCGCGCTGGCCCTGGGCGCCGCCGCGTTCGCGCAACCCGCGCTGGCGCAGGACAAGCCCCTGAAGGTGGGCGTTACCGCCGGCCCGCACGCGCAGATTTTTGACGTGGTAAAGCAGGAAGCTGCCAAGCAGGGCCTGCAGATCCAGGTTATCGAGTTCAGCGACTATGTGCAGCCCAACGCCGCCCTGGCCGTGGGCGACCTGGACCTGAACAGCTACCAGCACCAGCCCTACCTGGATTCGGCCAACGCCGACCGCGGCTACAAACTGGTCAGCATCGCCAAGACGGTGATCTTTCCCATCGGCATCTACAGCAAGAAGATCAAGCGGCTGGACGAACTGAAGCAGGGCGCGCAAATTGGCATTCCGAACGACCCCACCAATGGCGGCCGTGCCTTGCTGCTGCTGCAATCGCAGGGCCTGATCAAGCTGGACCCGGCCGCCGGCCTGAAGGCAACGCCCATCGACGTGGTGGAAAACCCGCGCAAGTTGCGCTTCGTGGAACTGGATGCTGCCCAGTTGCCCCGTTCGCTGGATGACACCGACGCCTCGGCCGTGAATACCAACTTCGCGCTGGAAGCCGGCCTGGACCCGAACAAGGATGCCATTGCCCGCGAGGCGGCCGATTCGCCTTATGCCAATGTGCTGGCGGTGCGCGAACAAGACAAGGACCGCGCCGACTTGCAGAAGCTTGTCGGCATCTACCACAGCCCGACGGTCAAGGCGTTCATCGCCGAGAAGTTCAAGGGCGCCGTGGTGGCGGCCTGGTAGGCGTTTTGACAGGCCCGTCGAAATAAGCCATAATTTCGCGCTTCGGTCGGGTCGTTAGCTCAGTTGGTAGAGCAGCGGACTTTTAATCCGTTGGTCGCGCGTTCGAGTCGCGCACGACCCACCAATCAGATCAAGATTCACGCCAACCCCTCGGGGTTGGCGTTGTCGTTTGCGGCGTTTGCGCGGGAAAGGTCCGAATCTGCGCCATGTGGCAGTTTGTTTTATACAATGAAATTAATTTCATTAAACAAAACGACTCGACCATGCCTTCTACGCCCGAAGCTATCCTGGTACATCATCTTGCCGCACGGCGGTCGCAGCCGGTGGCGGTTGCCACGCGCGAGCGGTTGGCGCAAGCCCTGCTGGACTGGTTTACCGCGGGATGGTCGGGCATTGATATGCCGGCTGCGGCCACGATGCGCGAGGTGGCGGCGCAATGCCATCCCGGACCAGGCGTCTCGCCGGTGTTCGGCGGCGCCGCGGCTAGCGGCATGGCCGCCGCGTTTGCCAATGCCGCCATTGCCCACTTGCGTGAAATCGACGATGCGCACCGGGCGGCAATGTTGCATCCCGGCGTGGTGGCGATCACTCCGGTGCTGGCGCTGGCGTCCCAGCAGGCGCTGACGCAACGCCAGGCGACGGATGCGATCATCGCAGGCTACGAGGTGTCGTTGCGGCTGGGGGAAGCGCTCGGTACCCGGCACGCGGCCAACTTCCATGCCACGGCAACGGCCGGCTCCGTGGGGGCGGCGGCGGCGGCAGGCGTGGCGCTGGGCTTGGCCCCGGATCAGCTGCATCATGCCCTGGGCATTGCGGCCACGCAGGCCGCGGGGCTGTGGCAACTGGTCGACGATGGCGCGCATGCCTCCAAATCCCTGCATCCTGCCATGGCGGTACGCAATGGCCTGACCGCGGCGTATGCCGCGCGGGCCGGCCTGCCTGGCGCGCGCGCATTTGCCACGGGCCCGCGGGGCCTGTATGCCCTGCTGGCCGGTGACGGCCCCATCGAGGCCTTGGACAGTGAGCTGGATGGGCCCGAACGCATCAACACCGCCACCATCAAGGCCTGGCCGTGCTGCGCGCAGTTGTTCACCCCTTTGGACGCAATCCGGGACTTGATCGATGCACATGGCATCAAGCCGGCCGATGTGCAGGCCGTGGACATCACGATTTTTCCCCATGCGCTGAAGATCGCCGGCGTGGATTGGCCGGCCAATCCGTCCGAGACTTGCTTCAGCCTGCGCTATGTGGCGGCCACGTTGCTGTTGCATGGCCAATTGCGCATCCAGGATATGGAAGCGCCCCAGCTCGGTGCGCCGGCCTTGCGGGAATTGGCGGCCCGCATCACGGTCAGCACCGACGACGCTTTCCAGCGCGCCTTTCCCCGCAAGCGGCCGAGCCGGGTCACGATTGCGCTGCGCGATGGCCGGCAATTCAGCGCACTGCGCGAGCTGCGGCGCGGCGACCCCGAAGAACCCTATACCTGGCAGGCACTGCAGGCGCGCATGCGGTCCTTCGCGCCGGGCATGGGCGATGCCGCCGCCGGTGCAATCTCCGACTGGTGCGCGGCATATGCCGACCCGGCGCGCGATACGGCGCCTTGTCTTCCCGCGGCGCCTCTGTTCGGCAGTTGATGCGCTGCCCTGTCTCGTGAGGATGGGGCGCTCAGTCGGCCGGCGGTTCGGTAGAGAAACTCTGCAGGGCTAGTTCGCGGCGCACGATCTCGACCGCCTTCAGCTGCGCCTTTTCGTTATGGCGCGAGGCCAGCCCCAGCACCACCAGCGCGCCCACGAAGCTGCCGTCGGCATCGAAGACGGGCAAGGCCACCGAGGCCATTTCAGCGACCCGTTCCGAGCGGGTCATGGCGTAGCCCTTGGCGCGGATGGCCTTGGCATGCGGCGTGGCGCCACCGGTGAAGAACTGCAATACGTGGGCCGAAGACCCGCCGGCAGCCAATGGCAAGCGAGTGCCGACTTCGACGTGATGGCGCACCTCTTTCGTCGTGTTCTCGCGATACAAACAGATCCGGTCGTCGCCGCTGCGCGTATATAGCGCGACGGTCTCGCCGGTTTCCTGTACCACTTTGCGCAGTACCGGCTGTATGCGCGCGCCCAGGTCGAAGGTGCGCCGGTACAGCATGCCCATATGCAGCAAGGCCGGGCCGGGCGCATAAGCGCCGCTTTCGTAGCGGTGCAGCAGCCGGGCGCGCACCAGGACGCCAGCCAGGCGCAAAAGGGTTGCCTTGTCCAGCCCGGTCCGTTCAGCCAGGTCGGTCAGGGTAAGGCGCAACGCCTGTTCATTGAAGGCCTCGAGGATGGCGACGCCGCGTTCCAGCACGCCGGCCGGCGGTGTGATGGGGGTGTTTTGGCTTGACACGTGAATTCAAAGCTCCTATATTTTCATTAAATAAAATTTATTTTACTCAATGAAATTTGGCCGGTGCGGATATGCCGGTCAGTCACAGGGAGACAAGTATCGCTCAGTCGTGGCGGCTATGCTGCGGCGGGGCGGTCGCAGCAAGCCATGCCGGATCCAGACACCAATTTCCTTGCCTCGCTGCAGGCCGTGATGGGCGCGGGCCATGTGTTGACCCGCGACGTCGACATGGCCGCCTATGTGAACGACTGGCGTGGCAACTATCCCGGGTCGGCCCTGGCCGTGCTGCGGCCGGCCAGCACTGAACACGTGTCCCGCGCCGTGGCCCTGTGCGCCGCCGCGGGCGTCGCTGTCGTGCCCCAAGGCGGAAATACCGGCCTGGTGGGGGGATCCACGCCGGATGGCTCCGGGCGCGAGATCGTATTGAGCCTGGGGCGCATGAATGCCGTGCGGCGGGTGGATGCGCTGGACAACAGCATGACGCTCGAGGCGGGATGCACCGTGCAGGCGGCGCAACAGGCCGCCGCGGCACAAGGCCGGCTGTTTCCCTTGTCGCTGGCATCCGAGGGCAGCGCAACCGTTGGCGGGGTGGTGTCCACCAATGCCGGCGGCGAGCAGGTGCTGCGCTATGGCAATACGCGCGACCTGACGCTGGGCCTGGAAGTCGTGCTGCCCGACGGCCGGATCCTGGATGCCCTGACCGCGCTGCGCAAGGACAATACGGGTTACGACCTCAAGCACTTGTTCATCGGCGCGGAAGGCACGCTGGGCGTGGTAACGGCGGCCACCTTCAAACTGGTCGCCGCGCCTCGCAAGGTGGTGACGGCATGGGTGGCGCTGCCCGATCCCCAGGCCGCCGTGGATCTTCTGGCGCGGCTGACCGATTCGGTAGGCGAACGGGTGACGGCATTTGAGCTGCTGGGGCGCCAGGCGCTGGACCAGGTGCTGGCCCGGCCGCTGGACGGCATGCGTGACCCTTTGGGGGGCAGCTATCCGTGGGCCGCGCTGTTCGACGTATCCGAGACCTCGGTCCGCCTGGACCCCGCACCGGTGGTAGAGGAAGTGCTGGGCGAGGCACTGGAGGCGGGTGTCGTGCTGGACGCCGCCCTGGCGGCCTCGGGCCGCCAGGCGCACGAGTTCTGGGCGCTGCGCGAACACGTGCCGGAAGCGCAGCGGCTCGATGGCCCTTCAATCAAGCATGACATATCGGTACCGGTATCGCGCACACCGGCCTTCATCGCCGCGGCCGGCGCGGCGCTCGATCAACTGATGCCCGGTATCCGCATTGTCTGCTTCGGCCATGTCGGCGACGGCAACCTGCATTACAACCAGAGCAAGCCGCCGGGCATGCCGGACGCGGATTTTCGCAATCGCGCGGCCGCCGTGCACGACGTGGTGCACGATATCGCGGCGCGCATGCAGGGTTCGATCTCGGCCGAACACGGCATCGGCCGCCTCAAGCAGCAGGCTTTCCTGCATCACAAGTCACCGGTCGCGCTGGATGTGATGTCCGGCATCAAGGCCGCGCTGGATCCTCGCCAGCTCTTCAATCCCGGCCGCGTGTTGCCGCGCGAACGCCGTCCCTTCTTTTAGCCAGTCAGGAATCTCCATGTCTGTTTCCGTTTTCGATATGCAATCGCTCCAGCATCTGTGGAGCACCGACGAACTGCGCGCCATTTTTTCCGAAGAGAACCGTGTCCAGAAATGGCTGGATTTCGAGGCCGCGCTGGCTTGCGCACAGGCGGATCTGGGTATTGTTCCGGCCGCGGCGGCGCGGGAGATCACGGCCCAGGCGCAGGTACGCAACATCGATATCGGCAAGATGTCGGCCGAGATCCGGCGCATCAAGCATTCCCTGGTGCCCGCGCTCAAGCAATTGCAGGCGCGCTGCAGCAAGGATAACGGCGAGTGGCTGCACTATGGCGCCACGACCCAGGACGTGGTCGATACAGGCGTCGCGCTGCAGCTTAAAGAGGCGCACGCCGTGATCATGCGCGACCTGCGCGCGGTGGGCGGCGAGCTGGCCAGGCTGGCGCGCGAGCACCGCGACACCATCATGGCGGGCCGCACGCATGGCGTGCAAGCCTTGCCCATCACGTTTGGCCACAAATGCGCCATCTGGCTCGATGAGATCGAACGCCATCAGCAGCGCCTGACAGAATGCGAACCGCGCGTGCTGGTGGGCATGGTGGCGGGGGCGGTGGGCAGCCAGGCCTCGCTGGGCGAACAGGCCGCCGAAGTCGAGCGCCTCACCTTGCAGCGGCTGGGCCTGGGCGTGCCGCCGATCAGCTGGGCGCCGGCGCGCGACCGCTTCACCGAATACGCGTTGCTGCTGGCCATGGTGGGTGCCACGTTGTCGAAGATCGGCAATGAACTCTTCAATATGCAGCGCAATGAATTCGCCGAGGTCGAGGAAGCGTTCTCGGAGGGCAAACTGGGTTCGTCAACCATGCCCCACAAGCGCAATCCGACTTCTGCCGAGAACCTGGCCGGCCTGTCGCGCCCGCTGCGCTACAACGCCACCCTGATGCTCGAAGGCATGGTCCAGGAAGGCGAACGCGACGGCATCGCCTGGAAGATGGAATGGAAGGCGCTGCCGGAATGCTGCCTGATCGCCGGCGCCATGCTGTTCCAGGCCAGGAACCTGCTGGCTGGACTGCGTGTCGACGGCGCGGCCATGGCCGCCAATCTCGAGCGCATGCGCGGCTACTTGCTGTCCGAGCGCGTCATGCTCGAACTGAGCGAGCGCGTGGGCAAGCAGACCGCGCATGAATGGATCTACGAGGCGTCCATGCACGGCATTACCCAGAAACTGGATTTCGCCGACGCCATGCGCCAGCACAAGGAACTGGCCAAGCTGCTGGGCGAGGATGAAATCCGGCGCCTGACGGACCCCGCCGGCTATCTGGGGCAGTGCGGCGCGTCGATAGACCGCCTGCTCGCCGCGCAAGGCAGGACGGCCGGCCCGCAAGGCTGAGCCCGTCCTGGATATTCAATAACCACATAAGGGAGACAAACCATGACTCAAGTTCCAGGCAGGTTCCTCGTTCCGAGCCGTATCCGGTGGGTGGGCGCGCTGGCGGCCATCGTGGCCCTGGCGGCCCCGCTGACCCCCGCTGGCGCCGCGCAGGAAAAATTCCCGGAACGGCCCATTACGCTGGTCGTGGGGTTTCCGCCGGGAGGCGGCGGAGACCTGTATGGCCGCCTGATTGCCACGGCAATGAGCAAGACCCTGGGCCAGACCGTTATTGTCGAGAACAAGCCGGGAGCCGGGGGAAATATTGCCGCGGCGTTGGTTGCCAAGGCGCCCGCGGATGGCTACACCATGCTGTTGGCCATGAGCGGAAACATGGCCGTGTCGCCGGCCCTGAAGCCCCAGACGCTGCCCTATAAAGTGCCGGATGATTTCGCGCCGATCGGGCTCATTCTCGAAGCGCCGCACGGCTTGTTCGTGGCACCCAAGTCCCAGTTCACCGATGCCAGGAGCGTGCTGGCGCAGGCCAAGACGACCGAACTGACGTTCGCGTCGACCGGCACCGGCGGCGCGGCCCACATCGGCATGGAACGCATCAAAGAGCTGGCGGGGCTGCGGCTGCTGCATATTCCCTACAAGGGTTCGGGTCCTGCCATTACCGACCTGATCGGCGGGCAGATAAACATGTTCTTCGCGACGGCGTCGCCGCTCATGCCGCAGGTACGCCAGGGCGGCCTGCGGCTGCTGGCGGTGTCCGGCGAAAAACGCAGCCCCAGCCTGCCCGATGTGCCGACGTTCAAGGAACTGGGTGTGGATATGACGCTGACACAGTGGTATGGCCTGGCCGCGCCGGCAGGCACGCCGAAGGATGTGCTGCAAGTGCTGTCGCGCCATTTGAGCCTGGCATTGAAAGATCCTGCCGTGCAGGCCACCATCCGCGAGAACGCCGCCATGGAGCACGATGTGCCTCTGGACCAGTTCCGCGAGTACCTGGTGCGCGATATCGCCCAGTACAAGACCGTCGCCACCCCGCAATTGCTGAAGCAGATCGGCCTGTAGTGCCGGCAACCCGACAGGAGCTATCCTCATGTTGAACGACTGGAACCAGATGCTGGCCAACAACCGCAAGGCCGCCGGACAGCTGGCCACACACAATCCGCAGCTGCTGACGGCATTTCGCGCCTTGAACGAGGCGCAGGGCGCCACCGGCACGCTGGATGCCAAGACCCGCGAATTGATCGCCCTGGCCGTGGCGGTGACCACGCGCTGCGACGGTTGTATTGCCGCGCATGCCGCCGCGGCGCGCCAGGCCGGCGTCAGCGAGGCCGAGCTCAGCGAGGCGCTGGGCACCGCCATTGCCTTGAACGCGGGCGCGGCATACGTTTATTCCCTGCGCGCCATGGATGCGCTGGGCGACTTCAAGAGCTGATGACCACCATGCGATTCGATACCCTGATAAGCCCGCAGGAACTGGCGCGAGCGCTGGACGGCCCCCGTGCGCCGGTGCTCCTGGATTGCGGTTTCGATCTGGCTGATCCGCAAGCGGGCCAGCGCGCCTATGCCCTGGAACACATTCCGGGAGCCCATTACTTGCACCTGGAAGCGGACTTGAGCGGTGTTCCGACCGGCCGCAATGGGCGCCACCCGCTGCCAGACCGCGCCGGGTTCGCGGCGCGCATGGCGGGCCTGGGCGTGCAGGCGGATACCCAGGTCGTGGCCTACGACAACGCCGGCGGCATGTATGCCGCCCGGCTGTGGTGGCTGATGCGCTGGATCGGCCACGGCGCCGTGGCCGTGCTGGATGGCGGACTGGCCGGCT
>NZ_JAJMLX010000190.1 GCF_020991325.1 Bordetella petrii | reverse complement strand
AGCCAGTCGTAAAAGCGGCGGCGCTGTTTCAGGTCGGGCCGCTGCGCGCGGATACGCGGGCGGTGGCGCGCGGCCAGCGCGGCCAGCGAACCCAGCGAATGGTCGAACAATGATTCCACGCGTTCGCGCAGGCGGCGCGCCAGCACCGGCGCCACGCCCGATGACGAGATAGCCACGATCAGGGGCGAACGGTCGACAATGGACGGAACCTGAAATGACGACAGTTCGGCGTCATCGACCACGTTGCTGAAAATGCGGCGATCCTGCGCGGCCTGCGCCACGGCGGCGTTGACGTCGCGGTCATCGGTGGCGGCCACCACCAGCCAGGCGTCGTCCAGCCAGCCAGCCTGGAAAGAGCCCTGCACGAACTGGATGCGGCCGGAATCGGCCAGTTGCGCCAGTTCGGGCACCAGGGCGGGGGCGCCCACTCGCACATCGGCCGAGGCCTCCAGCAGCACCTGCACTTTGCGGGCCGCGACGTCGCCGCCACCCACCACCAGTACCCGGCGGTGCTGCAGATCGGCGAACAAAGGGAAAAGCTTCATAAGAGTCAGCCTGCGGGCCCGTGGCCCGGTATATGTCAGTCGATCATAGGGACAGCCTTTCATCCCTACAACTTTTGATTTATTGGATTGATATAGCGATAAGTGATTAGGATGGATGCCCCCTAGGCAGGACCTCCGGGTTTGCCGCCCAGCCATTGCGCCATCTCGACCACTTCGCGCGCTACTTCGCCCAGCCGGCGCTGGCTTTGCATGGCGCGATCGCGCAGCAGCCGGTGTGCCTGTTCCTCGGACACGCCGCGCAGTTGCATCAGCAGGCCCTTGGCTTTCTCGATGGCCTGCCGGTCGGCCAGGCGCTGGCGCGCCTCGGCCAGTTCCACCCGGCGGGCGCGTTCGACCGCGCTGCGCTCGATGGCCACCGTCAGCAGGGCCTGGATGCGCTGCGGCGGCACTTCACCCACCACATAGGCCGCCACGCCGGCCTGCAGCGCGGCGCGGATGGTGTCGCGATTGCCGTCATCGGTGAACATCACCACCGGCCGCGCGCTGTGTTCGCTGGCCACACAGACGTCTTCCAGGGTGTCGCGGGCGGGCGCGTCGGCGTCGATCAGCACCACGTCGGGCGCCAGTTGATCGATGGCGTCCGCCAGATCCATGCCGGCCGCGCGTTCGGCCACCACCTGCACACCGGCGGCGGCCAGCGTCTGCCGCAAGGCCGCCGCTCGCCCATCGCCGTCGTTCAGTAGCATGACCTTCAACATAGTTGCTCCCCTTCCCGTGGGGGATATGCAATATCCATGCCATCACCGCGCCCCGGCGGGGGCCGCGCAGGCATGGCAGGGGCGCATGGGGTTTGCCCGCGGGCGGGGCGCGAGGCACATCGATGGTGCGCTGCCGCATGAACTTGCACCACATTGGGGCGGGCTGGTGTGAAAACCGGGGTGCCGCAGGGGGGAGTGCGGTTGGCATAGTGCTTGCTTATGAGTGCATGGGGGCCAATGGCGGTTGCCCGCAAGGCCGGAAACGGCACGATTCGACGAACAACGGCGTTCTGCGACTCGCAAGGCGAAAGGGCCTGCGGGAGCGGAACGCTTTTTTTATGGAGCCTCAGATGTCCGGCATGCCCCGCGATACAGAATCAACCGCCACCCAGGCCGGGCAGCCGATGGGCGCGGCCGGCGCGCAGCGCCGCAAGTGGCTTGGCAACACGGCCAAGGCGGTTGCCGGGGCCGGGCTGCTGAGCCTGGTGGACCCGTTGGTGCGGGCCGGTGCCTGGGCGGCCGGTACCGACGCGCCGGAGAAAACCGAGGTGCGCATCGGCTTCATTCCGCTGACGGATTGCGCATCGGTCGTGATGGCCTCGGTGCTGGGCATAGACCAGAAGTACGGCGTCAAGATCGTGCCGTCCAAGGAAGCATCCTGGGCCGGCGTGCGCGACAAGCTGATCAACGGTGAGCTGGACTTTGCCCACGTGCTGTATGGCCTGGTGTACGGCGTGCACCTGGGCATAGGCGGGCCGCAGAAAGACATGGCGGTGCTGATGGGCATCAACCAGAACGGGCAGGGCATCAGCCTGTCGTCGAAATTGCACGAAGCCGGCGTGACCGACGGCGAGTCGCTGCGCAAGCACATGCAGGCCGAGCCGCGCGGCTATACCTTTGCGCAGACGTTTCCGACGGGCACGCATGCCATGTGGCTGTATTACTGGCTGGCCGCCAACGGCATCGACCCGATGCGCGACGCGCGCGTGATCACCGTGCCGCCGCCGCAGATGGTGGCCAACATGCGGGTAGGGAATATGGATGGCTTCTGCGTGGGCGAACCGTGGGGCGCCCGCGCCATCATGGACCGCATCGGTTTCACGGCCGCGACCTCGCAGCAGATCTGGGCCGATCACCCCGAAAAAGTATTGGGCACGACATCGGACTTCGTGAAGGCTCATCCGAATACGGCGCGCGCGGTGACGGCAGCGGTCATCGAGGCCGGCAAATGGATCGACGCGTCGGCCGACAACCGCCGCAAGACGGCCGAGACTATCGCGGCTAAGTCGTACGTGAACACCGCCGTCGACGCCATCATGGACCGCATGCTGGGCCGCTACACCGACGGCCTGGGCAAGAGCTGGGACGACGCCCATCCGATGCGCTTCTATGCCGACGGCGCCGCCAGCTTCCCGTACCTGAGCGACGGAATGTGGTTCCTGACCCAGCACAAGCGCTGGGGCTTGTTGAAAGAACACCCGGACTATGAAGGCGTGGCGCGCGCCATCAACCGCGTCGACGTGTACAAACAGGCCGCCGCCGCGGCGGGCGCCGCGCTGCCCGCCAGCGAGACGCGCGCGTCCATGTTGATAGACGGCGTGCGCTGGGATGGCAGTGATCCCGCCGCCTACGCCGACGGCTTCAAGATCAAAGCCTGACGGGAGCACGCCATGCCGACCACCCTGCTGTCTACCTCAATGTCACGCCCGGCCGACTGGCGGGCGGGCGCCGAAGCGCTGCTGCGCGCCGCCATCGGGCCGGCGGCCGGCTTTGCCCTGTTCGTGCTGGCCTGGCAAGTAATAGCGATGTCCATTCCGGATATTCCCACGCCGGGCGCCACCTGGGACGCGGCGCGCATTCTGTTCGCCGACCCGTTCTACGACAACGGTCCGAACGACCAGGGCATAGGCTGGAACGTGCTGGCATCGCTGCGCCGCGTGGGTATCGGCTTCGGCCTGGCCGCGTTGGTGGGCATACCCGCCGGTTTCATCATGGGGCGCTATGCCGCCGCCAATGCCATGTTCGCGCCCATTGTCAGCCTGCTGCGGCCGGTGTCGCCGCTGGCTTGGCTGCCTCTGGGGCTGCTGCTGTTCCGCGGCGCCGACCCGGCCGCGATCTGGGCGATTTTCATCTGTTCGATCTGGCCCATGGTGATCAATACCGCGGCCGGCGTGGCCCGCGTGCCGCAAGACTATCTGAACGTAGCGCGCGTGCTGAACCTGTCGGAATGGCAGGTGATGACCAAGGTGCTGCTGCCTTCGGTGCTGCCCCACATCCTGACCGGCGTGCGCCTGTCGATCGGCACGGCCTGGCTGGTGATCGTGGCGGCCGAGATGCTGACGGGCGGCACTGGCATCGGCTTCTGGCTGTGGGACGAATGGAACAACCTGAAGGTCGAACACATTGTCGTCGCCATTTTCGTGATCGGTATCGTGGGCATGCTGCTGGAAGCCACACTGGTGCGGTTGGCGCGTCGCTTTGCCTACATCGAGGAGTAGCCCCATGGAAAAGTTCGTGCGCATCGAGAATGTCGGCCAGACTTTCAGCACGGCACGCGGCGCATTCGTCGCGCTGCGCGACATCAACCTGACCGTGGCGCGGGGCGAATTCATTTCCCTGATCGGCCATTCGGGCTGCGGGAAATCCACGTTGCTGAATCTGGTGGCCGGACTGACCCGTCCCACATCGGGCGTGCTGTTGTGCGCCGAGCGCGAAATCGCCGGCCCCGGCCCGGACCGCGCCGTGGTGTTCCAGAACCATTCGCTGCTGCCGTGGCTGAGCTGTTTCCAGAACGTGCACCTGGCCGTGCAGCGTGTCTTCGGGGCGTCGGAAAGCAAGGCGCAGTTGGCCGAACGCACGCGCGCCGCGCTGGAACTGGTGGGCCTGGAGCAGGCGCGGGACAAGCTGCCGGGTGAGATATCGGGCGGCATGAAACAACGCGTGGGCATTGCGCGCGCCCTGGCCATCGAACCCAAGGTGCTGCTGATGGACGAGCCCTTTGGCGCGTTGGACGCGTTGACGCGCGCCCACCTGCAGGACGAACTGCTGAAGATCGTGGCGGCTACCCGCAGCACCGCCATCATGGTCACGCACGACGTGGACGAAGCCGTGCTGCTGTCGGACCGCATCGTGATGCTGACCAACGGCCCCGCGGCCACCATCGGCCAGGTGCTGCCGGTGCCATTGCCGCGCCCGCGCGATCGCGTCGAGCTGGCGGGCCACGCTGAATACCTGGCCTGCCGCGCCGCGGTGGTCGATTTCCTGCACCGGCGCCATGGCAACCCGGCGCAGACCAAGGCGGCCGAGCCTCCCCGCGAGCTGGCCGAAATCATGGAAGCCGCCGACGCCTGATCGCGCGGCCCGCAAGCAAGACGAGAGACATCATGGAAAAGAAACTGAAGCTGGTGATGGTGGGCAATGGCATGGCCGGCGTGCGCACGCTGGAAGAACTGCTGAAACTCGCCCCCGACATGTACGACATTACCGTGTTCGGGTCGGAGCCCTATCCCAACTACAACCGCATCCTGCTGTCGCCGGTGCTGACCGGCGAGCAAACCGTGCAGGACATCGTGCTCAATGACGTGGACTGGTACCAGTCCAACGGCATCGACCTGCGCATGAACTGCAAAGTCCAGCGCATCAACCGCGCGCGCCGCACCGTGATCGGCGAGGATGGCACCGAAGTGCCCTACGACCGCCTGCTGCTGGCGACCGGATCGAATCCGTTCATTCTGCCCGTTCCTGGCAAGGACCTGGACGGCGTGGTGACGTTCCGCGATATTCGCGACGTGAATCTGATGATAGAAGCGGCCCGCACGCACAAGCGCGCCGTGGTGATCGGCGGCGGCCTGCTGGGCCTGGAAGCCGCCAGCGGACTGGCCGCACGCGGCATGGATGTGTCGGTGGTGCACCTGGGGTCGGGCCTGCTGGACCGCCAGCTCGATCCGCAGGCCGCATTGCTGCTGCAGCGCAGCCTGGAAGCGCGCGGCCTGAAGTTCCTGATGCCGCGCCAGACCGAGGCGCTGCTGGACAACGGCAGCGGCCGCGTGTGTGCCGTGCGGTTCGCGGACGGCGAACAAGCCGAGGCCGACCTGGTGGTGATGGCCGTGGGTATCCGGCCCAATACCGAACTGGCCGAAAGCTGCGGGCTGTATGTGAACCGCGGCGTGGTGGTTACCGATACGCTGCAAACCTACGACCCGCTGATCTACGCCGTGGGCGAGTGCGTCAGCCATCGCGGTACGGCTTATGGCCTGGTGGCGCCCTTGTTCGAGCAAGCCAAGGTGGCGGCCAACCACCTGGCCATGCATGGCATCGGACGCTACGAAGGCAGTGTCACATCCACCAAACTCAAGGTCACCGGCATCGATGTGTTTTCTGCCGGCGATTTCCTGGGCGGGCAGGGCACCGAGGAAATCACCCTGGCCGATCCGGCGGGCGGCGTGTACAAGAAGCTGGTGCTGAAAGGCGACAAGCTGGTGGGCGCCTGCCTGTACGGCGACACGGCCGACGGGGCCTGGTATTTCCGGCTGATCCGCGAAGGCAAGCGCGTGGATGAACTGCGCGACCAGTTGATGTTCGGCGAAAGCACCATCGGCGACACCGGGCATGCGGGCGAGAACCGCGCTGTCGGCATGCCCGACAGCGCCGAAGTATGCGGCTGCAACGGGGTGTGCAAGGGCACCATCGTCAAGGCCATCCGCGACAACGGCCTGTTCACCGTCGATGAGGTCAAGAAACACACCAAGGCCGCCAGTTCTTGCGGTTCGTGCACCGGCCTGGTGGAGCAGATCCTGATCAACTGCGTGGGCGGGGCGGCCGATGTGAAGCCCAAGTCGGCCAAGCCGGTGTGCGGCTGCACCGACCTTACCCACGGCGAAGTGCGCAAGGCCATTCGCGAACACCACCTGGTTACCATCCCGGACGCCATGCATTTCATGGACTGGCGCACGCCCGACGGTTGCGCCACCTGCCGGCCGGCCCTGAACTACTACCTGCTGTCCACCTGGCCCGGCGAGGCGCGCGACGACAGCCAGTCGCGCCTGGCCAACGAGCGCATGCATGCCAATATCCAGAAAGATGGCACGTACTCGGTGGTGCCGCGCATGTGGGGCGGGGTGACCAATCCGTCCGAACTGCGCCGCATCGCGGATGTGGCCGACAAGTACGCCATTCCGCTGGTGAAGGTGACGGGCGGGCAGCGCATCGACCTGCTGGGCGTGAAGAAGGAAGACCTGCCCAAGGTGTGGGCCGACCTGGACATGCCGTCGGGCCATGCCTATGGCAAGAGCCTGCGCACCGTGAAGACCTGCGTGGGCAGCGAATTCTGCCGCTTCGGCACGCAGGATTCCACCGGCATGGGCATCGCGCTGGAAAAAGACCTGGTGGGCATGTGGAGCCCGCACAAGGTCAAGCTGGCCGTGTCGGGCTGCCCGCGCAACTGCGCCGAGTCGGGCATCAAGGACGTGGGCATCATCGCGGTGGAATCCGGCTGGGAACTGTACGTGGGCGGCAACGGCGGCATCAAGACCGAGGTGGCGCAGTTCTTCGCCAAAGTAAAAACCGCCGAAGAAGTGCTGGAATACAGCGGCGCTTTCCTGCAGCTGTATCGCGAGGAGGCCTATTACCTGGAGCGCACGGTGCACTATCTGTCGCGCGTCGGCCTGGAGCATGCCAAGGCGCGGGTGGTTGACGACGCGGCCAATCGCGCCGACTTGTACGCGCGCCTGAAGTTTGCCCTGTCGTTCGAGACCGACCCCTGGGAGGCGCGACGCGAAGCCGCGCCGGCCGCCCGCGAATTCCAATCCCTGACCGTATGAGTGCCACCATGCCGCAAGCCGCTACCTGCCAATGGCGCAATATCTGCCATATCAACGAGATTCCGCCGCAAGGCGCGCGCGTGGTGCAGCGCCCCGGCCAGGATGACGTGGCCGTGTTCCGCACCAGTGACAACCAGGTATTCGCCGTGGTGGACCGCTGTCCGCACAAGGGCGGCCCGCTGTCGGCCGGCCTGGTGCACGGCCATTCCGTGGCGTGTCCGCTGCACGGCTGGGTAATGGACCTGGACAGCGGCCAGGCCCAGGCGCCCGACGAGGGTTGCGTGCAAACGTTGCCCATCAAGGTGGACGACGGCGCCATCTATCTAGGCATGGACCAGGACTGAGCCGGCATGGACACGGTGCCGCTGCATCTGGAACCTGGCGCCGCCACGGCGGGCGAGCGCACCGTGGCCTCGGTGTGCTGTTATTGCGGCACCGGCTGCGGCGTGCGCGTCACCGCGCGCGGCGACCGGGTCATCTCGGTGGCGGGCGACCCTAGCCATCCCTCGAACCTGGGCAAACTGTGCAGCAAGGGGCTGGCGCTGGCCGATACCGTGCGCCGCGACCACGCGCGCGTGCTGCGCGCCGAATGGCGCCCGGAACGCGGCCGCGAACGTGTGCCCGTGCCGCTGGACAACGCCCTGGACCTGGCCGCGGGCAAGCTGGCCACGGCCATCGGCCTGCACGGTCCGGACGCGGTGGGGTTTTACCTGTCGGGGCAGTTGCTGACCGAAGACTATGCGGTCTTCAACAAACTGGCGCGCGCCCTGGTGGGCACCAACAATATCGACACCAATTCGCGGCTGTGCATGTCCAGCGCGGTATCGGGCTACAAGCTCACGCTGGGCGCCGATGCGCCGCCCGCCTGCTACGACGACCTGGAACTGGCCGACACGGTGCTGATCGCGGGCGCCAACATGGCCTACGCGCATCCGGTACTGTTCCGCCGGCTGGAGGCCGCCAAGGCCGCGCGCCCCGATATGAAAATCATTGTGGTGGACCCGCGCCGCACCGATACCGCCGCGCTGGCCGACCTGCACCTGCCCATCCTGCCGGGCACCGACGTGGCCCTGTTTCACGCCATGCTGAATGTCATGGTGTGGGACGGGCTGGTCGACCGCGAATACATGGCGGCGCACACCGCCGGTTTCGATGCGTTGAAAACGCGCGTGCATGAATTCACGCCGCGCGCCGCGCAGGACGTCTGCGGCGTGCCGGCGGCCGACATTGCCCAGGCCGCGCGCTGGTTCGGCCAGGCTGGCGCGGCGCTGTCGCTGTACACCATGGGCTTGAATCAATCCAGCAGCGGCACCGCCAAGAACGGCGCGCTGATCAACCTGCACCTGGCCACCGGCCAGATCGGCCGTCCCGGTGCCGGCCCGTTTTCGCTGACCGGCCAGCCCAATGCCATGGGCGGACGCGAGGCCGGCGGCATGGCCACGCTGCTGCCCGGCCACCGCGACCCCGGCCTGTCCGGGCACCGCGACCAGGTGGCCGCCCTGTGGGGGGTGGACAGCCTGCCCGCCGCACCCGGCCTGCCCGCGCTGGAAATGTTCGATGCCGTGCTGGAAGGGCGCATCAAGGTGTTGTGGATAGCCGCCACCAACCCGGCGCAGTCGCTGCCAGACCAGGCCAAGGTGCGCGCCGCGTTGCAGAAAGCCGAGTTCGTCATCGTGCAGGAAGCCTACGCCGGCACGGAAACGCTGGCCTACGCGGACCTGGTGCTGCCGGCCGCCACCTGGCCCGAGAAATCCGGCACCGCCACCAATTCCGAACGCCGCATCAGCCGCGTGCGCGCGGCCGTTGCGCCGCCCGGCGACGCCCAGCCCGACT
>NZ_JAJMLX010000019.1 GCF_020991325.1 Bordetella petrii | reverse complement strand
CACGCGGGCCAAGGGCGACAAGACCTATCACCTGATCGTCAGTTTCCGCGCTGGCGAGCAGCTCGGCACCGACACCCTGCGGGAGATCGAGGAGCGCATCTGCGTCGGGCTTGGCTACAGCGACCACCAACGTATCAGCGCCGTGCACAACGACACCGACAACCTGCATATCCACATCGCCATCAACAAGATCCATCCGACCCGACGCACGATGCACGAGCCGTATTACCCGCACTTGGTGCTTGCTGACCTTTGCATGGCGCTGGAACGGGAATACGGACTGGAACCCGATAATCACCAGTCCCAACAGCGCGGGGCAGCATCGAGGGCGGCAGACATGGAGCGGCATGCCGGCGTGGAAAGTTTGGTGGGCTGGATCAAGCGGGAATGCTTGGAAGAGATCAAGTCTGCACGATCCTGGACGGAGCTTCACCAGGTCATGCGTGACAATGGACTGGACATGACGCCAAGGGGAAATGGTCTGGTGATCCGGGCCGAGGACGGCACGATGGTCAAGCCCAGTACAGTGGCGCGGGAGCTGTCGAAACCTGCATTGGAAAAGCGTCTGGGGGCATTTGAGGCATCACCCGATCAGCAGGAGCTGAGCCAAGTCCGGCGCAGCTACCAGAAAAATCCGGTGCGGCTGCGCGTTAACACGACCGAGCTTTATGCCAGGTACAAAGACGAGCAGAAGAACCTAACTGCAACCAGGGCCGAGGCGCTGGCCCAGGCGAAGCGGCGCAAGGATCGGGCAGTGATGGATGTCAAACAGAAGGCTGTGACCAAGCGGGCGGCTATCAAGCTGGCCAGTGGTGGCGTGACCAAGCGGTTGCTGTATTCACAGGTCAGCTCCGTGCTGCGGGCTGACCTGGAAAGGATACACAAGGGATATATCAAAGAGCGGGAACGACTTTACCAAGGCACCCAGCGTCGCCAGTGGGCCGATTGGCTCAAGCAGCAGGCTACCGAGGGCAATAGCGAGGCGCTGGCCGCATTGCGGTCGAGGGAGGCTGCTCAGGGTTTGAAGGGCAACACCGTCTCCGCCCATGGCGAGGCAAAGCCCGGCCATGCGCCGGTGGTCGACAACATCACCAAGAAGGGCACCATCATTTATCGCGCCGGGCAAAGCGCTGTGCGCGACGATGGTGACAAGCTGCAAGTTTCGACCGGGGCAGATCGGGCCGGTGTGCGGGAGGCGCTGCGCCTGGCGGCCGAACGATACGGCGACCGCATCACGGTCAGCGGTACAACCGAGTTCAAGGTGCAGGCGATCCGCGCCGCCGTGGATGGCAGGCTGCCCATCAGCTTTGCCGACCCGGCTCTTGAAAGCCGGCGTCAGGCGCTGCTGCAAGGCAATTTCAGCGTGACCAAAAGGCCGGAGATACCTGTCGGGAAGGTGCCGCCGCCGGTGGCCAGGGCGGGCCGCTTACGTGCTCTATGTCAAGTTGAAGCGTTGCAGATCGAGGGCGTGGCGGCTACCTCACCGAAGCCAGCATCGAGACCCTCGCCGACGATCAGCGACCAAGAGGGCCGAAGAGCCAAGCTGCAAACCGAGTTGAACGCCAAGAAGGAGAAGGCTACACAGCGTAAGGGCCGTGGGCGGTGATGCTTTTACATTGCTGTTGGCTGGGCAAACCAGTAAAGAAATAACAAAGCAGTAATCGTGCAGGGTTGCACGCACACATCGATCTCAACAAAAATTTGCAAGGGCGTGACGGTGTCGCCCGGGCGGGTACCTTGGCAGATTTCGGCGAACTGCCACGTGATGGCCCAACCCCACAGCAGCGCAGCAGTAATAGCGTTGTAGGGCAGATTAGCCGCATACAGCTAACTCATCACATCGAGGTACTCGACTATGAAACGTGTCCGCTTTTTAGCGGCTAAAAAAGCCGCCCTGGCCGTTGCACTCGCAACCGGCATTCTCGTCACCCCGGTGCACGCCGGTATCCCTGTCATTGACGGCGGCAATTTGATGCAGAACGTCATGACGGCCATCGAGTCTGTGGCACAGACGCTCAAACAGATCGAGCAGTACCAGACCCAGCTCCAGCAGTACGAAAACCAACTGCAAAACACGCTGGCCCCTGCCGCGTATATCTGGGATCAAGCGCAGACCACGATGAACCGGTTGATTGCGGCTCAGAACACCCTGGCGTATTACGAAAACCAACTTGGCAGCCTGGATCGTTACTTAGAGAAATTCCAGGACGTGGCCTATTACCGTTCGTCCCCCTGCTTTAACGGCACCGCCGGTTGCACACCCGCCGAAAAGGCCGCTATGGAAGAAAACCGCCGCCTGGCGTCTGAGTCGCAAAAGAAGGCCAACGATGCACTATTCAAAACCGTCAGCGATCAGCAGAAGGCTTTGAAAGATGATGCCCGCACCCTGGAACGGTTGCAGGGTGCGGCCCAAGGTGCGCAAGGCCAGCTACAAGCCATCGGCTACGCCAATCAACTTGCCAGCCAGCAGGCCAATCAGCTTTTGCAGATTCGCACCATGTTGACTGCCCAGCAAAATGCCGAAGCGGCGCGGATTGCGGCAGAGCTGGATGCCGAGGCGCGAGGCGATGCCAGGGCCGAGCAAATGCGTACTTGGACGTTCCGCCCGAGTCCTGCGGACAACTATTAATTGGGGGATGGTGAGATGAAGAAAACTCTAGTCATCCTGGTGACCGCTGCTGCGTTGTTGGCTGGGTGTGGGCAGGAAAGAATGCCGGAGCCAAATGCGGCGACGTGCGCCCCGGATGCGTTCCAAGCCGCACTCAATGAAATGCGCAGCGAAGCGAACCGAACAGCTTTCACCGAGGAATGCAGAGCATTCCAGAAGGCTAAGAAGATGCGCCAATGGGAGTTCAAGCCTAGTCCCAAAGACGACTATTGAGGTGGCCAGCATGAGAAATAAAATTGCTTTAGGCGGCCTGATGATGGTCGCTACCGTGTTGCTAGCTGAGCCGGCGATGGCGCAGGAACTTAGCAGCAGTGGCGTGATGAATGATGTACTGAATCGTTTTCACACTGCGGCTTCGACCTGGGGGCCTACTATCGAGGCCGCCGCGTCGCGATTGTTCTGGACGCTGGTTGTGATCTCGATGGTCTGGACGTTCGGCATGATGGCCTTGCGCAAGGCCGACATTGGCGAGTTCTTTGCGGAGTTCGTCCGTTTCACGATCTTCACCGGTTTTTTCTGGTGGCTGCTGACGAATGCCACCACCGGCATGAACATCGCCGGAACTATGGTCGCGTCGTTACAAACCCTTGGAGCACTGGCGGGGGGTCTGACCGATAGCAAGCTGGGGCCATCCAGTATTCTCGATCTCGGCTTTGAGCTGTACCACAAAACGGTACAGGCCACGTCGGAGCTGGGATGGCGACAGTTCGCAACAGCGTTGGTCATGGAGTTGTTGGCGATTGCGGTTTTGATCGTTCTGGCGTTGATCGCAATCAACCTACTGCTGGTTATGGCATCGGCCTGGATTCTGCTGTACGCCGGAATCTTCTTCCTCGGTTTCGGTGGATCGCGTTGGACTTCCGACATGGCGATCAACTACTACAGAACCGTTCTTGGCGTGGCCGCACAGCTCATGGCGATGGTGCTCCTGGTCGCAATCGGCAAGAAGTTCATCAATCACTATTACGCGCAAATCAGCGAAGGTGTGACCTCTCAGGAGCTGGCCGTTATGTTGGTGATTGCCTTGATATTGCTGTTCCTGGTCAACAAGGTTCCTTCGATGATTTCCGGCGTTGTGACGGGTGCCAGTTTGGGCGCAATCAGCGGTGCGGGTAGTTTCGGCGCAGGTGCCGCTGTGGGAGCGGCTATGACGGCGGCCAGTATGGCTACAGGTGGTGCGGCAATGGCCGGTAAGGCGGTAATGGGCGCCGCTGCCGGTGCGGTGGGCGGTACATCGGCTATCCAGGCCGCGTTTCAGAAGGCGTCGGCCAGCATGAGTGGCGGCGGTGACAGCGGCGACAGTGCTATGGGAGGCAGCGGTGGCGGTTCTGGTGGTGAAGCTGGTACGGCTGGCAGTTCGCCGTTTTCCCAGGCCGCAGGGTTCAGTGGCGGTGGCGACTCCAGTGGTGGTTTTGGGCGTGCGGCGAAGCTGGCAGCGGGTACGGTTGGCGAATTGGCCAAGGGTGTGAGCGCTTCGGTTTCGTCGTCCTTTCAAGAGCGTGTGAGCGAGACGGCAGGCGGTAGGCTCGCAGCCTCGATCCGCGAGACCATGGAGCCAGCCAACGGCGAAAAAGAACAGTTCAGCGGTAACAGCTTGGGCGCTGTCAGTGAAAACGATGAAGTGGCCGCCTTCCGAGACCGTGACGAAACTAAGCTGACATAGGAGCGATCAGGATAATGGAAACAAACTATATGGCGGCGTTGGCCAGCTTGGATGAAACGCCCAGCATCGAGCAGAGTGGCTTTGAACCGATAGGTGACCAATCGACCGAGGTTGACGCGGAAAGTGAGACAGCGGCCTTTGTGGACCGTCCAGAACCTGATCGGGATATTGAAACGAAGCCGGTGAGAATCGACGCCACCAGTGCTGCTGCTGGCAGGTCAGCGTTTGCCGAGGCAGCTGGACTTTATTAATGCGCGCCGGGCCAGTGTTGTAGCACTGGCCCGGCACTTCCACTTGATGCAATAGAGGTGCATGAAATGGCAATTCAGAATACTACCCAAGCAACACAAACAGTCCAACATGCGGCAACGCTACTTGCCGGACTCGACTGGATAGACCAGGACATGGCGCGGCAGCTTTCACCGATGGCTGAGGCAGTGGCCAACATGTTTACGTTGGTCTACTACCAGGCCGAAACGGGGCGGTTGACCCAGGCTGATTTTCAAGAAGCTATGACCACTGTACGGCAGGCGCTGCAAAGAGCGTAGGCCGATCCAGAGGCAAGAGAAGCAAGAAGGGCGGCCAGTTGGTCGCCCTTTTCAATTGTCGTCGTCTGCTCGTTCCCGGCCCACGGCCGGGGCGTCGATCCATTCGCGTTCTTCTGCCGGCAGCGGGTACACGCCAGCGACTTCGGCTTCGGTCAGGAGTTCGGCCAGTGTGTAGCGTGGCTTGGCTGGTATCGGCGTTTGTTGGATGGCTGCGTTTGCCTTTTTCTCACTCATGCTTACGCCCCTTCGGTACTTGGCTGTTGCACTAAACCTTGAAGCCGCATTTTCGCATGTGGTAATGGTGTTCGGAAAACGGTGGTTTTCTGAACAGATCAAAGTGGCGCACTTTACCTTCGTGAAAGGCATCCCCTGGTGTTAATATCGCCGTCAAGTTTTCAATGTCCTGGATGCGTCCATGAATCAGTGCATAGGATACGCCCGCGTATCGACCGATGATCAGCACCTTGACCTGCAACGCGACGCGCTCCAGCAGGCTGGGTGCGGCGTGATCTACGAAGAAGCGGCCAGTGGCAAGAATACCGCGCGGCCGGAGCTTGAGCAGTGTCGCAAGGCACTGCGGGCAGGGGACACGCTGGTGGTGTGGCGGCTGGATCGGCTCGGGCGCAGCCTGTCCGACCTGGTGCAGATCGTGACCGATCTGGAGCAGAGTGGCGTCGGCTTTGAAAGCTTGACGGAAAAGATCGAAACCGGCAGCGCGACGGGCAAGCTGATTTTTCATGTATTCGCAGCGCTGGCCGAATTTGAGCGTGGCTTGATCAGGGAGCGGACGCAGGCCGGTCTGGCTGCAGCGCGTGCCCGAGGTCGCGCCGGTGGCCGCAAGCCGAAGCTCGACGAACAACAGGTAAGGGAGATCAAAGCCCTGCTGCGTGACCCCGATATTCAGGTGTCGGATGTGGCCCGCCGCTATGGCGTGTCTCGAACCACGATTTACAAGCATTGCGGTGTCGTGCAGCCACGTCATCAATAGCGAAGAAACAAAAGAGAGAAAAAATTTCCGTGTCCAGACTGACTGATTTGATTGCCAAGGCAAAAGCCAAAGATTCGGCCCTGGGGGCTGAGTTAGATCGAGAATTCAAGATTCTTTCTTCGCGCCTTCCCTTTGGCTTGAACTTCGAACGGCATAGCCCCGAAGCGGTAGAACTGCCGTTGCGCCCGATACGGAAGGGCGACAAGGTTCGTGTATTGCCGGAACGTGGCACAACCCGAAAGGGCGATCAGCGGCTGTGGCAGGTGAAGGCTATCCACAAGGCGAAGAAAACGGCTGACCTGGAGTTGCTGGGTGCGGCAGAGATCGAAACGCAGACCGTGGCGCTGGATGATCTGGTGGTGGTGGCCGAGTTCCGCGACACCATCTATCCGGGCCTGGTCAGCACCGGTAAGGTGCAGCGTGGTGGTGATAAGCCCTGCCACACAGTTATCAATGGTGAGAACTACCACGTCCTCAAGGCGTTGACTTACACGCACCGGGGCCAGGTGGATGCCATCTACATCGACCCGCCGTATAACACCGGGGCAAAGGACTGGAAATATAACAACGACTACGTCGAAGGCGATGACCTGTACCGTCACAGCAAATGGCTGGCGATGATGGAGCGGCGCTTACTAATTGCAAAGGAGTTGTTAAACCCAGCTGATTCAGTACTGATAGTTACTATTGACGAAAAGGAATACTTGCGGCTCGGCCTATTGCTGGAGCAAATATTCTCAGAAGCGCGTATTCAGATGATAAGTAGTGTCATCAGTCAGAAAGGATCGGCTAGAACTGGTGAGTTTTCTCGTTGCAATGAGTTCATCTACTTTGTTCACTTTGGTAGAGCAGTACCGGTGCAGCAGCAGACCGATATGCTACATAGTCGCCAAACATCTGCGGGTGATGAAGTAGAGTGGGGGCGCCTCACAAGAAATGGTGCTAATGGAAGGCGTACAGCTAGGCCGAATCTTTTTTATCCTATTTTCTTTACTGCAGATGGGAAGTTTAACTCCGTCGGCACCACACTTCCACTTTCTGCTGATAAGTCTGAAGTATGCCCGCCTGAAGGAACCATAGCCGTATTTCCAACAGCGACCGATGGCACAGAAATGACATGGGCGCTTTCGGCTGATCGGCTTGCTGAATATGTAAAAGAAGGGTTTGTGAAGTTCGGGTCCCTTCGTCCGACTGCCCCACAACCAGTTCGTATTTATTATTTAACTGATGGATATGTCCAAGCCGCACGTGAGGGACGGATTGTTCGTGCGCCTGGGCCTGGTGTCCGCTGGTTGCATGAGCACTCTAAGGGTATGAAGCCGCTAACAGTGTGGAATATGGCTTCACACAATGCGGCGGAAGGGGGCACAAACCTCCTTAAGAAGTTACTTCCGGACAGACGGTTTCCTTTTCCGAAGTCGCTCTATGCGGTGGAAGATGCGCTTCGTTTTTTCATTTCTCACAAGCCCAATGCTGTGGTTCTAGACTTTTTTTCTGGCTCTGGCACTACTGGCCACGCGGTAATGCGACTGAATAGGCAGGACGGAGGCAGCCGCCAATGCATTTCCGTTACGAACAACGAGGTTGGAGCAGAAGAGCAAAGAACTCTCCGCGCACAAAATCTTCGAGCTGGAGATGAGGCGTGGGAAAAGTTTGGAATTTGCGATTACATCACCAAGCCACGTGTGCGTGCTGCCATTACCGGAACAACGCCGGACGGCTCTCCCGTCAAAGGCGACTACAAGTTCAACGATGTATTTCCGATAGCTGATGGGTTCGAGGAAAACGCTGAGTTCTTCACACTGACCTACGAGACGCCGGTATCGGTCAATTACAACCTGGCGTTCAACCGGATTGCGCCGTTGCTGTGGCTGCGAGCCGGAGCGCGGGGCAGCCGCATAGACAAGCTGCCCGGTGATGGCTGGGCGGTGGCAGACGCCTATGGATTGCTCAGCAATGTGGATGCGGTCACACCTTTTATCAAGGCGCTGGCCAAGGCCGCTGAAATCCGCATTGCCTATATCGTCACCGATGACGACCGCCGCTTTCAGGCCATTGCCAAGCGCTTGCCTGATGGCGTCGAGCCAGTGCGCTTGTACGAATCGTATCTGACCAATTTCAGCTTTACCAACGGAGAGTAACGGATGAAGTTCACGCTAAAAGACTACCAGCGCGACGCCGTCCGCGAATCCTTGAGCAACCTGGGCAAGGCCCGCCGTCTGTGGCGTGGCGAGGCCGACAGGACGGCATTTTCACTGACTGCGGTAACCGGCGCGGGCAAGACCGTCATGGCCGCCGCCACGTTCGAGGCGTTGTTTCACGGTGACGATGAATTCAGCTTCGATGCCGACCCCGGCGCGGTGGTGATCTGGTTCAGCGACGATCCTTCGCTGAACGAGCAGACCCGTTTTCGCTTTATCGAGGCCAGTGACCGTATCAACTATACCGACCTGGTGGTGGTGGAAAACACCTTCAACCGGCCGAAATTCCAGGCGGGGAAAATCTATTTTCTCAACACCCAGAAGCTCAGCAAGAATAGCTTGTTGGTGCGTGGCCATGACCCTGAAGAGATGGCCTCCAAGCTGGACGGCACCTTCCCGGACATGCGGCCCGACCTGAGGGCCTACACGATTTGGGACACCATCCAGAACACCATTGAAGACCCGGATTTGACGCTCTACCTGGTGCTGGATGAGGCGCACCGTGGCATGGGCGCACAGACAGCAGCCAGTCAGAACGCCAAGAGCACCATCGTCCAGCGGCTGATCAATGGCGTGGGTAGCGTGCCCGGTATCCCGGCCGTTTGGGGTATTTCGGCCACGGTGGAGCGGTTCAACAAGGCGATTGAGTCGGCAGGCAAGCACATCAAGCTGCCGAATGTGGAAGTGGATGCGTCCACGGTGCAGGAATCCGGCCTGATCAAGGACACCATCCTGCTGGATATCCCCGACAATACTGGCGATTTTGATACCGTGCTGGTGCGGCGTGCGGCCGATAAATTGAAGGAATCCAGTCTTGCCTGGAGCGCTTACTCCAAGCAGCAGCAAGAAGCCCATGTTGTCGTGCCGTTGATGGTCTTGCAGGTGCCCAACACGCCTGACCCCGATGAAGTCGGGCGGGCGCTGGATACCATTTTCAAACAGTATCCAGAGCTGCCTTCTGCCTGCGTGGCGCATGTTTTCGGGGATCACACCACGCAGCGCTTTGGTAACCGCGATGTGCCCTACATCGAGCCGCAGCGGGTTCAGGAATCGACCTGGGTGCGGGTGCTGATTGCGAAGGATGCAATCAGCACCGGCTGGGATTGCCCGCGTGCCGAGGTCATGGTGTCGTTCCGTGCGGCCAGCGACAAGACGCACATCACGCAGTTGCTAGGCCGTCTGGTGCGTTCGCCTCTGGCCCGCCGTATCCCCGGCAATGATCGACTGAACTCGGTGGATTGCTTATTGCCGAAATTCAATCGCAAGGCCGTGGAGCAAGTAGTCGATGAGTTGACAACCGGCAATGAGGCGGCAACGCCTGGGCGCGTGTTGATCGACTACATTGAGGTGCTGCCGAACCCTGCTGTTTCGCCTGCCGTGTGGGAAGCGTTCGAGGCGTTGCCATCACAAACGCGGCCGCAACGAGGTGCCAGGCCAGCAGTCAGGTTGACCGCGTTGGCGCACGAGTTGGCGTCGGACGATATTCTGTCCGGCGCAGGTAGACTGGCACATGCCAAGATGCACGCAGCTTTGGATGCGTTTCAGGCCGACAACGATGCAAAGATCAAGGCCAAGCGGCAGTCCGTGTTAGTTGTGGACGGTAAAACCGTGAAAGCAGACATGCTGGGCCAAGGCCGGAGTCTGGAGAAATTCTGGGAAGATGCCGATGTGGCAGCCATCGACGATGCCTACCGCCGTGCGGCGCGCACCTTCAGCCCGGCGATTGCACATTCGTATGTTGACCATCTGGCGAGTCAGGAAGCCGACCGCGACGAAGATCCGGAAGGCTTTCTTGAGGCCATCATGGAGGCCCGCGTAACCGTTGCTGGTTTGGGGCTGGTGATGGAGGCGCAGTCTTATTTTGATGCCGAGGCCGATAAGCTGGCGAAGGACTGGCTGGCCAAGTATGGGGCGGAGATCAAGGCGCTAAGCGATGATCGACGGGAGTCCTATAGGCAAATCATCGAAATGAGTACGGAACCGCAAGATGTGGGCTTGCTTAAGCCTGAAGCCCGTTATGAGGCGACCAAGGCGAATGAAAGCGGCAGGATAAAAGTGCTCCCGGTCTGGGATAGCCACTTGCTGTGCAACGATGACGGCAAGTATCCCGCTGAACTGAATGACTGGGAGCGGACGGTAGTCGAAACTGAGTCCGCAAGGTCGGGGTTCTCGTTCTGGTATCGCAATCCGCAGCAGCCTGGACAGGCTTCGCTGGGGATTGCCTATGAAAAGGCCGAGCAGTATGGAATCGTCCGCCCGGACTTCCTGTTCTTCGTCGAGCAGGATGGAATGCTTGTCGTTGACCTGGTTGACCCGCACGGCCTGCACTTGAGTGACGCGCTTGCCAAGCTACAAGGCTTGGCGCTGTACGCGGCCAGCCATGCTGATGCCTATCGCCGGATTGAGTCCATTGCCCAGGTGAAGGGCAGCGACAAACTGCGCGTGCTCGACCTGAAACGACGGGAAGTGCAGGATGCGGTGGCGGCTGCTCAGGAGGCGGAGGTCTTGTTCAGCAGCGGGTTGGCATATGACTATCAGTGATCGTGCAAGCGCAATGACGAATCAGATCAGTGACTAGCGGAGCCGCAGCGTATGAAGAGGGACAGCACAAGCGAGCCGTTTTTCATCACCCACGAAATCGGGGCCGAGATGGTCGCCGCTGGCTATGAGTTCGAACCGCCACCCATTGCCTGCACGGGGCGTCTGCGTGGTGTGCTGGAGCGTATGAGCGATGCCGAACTGGCGTTGCAGCCGGGCGAGAGCGCTGACCAAGAGCGCGAGCGCCGTAGGTTAGAGAATCAATTTCATCCTGGCCTAGCAGGGTAAAAGATTTCAGTGCTGCATCGATCAATCCTGCCAAATTGCATTGCGTGATCCAAATGGGCGAGCGTGTGCGCGTGATTGTTAGCGCCTCTCGACTAGAATCTGTAGGCTAGCGTCTGGTAGTGGCTGGCATCTGGAATACATACTCGTAAAGTATTTCCATGGTCGGCGAGCTGTTCATCTAGAGGCGCCGGGTCGCGGGAGCCATACGAGAGTCAGTACATTTAGGGCAATGGAGGCCCGTAGAATGGCTATGGCGCTACACCAGAAGTTTCTTGAGAAATCCCATTCGGCAATGCTTGCCGCTATTGAGGTCTACAACAAGCCCACCTTTTCATACCGCGAAGAGACGTTTTGCATCCTTGCGGTCAATGCTTGGGAACTGCTTTTGAAGGCCAAGCTATTGAAGGATTCCAAGAACGATCCGAAAGTTATCCAAGTGCGCGAGCCGCGCAAGTTGAAGGGTGGGGGCAAGAGCACGAAGCACATGACGGTGAAGAAAAACCGTACTGGCAATCCGATGACCTTGCAGTTGACTGCGTGCATCACTGCCTTGGAAAAGTCTCAAAGTCGTGCCGACCGGGTGCCCCAAGGGGTGTCAATGAATCTTGAGTCTCTAATCGATGTCCGTGACAATGCAACGCACTTCATTGTTGCGAGCGCTCTATTGCAGCGGAACGTGTTGGAATTGGCTTGCGCGAGCGTCCGTAATTACGTTTCATTGAGCAAGACGTGGTTTGACCGCGATTTCTCTAGCTCCCTGTCATTGATGCTACCCGTAGCGTTTTTCCACGGCGCAGATGATGTGGGGGCCGTGGTGGTCACGAAGGACGAAAAGCGCCTTATCGATCGCCTACAGGCGACCGCAACGCAGGCAGTAGCCGACGGTGAGTACCAAGTCGCAGTGCGCGTGGATGTGAGGCTGCACCGGTCTAATTTGGACACGGCGGCTAATGTTCAGGTCACCCGTGATCCCGAAGCCTTGGCAATTCGTCTGGACGAGAACCAACTTATGGCCGCGTATCCATGGTCATATGCAGAGTTGCAGGCTCAGTTGAGACGACGCAAGCCAGACATCAAGTTCAACAACGAGTTTCACCTCATCAAGAAGTCCTTGATGTTGGAAAAGGGGCTGGTGCACTCGAGGCTTCTTGATCCCAACAATCCAAAGAGCAGCAAGAAGGATTTTTACAGTCCAAACATGCGTGATCGAATTTTGGATGTATACGCAGATCAAGCCGGTCACTAAACAATGGCATTTTTCATGGCATTGATGATGATATTTTCAATCCATTGATATATAAATAAAAATTCTCGCTATTAATGTTCGAGTGGGTATTGTCGACTACGACGAAAAACTGCTGGAGCCGATCCCCGCGCACCGACCCGCATCTCCTGTACCGAGACACGCTTTTTCCGGTACAGTACAGGTACACACATCCGTTTTCACCAATTTCGCTAAGCTACGCTAACTCACTGATTAACAATTACTTTTACCTATTTCAACCTACGCTCAGCTTCGCCCCGCTTCCCTAGACAAACACCGTAAATCGTCAACTCAAAATCCCCCGCCGCAAGGCGCGCCAGTTCGATTCCGGCCCCGGCATCACTCAAAATTCCTAGCGCGATTTTTCTCGTCTTGCCCTCACACTAGAGGATTTTCCAATTTTGGCGGCCGAGTGCTATTCAGTACGTGGCGAAGCGCATAGGTGTGAACTGACCAAGGGCCATTAGTCGAACAAACCCCAAATGGGTATGAACAAGCCCAATTATGGGTATGAAAACGACTACTGCATCTCCTCGAGATCTATCCGACGCCCTCCTCCCTCGCGTCTAGCAACGCGCGCTGGGAATTCTTTATGGTCAGCCCGACCGCAGCTTTTACGCGAATGAATTGATCAGTCTGGCAACCAGAAGGACGACCAAGCCAATGCAGAAACGCCGCCACGCGTTCTCTCTCACGGCTTTGCGCTGGCATGGTTCTGGGCCCTTCAGTCTGCCGCGTACTCGACAAGTGTCAATTTGGTTGCCGCATACCCACCACAAAACGGCCCCATCCCTACATCTCAGTACGCCGCTCAACCCACCCCAACACCCTCCCCAACACCTCATCAGAATTCCTCTCATAAATAACCCCGTGCCCGTTCCCACACACCCCGTAGTCAGGTAAATGCATCAATTCCGCCGACGCCCCCGCCGCATTCAAGAACTCCGCAGTCGGCGGACTGGCCGCAGCAAAGGCCGAGGCTTCGGCGGTAACGATCAAGATAGGCACTCCTTCCAGCGCAGGCAGCCGCAAGCTACCCGGCGCCGCGTTGCGCACGGCTTCGGCGTTGGGCACCGGCGGCTCGAAACGCATTGGTGCCGCAGTAGGCCCCCAGCGCATCGGCCCGATGTTGGGGATATCGGCAAAGGGCGGCCCCATGGGTTCGATGGCGACGATGGCCTTGACCAGGTCTGGCCGGCGGTCGGCCACCAGCCAGCCGTCGGGGCCGGAGGCCGAGTGGGTTACGAGTATCGCCGGGCCGATGCGGTCCAGTAAGGTTGCCATGCGATCGGCGTCGAGGGTCTGCGACAGTTCCAGGTTGGCCGGCAGCGGCCCGTAGCCCGCGATGAATTCGTCCATCGCCCTGGCGTCGTCTGGCGGAAAGGGCCATTGCGTGTGCCGCGCGTCGTCACCGGGGAAGTAGATGTGTTGACCCCCCTCGTACGAGAACGGCGGGCCCATTTCGCCCAGTGTGTCCACATGGAATGGCGACCTTCCGTGGCCCGGGCGGTCGATGACCAGTACCGCGTAACCGGCTTCCACGAAGCGTTGCGCCCAGCCGGGACGGCCATCGGGTGTATCGAACCATTCTGTTCCTTGGAAGCCGCCGCCGTGCATCAACACGACGGGATACGGCCGCGTGACGGTTTCGGGGGCTTCCCATTCCACATACATGGGGCCGCGCTGGTGGGTGCGCCCGCCCTGCTTGACCCGATCGCCCGGAATCCAGAAGTGGCCGCGGCGTAGCGTTCTGACGGATGCGTTCATCCAGGGTGCATGGTGTTCTTTATCTTTCATGTCTCTAGTCCAAAAAAGCGCTGCAATGCGCCGCCGAAGCCTGGCGCTATTTTTCAATAAGGTTCCAACTTAGTCCGGCCGCCAGCGCCAGTGCCACGGCTATGGCCGATGAGGCCACGGCGAATGCCAGCCACACTTGCTGAGCGTTTGCGCCGTCGGGCGCGATGGCGATGAATAGTCCGCCTATCATCGCCACGGATACCGCGGCGCTGATCTGCAGGGTGGCGTTGACCAGTCCGGAAGCCAGGCCCGCCCAGCGGGCGTGGACCTGGTCTACGTTCAGCCGCACCAGCGCGGGCAGTGCGATGCCTTGTCCCAAGCCAATCAGGAACAACGGCGGCGGCAGCCACGAGGGTGCGCCCGATACCGCCAGCACCGCGGCGGCGGCCAGGCCGGAGGCTTCCAGAGTCATGCCGAACGCGGCGGTTCGTGTGCCCAGGTACCGAGCGATGGGCGGGCCGCATAGCGGCCCCAGGAAGAAGCCGATGCCCAGCGGCAAGACCGCCAGTCCGGTTTCCAGGGCGCCGTGCCCCAGGCCCGCCTGTTCGTACACGGCGAACACAAGGAAGAATGCCGCCAGTGAATAGAACAGGAATGTCGCCGCCAGGCTGCGCCGCAGTCCCGGGCTGGCCAGCAGCGACGGCAGGACCAAGGGCGTCTTGCCAGCGAGTTCCTGTTTGGTTTCATGGCGCCAGAAGGCATACAGCAGCGGCAAGCTCAGGGTAAGCAAGGCGATGCACCACCACGGCCAGTGGTGTTCGCGTCCTTCGATTAGCGGTACCACCAAGGCTAGCAAGCCCGCCGCCAGCAGCAGCGCCCCGGGAACGTCCAGGCGCGCCGAGCGTTCGGGGCGATTTTCATGTAGCAGCGCCAAGGCGGCCGGGATGGCGGCGACGATGATGGGCAGGTTGATCAGGAACACGCTGCGCCAACCCAACCCCCACGGGCTGGCCGATATCAGCACGCCCCCCAGCAGTTGGCCGCCCACGGAGGCCAGGCCGATGGCCGCGCCATAAAGGCTAAGGGCGCGGCCTTTCTCGCTTGTCTGGAAGATGGCGTGTATGGATGCCAGCGATTGGGGCGCCATGATGGCCGCGGATATGCCTTGCAGCAGCCGCCCCAGGACGAGCACGCCTGGCGACGGCGCCAGGCCGCATAGCGCGGAAGCCAGGCCGAAGCCAAGCATGCCGCCCACGAACACACGCTTGCGTCCGTAAAGATCGCCCAGGCGGCCGCCCAGGATCAGGGTTACGGCATAGGCCGCGGCGTAGACCGAGATCACCAGTTGCGAGACGTCGGAAGACGCTTGCAGGTCGGCGCGGATGGAGGGTAGCGCCACGTTGACGATGAAGAAGTCCAGGGGCGGCAGGAAGGTGCCCGTCAGCAAGACTGCCAAGGCCAGCCAGCGGCGCGGGTCAGGAACCGCGGCCTCGGGTGGTTGTATTGATATGGTTGGCATGTCAGCGCATGCCGCCCGATCCCAGGATGATTTCACCCGTTACCCAGGCCGCGTCGTCGGACGCCAGGAACGCCACGATGGGCGCGATGTCCTGTACCTGGCCGATGCGGCCCAGCGGGGTCTGGTTTTCGTTCCATGCCTGGAAGTCCGAGCCCATGGCGCCGGTGGCATGGGTGCCTTCGGTCTCGATCAGGCCGGGGTTGACGGCGTTGACGCGGATGCCCCGGGGCCCGAGTTCGCGCGCCAGTACGCCGGTGATGATGTCGACTGCGCCCTTCGAGCCGCTGTAGATGGCGCTTTCGGCCAGCATCACGCGCGTGACGAATGAGCTGATGTTGATGATGCTGCCGCCCTGGCCCAGGTGCGGCGCGGCGGCGCCGCTGACCAGCAGGGGGCCCAGGACGTTCAGGTCGAACTGCTTGCGGTAGAGTGCTTCGGTGGTGTCTTCGATCTTGGCGAACTGGTAGACGCCGGCGTTGTTCACCACGATATCCAATCGGCCGAAGTGGCTGATGGCCGCCTTGATCAGTGCGTCGACTTCTGCCTGCTTGGTAACGTCCGCGCCCACCGCCACGGCGTGTCCGCCGGCGGCTTCGATGTCGGCAACCACGTTGTCGGCGCCGTGCTTGCTGAAGGCGTAATTAACGACGACGTTGGCGCCGTCGGCCGCGAGTTGGCGGGCAATGCCCGCGCCTATGCCTTTCGAGGCGCCGGTAACGAGGGCGACCTTGTCTTTCAATTTGCTCATGTCGTGAGACTCCTGATCCCGCCGGCCCGAAATGGGCCGGTTTAGTGGCAGGCGCTCATGGTGAGGTGTACACAATTGTTTGTGAACTGCCGTTCATGTACATTATTCGTGCATTTTTGAACGGGTATTCATGGCATGGAATGGAGCGACGTCCGGATCTTTTTGGCGGTGGTGCGCGGCGGGTCTTTCGGCGCGGCGGCCCGCGGCCTGGGGGTTAGCCATCCCACCATCGGGCGCCGGGTGAAGGCGCTGGAAGACGAGGCACAGCAGCCGCTATTCCGCCGAACCAGTAACGGGCTGGTGCTGACGGATGCGGGCGACACCGTGCTGGCGCTGGCGGAATCCATGGAGAGTTCCGCGCTGGCCATGGAACGGCGCCTGGCGGGCAATCACGCGCGGCTCGAGGGTATCTTGCGGATCTCGGCGGCGGAATGGTTTGCGGGTTATGTGCTGGCGCCTGTGCTGGCCGAACTGGCGCGCCGCCATCCGGCCGTGGTGCCAGAGGTAATGGCCAGCTATCGCTTGTTGAATCTGTCGCGCCGCGATGCCGACGTGGCTTTTCGCATCGTGCCCTTCAGCGAACCGGATATTGTCCAACGGCGCTTGATGACGATGCCATATGGTCTTTATGGCTCGGCCGACACCGCGCGCGCGATGCAAGACGATGCGGGGTCGGTGGGGCTTATTTTGATGAATACCGCGCAATCGCATTTTCCCGACGTTGCGTGGCTGCTCGACAGGTTTCCCCTGTCGCGGCGGGTCTTCACCAGCACGAGCCGCGCCGTTCAGGCGCAGATGTGCCTGCGCGGCCTGGGCATTGCCGTGCTGCCCAGGCCGCTGGGCGATGCGGTGCCCGGATTGCAGCGTATCGAAACGCCCGACCCGCCCCCCACCCGGGATATCTGGGTGGGCTACCACCACGACCTGCGGCATATGGATCGCTTGCGGGCGATGCTGGATATCGCCGATACGATGCTGGCGGGTTCCTCGGGTTCCCCGCCCTAGCCCACCTGGCCCGCCGGGCCGTTGCCAGGACTCCAACCCGCATCGGCCATCTCGAAGCTGGCAAAGTCGAACCCGGGCGCGACGGTGCAGCCCACCAGGGTGAAACGCCCCAGGGGCCGGGCGGCCTGCCAGAAATCGGCGGGCACCACGGCTTGCGGCCTTTCGCCGTTGGCGAGGTCAGTACCCAGCGTGATGTCCTGGACTTGATTGCCATCGGAAACGCTCAGCAGCAGCGGATCGCCGGCATAGAAATGCCAGACTTCCGCCGCATCGCGGACACGGTGCCAATGCGAGCTGTCGCCGGCTTCAAGCAGGTAGTAGATCGCCGTTGAATGGGCACGCGCCTGGCCCTGGGTGTCGTCGCGAAAGGTTTCGACGAACCAGCCGCCTTCCGGATGGCGCTGCATGCCCAGGGTTTGGATGATTTCGCTGGCGTCCATGTCGATGCTTTTTCCGGCGGCCTATGCGCTTTGCCCTAGATATGGGATTCCTTGCTGCGCCAGTTTTGCGGCATTTCGAATACGCCGTCGTCTCGCCGGGCACGCAGGTACTGGATTTCTTCTGGCGGTATCACCATCTGCAGCCATTGGGCATCGGCCAATACATCCAGGCCCGGGCCGCCATCGCCATACAGCACGGCTTTCAAGACCGCGAAGTCGCCGGAGTTCATGATGTTCCAGTTGCAGCGCAGCAGCGGACGGGTGGAATAGATTTTCAGGATGGCCCGCTTGGCGCTGTTGTCCAGCCACGGGTTCTTCGCTTCGCCGGTCAGCAGGCTGATCATTTGCGTAAAGCGCGGCTGGCGCGCGCGGGCGGGTGCTGTCGCCTGCTCGGCGCCCCACTTCGGCAACGCGCCGTTCATTTTCGCAACGTAGAAGCCGCGGCCGATCTGCCCAGTGGGGGGAAGGAAGCGTTCCTGAACCCCTACGGTAAGGATGTTCACGGCCGAGGCTTCGCTGGTGCCGTGATAACCGATGAAGTACATACAGGTTCTCCATTTAGCGCGGGCTTCGCCATGGCCGCGCGTGCATGTTGAACAAGGCGTAACAGCCAACCCGCCGGCGATTCAGGCAGTGTACAAGCTTCGTGGCCAGCCTTGCCAGGCGTCAGCTTGATGTACGGGTCTTGCCGCAGCAGCCATGCCTCGACGCCTTCAAGTGCTTCGTCATCGTCGAGCATGTTTTTCAGTTCCCGGGCATTCAGCCGGCGCGCCGCCTCAGATGCCCGCATACCATTCATAGCCACGATCTTCCCAATAGCCGCCCCGGCCGCCCCACAGGGCGTCGAAGGAAGAAACAACTTCGATGCGCATCAGGTACTTGGCCTGCTTGTAGCCAAGTTGGCGCTCGACCCTGAGCCGCAGCGGAGCGCCATGGGCCACGGGCAGGCTCTTGCCGTTCATGGCATACGCAAGAATGGTCTGGGGATGATAGGCGTCGAGCAGGTCGATGCTTTCGTAGTAGCGGCCGCTGCCGTCGAAGGTAACTTCCAGTTCATCCGCGCAATGGAACACCACGTAGCGCGCCCCGGGCTTCAGGCGCGCCAGGTCCAGGATGCGGCCCAAGGCAACGCCCTGCCATTGCCCGATGGCGCTCCATCCTTCCACGCAGTCGTGCCGGGTGATCTGGGTGCGCGACGGCATGCGCTTCAGGTCGGCGAGCGACAGGCTTAGCGGCTGCTGGACCAGGCCTTGCACCTGTAGCCGCCAATCGGCGAAACCGCCATCCAGCAGGCGCGCGTATTCTTCCGAGTCTGGCGCCTGGGTGCCGTTGGCCCGGAATACCGGCGAAAGGTCGGCAACGCTATATTCCCGGGCCAGGGCGTGGCGGCCGACTATCAGCCGTTGGGCATGCATCGTCAGTTTTTCGGTGTTGCGCAGCACGGATCCCATTTCCGCGCTTTGCGTCAGGGCGTCGCAGCCGGCCAGCAGCCCGGCGCCGGCGCCCGACAGCAGGCCCAGCAAGGCTCTGCGGCGTGCAAGGTCTGGCTTCATGATGTGTGCTCCGAGCGGTCGATGGCGTAGCGGCCGTTGATCATGGATCTGAGGTTGTTCCAGAAGCCGGACAACACCACCATCAATACATGCACCGCCACAAACAGCACCAACAGGGATGCGGTGATGAAATGCAGCGTGCGGGCCGATGCGCGTCCGCCGAACAGGTCCAACAGAAAGGGGAAACCGGCGTCCATGGTGGGCGACATGGTCATGCCGGTTAATACCATCAGCGGAATCAGCACCAGCGCCACCAGCAGGTAGCTGGCCTTTTGCAGGGCGTTGTAGCGCCGCGCCTCGTCGCCCTTGGGGAAACGCAGCCGGGCGTGGTCCCGCACTTCGCGCCACAGGTGGCGCGGGCGCAGTTGGTCGCGGTTGGGCAGCAGGTCGCGCCGGATGTGGCCGCGCCACAAGCCGTGCATCAGGTACAGCAGCCCGTTGATGACCAGCAACCAGGCGAACAGGAAATGCCAGTTCCGGCCGGCCCCCAGGTCGTGGTACGAGGGGATGGTGAGCCACGAAGGTAAAGCACCAATGGCGATGATGGCCGGGTCCGCGTCCGCGCCGTATTTTCCCCAGTACAGGCGGGGATGGGCATTGAAGATCTGCAGCCCGCTCATCAGCAGGATGGAAAGGCACAGCGCATTCACCCAGTGCGTGACGCGCACCGTCAATGAATGCCGCGTAATGAGTTGTGTAGACGCCGCGCGCGCTGGCGGGGCCGGATGTTTGAGTTTGGCGGTGTTCATGGCAGGCTTTCAGGCCGGCTGGCGGTACTGGCCAGCCGGCAGGGTGGGTTCAGGAACGAGGCATCACATCGGGGGGACGACGCCGTCCTTGCCTACGATCAACTGCGCCGTGGACAACCCGCCATTCGCGCCCTTTTGCGCGGGAATGAAGACCGCTGTGCCGGGCTGGACGTCGTCGGCCGTGGCCGGCGCCAGGGTCACCACCGGCGTGCCGTTGGGAATGGAGATCTTCTTTTCCTTGCCGTGGTAGTTCACGGTGACCACGCTGCCATCCACCGATTTGACGGCGTCTCCCACGGTGGCGTTGGTCATGGTGCTATTGGGTTTCAAGTCCCAGCCGTAGCTGCCTTCGCCGCGCCCTTTAAGCGCCGGCGGGAAGATCAGCACTTCCAGCGCACCATCGCCGCCCTCGGACTTGGGCAAGGACGCGATGCCGACAAAGTCTCCCGGCTTGATGTCGCTGATGGCTGCCTTCTTCACCGCGGACACCATCCATCCTTGCTGCAGTGTCACGGTCACGGCCTGGCCTTCCCGCGACTGCACCTGCAACTGGTCGTTCTGTAGCGCCACCACCGTGCCTCGCACGCGGGTGGCCTGGTCCGCGGCCTGGGCCGTCGATATCGCGGCCAAGCCGCCGGCTACCAGGGCGGCGCCAGTGATTGCCCCGGCGGCGAACTTGCGGATTCGTGATGTGGTCATGCGGGTTCTCCTTGGCGAATTGAGCATCGCCGTGAAATTTCGCGGCGCGGAAAGCAGGAACAACCATCGAAAGGCGCGCCGCGCAAACTCTCGAAAGCAATGGTGGCGGGCTGCCCGGTATCAGGGTCGCGGGGCCTGCCGGCGTTGGGATCGAATGGCCCACATCTGCAGCGCCGAGCCCAGCGCGAAGATCAGCAGCCATGCCGCCAGCGTGCCGCGCACGATGGGCGATTCCGGCCCGGCAGCCAGGGGGTGCGCAACCGGCAGGCGCGTCAACGTCTCGTTGATGCCTGGCACCAGCAGCAGGAAGAAGCTGAACGTGAAGCCGAACTGGGACAGATACGCTTGCGCGCGCCCCAGCACCGGCAGCCGCGGCGCGGCCAACGCACCACCTATCGCCAGCAAGGCCAGAATGCCCAGCGCGTGGCCCACGTTGAAACCGCCGGTACTGGAAAGCCCGAACGACGTCAGAACCGACAGGACCAATCCGCCCAGGTAAAGCTTTCCTGAAGTGGTGGCGCGATCGATGCCGTGGTAACGCCAGAAGCTGTAGGCGCCGGCGATGAAGGGAACGGCACTGATAAGGGTATGCACCGCCCCCAGGGCGGAAAGTGGATGCGGCATGTGGGTGACTCCGGTAAGAATTGATGGCTTCCGATTAAACAACCAACTAGTTGGTCGATTATTTGCACAAAAAAAGGACGGCCTTCCGGTCAAGCGGCCGTCAGCCTGCCGATCGCGGCGCGCGAGACCGCCTGGAAGGCGGCGGGATCATTGAACGCGCGCGCCGTCAGCATGGCGCCGTGCACGGTGGACATGAATGTCCGGGCTTCTGTGGCGGCGCTTTCCGCCAGCTGGAACTGGCCTTGGGCCGCGCCATTTTCCAGTACGGCGGCGATCCAGGCGGTGAGGTCTGCAAAGTAGCCGCTGACTTCGTCGGCGATATCTTGCGGAATCATGGGCATTTCGGCCGCCAGCATGGCGCAGATGCAGATGGGCGCCGTGCCCTCGCGTATGCATTTGGCCCAGTATTCGGTGTAGGCATTCAGCCGCGCCAGCGGATCGGGCACATGGGCGTCCAGCGCAGCCAACCCTTCCCTGGCCTGCTGGCGATGCAGCATTACTACGGTAAGCACAAGGTCCGCCTTGCTGGGGAAATGGTGGTGGATGCTGGGTTTGCCAATACGTACCCTGGCGGACAGGTCAGCGTAGCTGAACCCGTTATAGCCTCCGGCGGCCAGCAGCACCTTGGTGTGCTCGGCGATTTCGGCGGCGCGGGGGGAAAGTTCCAGATTCATAGGCAGTCAATCTACTAGTTGGTCGGCTGAGTGTCAAGAGCCTGGAGATGTTATTCGCCGGATGCGGCGCGGCCCACCACAACACCGCCCCCCAGGCTCAGCCATCCAGGCCGCCCATCAGCACGTACTTCACTTCGACGTACTCCTCGATGCCGTAGAAGCCGCCTTCGCGTCCATAGCCGGATTGCTTGACGCCGCCGAAGGGCACCGAAGCCGTGCCCACCGACCCTGAGTTCAAGATCACCATGCCGGCCTGGATATCGCGGGACAAGCGGAATGCCCGCCCGACGTCGCGCGTATAGGCATAGGCCACCAGGCCGTATTCGGTATTGTTGGCGCTTTCGACTGCCTCATCCTCGTGGCGGAAGCGGTAAACAGGAAAGACCGGCCCAAAGATCTCGGTGTGGGCTATCGGCATTTCGTCATTCAGGCCGGCCAGGATAGTGGGCTCGTAGAACAGCCCACCCTTGGCATGAGGCTTGCCGCCCAGCAATACCGACGCCCCTTGTCGCTTGGCGCCTTCAACCAACTGCACGACCTTGTCAAAGCCTGGCTGGTTAATAAGCGGGCCGACGACGAATTCCTGCTGCATGCCGCTGTCGACGCGCACCTGGGCAACTTTTTCGGCCAGCACCGCAACGAAGCGATCGTGTATGGCCTCTTGCACATAAACGCGGTTGGGCGAAATACACACTTGACCCGAGTTCCTGAGCTTGGCGGCCACCAGGCCCGCCACGGCCTGATCGATATCGGCGTCGTCAAAGACGATGAACGGCGCGTTGCCGCCCAGCTCGAGCGTCATTTTCTTCAGCGCGCGCCCGCTGGCGGCCGCCAGCAGCTTGCCTACCGCGGTGGACCCCGTGAAGGAAACCTTGCGGATGCGGTCATCCTGTGTGAACAGTTCGCCGATGGCCTGCGGGTTTCCTGTCACCATCTCGAACACGCCTTCGGGAATGCCGGCCTTGCGGGCGTATTCCAACAGTTTGTAGGCCGTTAGCGGCGTTTCTTCAGACGGCTTGATCACCATCGTGCAGCCCGCCGCCAACGCCGTTGCCACCTTGCGGGTGATCATCATGAAGGGAAAATTCCAGGGCGTAATGGCCGCGGTGGGGCCGGCTGGCTCTTTCATGACCAGGACAGCGGCATTACCGGCGTGCGACGGAATGGTGTCGCCATACACCCGTTTGGCCTCTTCGGCATACCACTCGATGAAGCCTAGTCCGTAGTCGATTTCACCCAGGGCTTCGGCCAGGCATTTGCCGTTTTCGCGGACCATGATTTCGGCGAAGACTTGCCTGTCGGCCTTCACCAGGTCGAACCAGCGGCGGAGCATGTCGCCGCGTTCTTTTGCCAGTTTGCGCGACCAGGCGGGAAAGGCTGCGCAGGTCCGGTCTATGGCCGCCTTTACGTGGGCGGCGTCCATGTCGGGGGCTTGCCCGACGATGGCACCGTCGGCGGGGTTGATGACGTTGATCATGTTGATTGCAGTTCCAGTTGATTGCCAATTCGGGCCGAGCGGGATGCGGCGGACCCGGTTCTTGAATAATAGTTATGGAAAATCTGGAAATGAATGGCCCTGGGTCTGCTATTCTTGCCCAATTCTATGAACAGCAATTCTGGCGCAACCCTGAAAAGCTGCCAGGTATTGTTTACGGAGGGTCTGGCCATGAACGCGGCAGACAACGCCGCCACGCGCGGCACGCGTACCCAGGAAAGGCGCCTGGCGCCCATGCTGGAACGGCTGGCGCCTTGCGAGGGATACAACCTGAGCGCCCTGCCCGATGTCAGGTTCCTGCGGTCCAATCGCCCCTTGTCCGCCGTGCCCGTGCTTTACGACCCTGGCATCGTGTTCGTGTGCCAGGGCAGCAAGCGCGGGTATTTTGGCGACCAGGTCTACCTGTATGACAAGCAGCACTATCTGGCGGTTTCTGTACCTGTGCCGTTCACGATGGAAACAGACGCCAGCGCCCGGGAACCTCTGCTGGCAATCTATATGCACCTGGACTTGAAGCTGGCTGCCGATTTGATGCTGCAGATCGACCAGCACGGCGGGATGGAACCCGCGCGGCCGCGCGGCCTGATGTCCACCCCGATGGACTCGCGGTTATGCGAATCCCTGGTGCGCTTCCTGCAAGCAATGAGCCATCCGTTGGAATCCCGCATACTCGGGCCGGCGCTGGTTCGGGAAATCTATTTCCATGTGCTCACCGGAGAACAAGGGGCATCGATGCGGGCGGCGCTGGCCATGCATGGGCAGTTCGGCAAGATCGCCCGCGCGCTGCGCCGCATCCACGCATCGTTCAATACCGATTTCAGCGTCGAACAACTGGCGCGGGAAGCGGGAATGAGCGTGCCCACCTTCCATACGCACTTCAAGGCGGTAACAGAGACTTCCCCCGTGCAATACGTGAAATCGATACGCCTGCACCAGGCGCGCCTGCATATGGTGCGTAACGGCATGACAGCCGCGGCGGCAAGCGCCGAAGTAGGCTATGACAGCCCTTCGCAGTTCAGCCGTGAATTCAAGCGCCTGTTCGGGCGCAGCCCGGTGGAAGAAGTCCGGCGGATGAAGGCGGAATTCGCCGTGCCGCCCGCGCATGCGGCTTCTGTGTATGTTTCTTCACACTGAGGGGATTACCGCCATTCAACGCGAGACGACATCGTGCAATAACTCGCGCGCGGGCCCGCTGCCGTCCATGGGGAAAAGCTTGCGTTCCTTGATGCGCCATCCGTCGTCGGTGCGCACCACGATCCACCGGTTGGCGATGACGCGAAAAATCTTGTGGCCCCGTGAAAGTCCATGGTTGGGCAATTCCGATTCCGGCGCATCGCGGTCGAAGCGGACCAGCATCAGGTAAGAGGTGACGACGGCCGTGTCGCCATCCAGCTCGACATAGGGCAGGTTGCCGAAGTGCGCCAATCCGCCGTCCAAGGCTTGTTGATGCGCCTCGCTTTCCACCAGGTCCACGAACTTGTCGCGGCCGACCGCGCCCGGCGCGCTGGCGCCGCGGTCGAAGACGGCGTCCTCGGTATAAACCTCGGGAAAGAAGGGCCCGTATCCGGTATCGGCGCTAAGCGGATGGGACGCGATCAGGTTGTAGATCGCGAGTTTGTCTTCGACGATGGCAATGCGGCGTTCCAGCGCCGCTGTCGAGGTGTGCTCCAAGACAGGCTCCTGTTGAGTGACGAGAAATTGGCCAGGCGAGAACTTGCGCCTGGCGGTTAAGGTCTGGCGGCTAGGCGTCCGTAGCGACGCGGCGGGCGGGATCGCACACCCGGGCGCCGGGGCCGGTGCCAAGCGCGTCGTCGGTGGCGCTGCGCAGCGGGGCCACATTGGCCACCGGCCCCACCGCTGCCGGCGCAAGGCCGGCCGCCGCCGCCAGTTGTTGCGGCTGAAGCGGCGGATTGCCCATGGCGAATCGATACGGCTGCAACGGTAGCAGCCCCTGTATGGTACCCAGGTCATTGGCCGCGTGGGCGCGCGCCTGGAGCATGGCTTGCTCGTCGATAAAGGCCTGGACGGCGCTGTTCAGGCGATGCGTGGCGTGCAGATCGCGCAGCCATTCTCCCGTGCGGACGCTGTCGCCTGGCTGCGTTGGGACGGTCTTCCGGGTGGACACCGCAGCGGGCTGTCCGTCGGCGAGGCGCGCGAATAGCGCCGGCCGCGAGCCCGCCACGCGCTCGGTTTGCGGCGGCGCCTGCGGACGTTCGGCGCGATAGGCAGCGCGGATATCGCCGCTGTGCAGGTGTCCGATTGGATCGAGGATGCTGAGGCTCATGGCTACCGCTCTCCGTGCTCTGTCTGTCGGATTATGCCTGCTGGCGCGTGGGTACCGCACATGCGGGGTTCTTCCACGGCACTTGATTGTCTGACAATTCCTTAAGGATTATCATCCACTTCCGCGCATCGCCCATGACGCCGCCCTTGCCCCAAGGCAAGACGGCCAGACTGCGGGAGATGCTCTTGGTGCATAAAACATGAAGTGGAGGCCCCTGAATGGCGCGTATTGACCGGCGGTTCTTGTTCAAGTCTTTGATGGCGGCGGTAGTGGCCGCGGGTGCGTTCAGCGGGCCGGCCGCGGCGGCCGAGGCGGCCTATCCGTCGGCGCCCATCAAGCTGGTGGTGCCGTGGTCGCCGGGCGGCGCCACCGATGTGCTGGGCCGGCTGATCGCCAAGGGGCTGACCGAACGCATTGGCCAGACGGTGGTGGTGGAAAATCACGCGGGTGCGGGCGGCAATATCGGCACGGCGGCGTTTGTGCGCGCCAAGCCGGATGGCTATACGCTGCTGGTGGCCACCAGTTCGACCAATGCGGCGAACCCGCATCTGTACAAGCAATTGGGTTTCGATCCGGCCAAGGATTTCGCGCCGGTGTCGTTCGTGGCCAAGATTCCCAATGTGCTGGAAGTGCCGAAAGCGTCGCCGTACAAGACGTATGCGGAACTGATGGACGATGCCAAGGCGAACCCCGGCAAGCTGAATTACGGCTCGGCCGGCGTGGGTTCGTCGCAGCATCTGGCGGCATCGCTGCTGAAGCACCTGACGGGCGCGGACATTGTGCACGTGCCCTACAAGGGCAGCGGCCCGGCGGCGGCCGCGCTGATGGGCGGGCAGCTGGATTTCATGATCGACACTGGCTCCGTGAACCAGGTGAAGGCCGGTTCGCTGCGCGCGCTGGCGGTGGCGTCGGAGAACCGCACGGCCGCACTGCCGGACGTGCCCACGTTCGCGGAACTGGGCCTGCCCGACATGATCGCGTTTGCCTGGTACGGCATTGTGGCGCCGGCGGGTACGCCCAAGACGGTAGTGTCTTTCCTGAACAAGGAAATCAACGCGGTGGTGCAGTCGCCGGAAATCAAGCAGCACCTGGAAAACATGGGTGCGCAGGTGCCCGCGCCCCAGGACGCGAAGGCGTTTGGCGGCTTCATGGATAGCGAACTTGAACGCTATGGCGACCTGATCAAGATGTCGGGCGCCAAGATGGAATAGCACCAGCGGGCGGCGGTCAGCAGCGGTATTCTTCCACCGCCGCCTTCACGAACGCTTCCACCAGTTGCATGCGCGGGCACGAGCGCGCCCAGATCAGCCCGAACCGCCGTGGCTGGCACGGCACGGGCAGCGGCAGGCTGATCACGTTCAAGCCCTGTTTCCACAGGCTCCAGGCATTGGGCACGATGGCCACGCCCAAGCCGCGGTTCACCATCAGCGCAATGGACTCGGTGGACGCCAGTTCGTAGCGGTCGCGCGTGGCGATGCCGGTTTTCTTCAGGTACTGGTCGATCAGGTTGCCTATCCAGCTGCCGGCTTCGTAGCGGATGAAGTCTTCGGTGGCCAGCAGTTCCTGGGCGCCGCGGCCCTGGTGCTGGGCCGCCACCAGCAGCGAGAAATGCTCTTCGCGCAGCAGCCGCCAGGCCAGCCGCTTGGGTAGTTCGAACGGCGCTTCCAGGGCGATGGCCACGTCCAGGTCGCCATTCTCGACGCTGGCATAGAACTCGGTGGACAGCCCGGCCCGGATGAAAACGTGCAGGCCCGGATAGCGCTGCGCCAGGGTGGCCAGTATGTTGGGCACCGTGCTGTTCAACGACGTGTTGCCCGTGCCCAGCCGCAATTCACCCCGGATCTCGCGGGTATGGGCCAGCACCGGCAAGGACTCGACGTCGTCCAAGATTTTCTGCGATGTTTCCAGGATGCGATGCGCGGCTTCGGTCAGGTGCACGGTTTTGCCCGACCGCGCCACCAGCGGCGCGTTGACGTGCGCTTCCAGCGCCCGGATTTGCTGGGCCACGGCGCCATGGGTGATATTCAGCCGGCGGGCGGCTTCGGCCATGGAGCCATGCCGGTGGATGGCCAACAAGGTAAGCAGAAAGTGGGTATTCACATCGTAGATTTTATATCTTCTGAAGGTAGTTTAAAGATAGCCGTGCGGCACCGGGTTTGCCCATAATTCCCGGGCGGGCCATCCACACCGGCCAGCCGTCGGCCGCACCACGGCACGACAAAATCTATAAACACAGGCGCCGGCGGGAACGGCGCACAAGGGAGACAAGCATGCGCAACACCAAGAACATCCTGGCCGCCGCCCTGCTGGCGTGCGTGGCCGGGCCCATCGCCCTGCCCGCCGCGGCGCAGGACTATCCCGGCAAGCCCATCACCATGCTGGTGCCCTACCCCGCCGGCCAGTCGGTGGACCTGCTGGCGCGCGTGATCAGCGACGGGCTGTCCAAGGTGCTGGGCCAACCCATTATTGTCGAGAACAAACCCGGCGCCGGCGGTACGCTGGGCACGGGCCTGGTGGCGCGCGCCGCGCCCGACGGCTACACGCTGGGCATGAGCTCCAGCGGGCCGCTGGGCATTGCGCCGCACCTGTTCAAGAACACCAATTACGACCCCGTGAAGGATTTCACCGCCATCATGAACGTGGCGGCCGTGGCGCAAACCATGGTGGTGTCGGCCAAATCGGACATCAAGTCCGTGCAGGACCTGGTGGCGGCGGCCAAGGCCCAGCCCAACAAGCTGAACTTCGGCTCGCCGGGCAATGGGTCCACCAGCCACCTGACGCAGGAAATGTTCAAGCAGCGCGCCAACGTGCAAATGCTGCATGTGCCGTACAAGGGCGGCCCGGCGGCCATTACCGACCTGATCGGCGGTCAGATCGACGTACTGTTCGAGGCATCGCCCACGGTGACGCCGTTTATCAATCGCGGCGACCTGCGCGCGCTGGCGGTAACCACCAAGACCTCGATTCCGGCGCTGCCGCAGGTGAAGCCGCTGGCCAGCCAGGGATACGAAGGGTTTGAAGCGGTAGGCTGGATGGGCATTGTCGGGCCGGCGGGCATGAAGCCCGAGGTCGTGCAGACGCTGCACGCCGCGCTGGTGAAAACGCTGCAAGACCCGGCCGTGCGCGAGAAGCTGGACACGCAGGGCATGCTGACGCTGGGCGACACGCCGCAGGAATTCAGCGCCTTCATCCAGAGCGAATCCGAAAAATGGGGATCGGTGATCCGCAACGCGGACATCAAGGTGCAGTAAACCCACCGCCAACACGACCGGAGAACGCGCATGAGCGGCGAACAAGCACAACCGCGGTGGAAGCATCGGCCACCCGGATCGAACTGGGGCGACTTCGGCCCGGATGACCAACTGGGGCGCCTGAACCTGCTGACGCCGGCGCGCGTGGCGGCCGCCGCCGGGGAAATCACCACCGGCGAGCGCTTCTGCCTGAGCCTGCCCCTGGACTACCCGGGCGGCAATCTGCTGAATCCGTTCCGCTACCCGCCGCAGTTGCGCGCCACCACGCGCAAGGGCAAGTTTGCCTACAACATGGCGCATTGCTGCGAACACCCGGGCGTGACGGATGTGATCTGCGATGACTACGTGGTGCTGTATACCCAGTATTCGACACAGTGGGACAGCTTCGCGCACGTGGGATCCATGTTCGACGTGCACGGCACCGGCGAGCCGGTGCCGGTGTATTACAACGGCTATGCGGGCGGCGAGCACATCCAGGGCGCATCGCGCATGGCGGAAGATGGCGAGCACCAACCGGTGCGCGCGGCCCGGCTGGGCATAGACAACTTCGCGGCCACGCCCATCCAGGGCCGCGGCGTGCTGGTGGACTTGCGCAAGCATTTCGGCGATACGCGCCGCGAAGTGGACTACGACGACCTGATGCAGGTACTGCGGGACGACGACATCACGGTCGAGGCCGGCGACATGCTGTGCCTGCACACCGGGTTCTCGGACGTGCTGCTGACCATGGACCGCCAGCCCGATCCGCACGTGCTGCACGGCGCCTGCAGCGTGCTGGACGGCCGCGACGAGCGCCTGCGCGACTGGATCCGCGACAGCCAGATCGCCGCGCTGATTGCCGACAACTACGCGGTAGAGCGCCGCCCGCCGCAAGGCCCGCTGGGCCTGCAGGGCGCCTTCATGCCCCTGCACGAACTGTGCCTGTTCAAGCTGGGCATACCGCTGGGCGAACTGTGGTACCTGACCGGGCTGGCCGCGGCCTTGAAGGCGCAGGGCCGCCACCGCTTTTTCCTGACGGCCCCGCCCCTGCGCCTGCCGGGCGCGGTGGGCTCGCCCGTGACGCCGGTGGCGACGATATAGGCGTCACGCCGCGCCGTCGCCCGAAGTGACCAGCGCATAGTTGTATCCCTGCCCCGACCAGTAATGGGCCTGCAGCTCGCCGTCGCGCCGGCTGCCCTGGGGCAGGAACTGGTTGCCCGGCCCGGGCGGGCGAATGTAGAACGTGGCCCGCTGCCCGGCGTTGTCGTAGATGACGATGGCGGCCGGCCCCTGATCCGTGGCCAGCAGGCGCGCGGCAACCGGCGTGAAGCCGCTGGCGCTCAGGTCGGGCAGGCGCTGCGCCTGCGAAAAATGTACGTCCAGCCAGCCCTGCAATTCATTGGCATCGGCGCGCACATCCGGCCGCGGCGCGTCGGCGGCTGCAAACATGCGATAGGCCTGCACCGCGTCCTGCATGGGCAGCACCCGGCCGGCCAGGGTCGTCTCGTGGGCGCTCCAGCCCGTGACGCCGCCTATCGCCATCGCCATGACCAGGCTGGCGGCCATGGCCAGGCGCCGCCGCGAGCGGGT
>NZ_JAJMLX010000189.1 GCF_020991325.1 Bordetella petrii | reverse complement strand
CGTTGCGGCCCGCCTGCGCGGCGGCGGCGGCCACCGTGCAGGCCAGTGCGGCCGCCAGCCATCGCAGCCGTCCTGCCACGCGGCCGGAGTGAAGCCGGCCGAGTCCAGGTGTCTGGCTCCCGTCAGGGTGCCAGACTCCGTCTAACTGAGGCTGTCGTGGCACACAATGGTATCCGGCACCTTCGGAGCCGGATACCCGGCAGTACCCCGCAAGGTGCTCTCTTACCTGGCGCATTCGGGGAACTGCCTCGGGGCCGGTTTCATCAGTAGCGGATGGTCAGCGCAGCTTGTACGTTGCGGCCGGCGGCCGGGTACAGGTTGTAGGCCCCGGTGGGGCCCAGGCTGCCCGAACGGATGCCGTAGGTGGCATATTCGCGGTCGAACAGGTTGTTTACCGCCAGGGTACCCGACACATGCTTCGTGAAGGCATAGCCCACCTTGCCGTTGACCAGCACGTAGTCGTCCAGTTGCTCGTCGAATTGATTGGCCTGGTCGTTATCCATGCGGGCCTTGCCTACGTACTGGGCCGCCAGGCTGACGAACAGTTTGTCGGCCGGGCGCCAGGTGGCGCCCAGATTGGCCATCCACTTGGGCACCAGCGGCACGGTCTTGCCCGCCAGATCCACGCCGCCATAGGTGCCTTCGCGGAACTCCGCCTGCATCCAGGTCACATTGGCGTCCAGTGTCAGGGTGCGCGTCAGGTCGTGGCGGCCTTCCAGTTCGACGCCCTGGCGGCGGGTGGGGTCCAGGTTGGTGTTCGAGAACGTCACCGGGTTGTACTGGATCTCGTTGTTCAGGTCGTAGCGGAACCAGGCCAGGCGCGCGCTGGAGGCGGCCGATCGCCAGGTGATGCCCAGTTCCTTGTCCACCGATGTCTGAGGTTTGAGAGGCGTGGCCACGTACAGCAGTTCGTCTGAATTGGCCACGCGGAAGCTGCGGCCCACCTTGCCGTATGCGCCGAAGCCCTGGCCCAGTTCCTGGCGCAGGGCCAGTTGCCAGGCGCCCAGGCGGCGGGTTTCGTCGGAATTGCCGCTGAACCCGGAAATGGTTTCCAGCTCATCACGCGCGTACTGGCGGCGGCCGCCCAGCGTGACGCGGGTGGTGTCGGTGGCCTGCACCTGAATTTCGGCGAACACGCCATGCTGGCGCTGCTTGGCGCGCCAGCGGTCGCCAACGGGCGAGAACGAATAGGTATTGGTGGCGTCCAGGTCGCTGTCGCGCATGTCCGCGCCCAGGATCAGCGCGTGCTTTTGCGCGATGGGCAACTGGTAGCGCAGGCTGCCGGTGGTCTCGTCCAGGTCCTGGGTGCGGGTGGTGTCGCCGAAGGCGCTGCCGCTGAAGCCGGTAAGCGCTTTGTCGCGCTGGCCCAGGTCGGCATACAGGGTGCCCATGCCCACGCGCTGTTCGACCTGCAGGCCGAAGGCGTCGGTCTGGGTCTTGATGAAATCGTCGGGTGTCGAGGTGCCGCGCGGGTCGTCTTCGAATTCATCCAGGCCGGTGGACGGATCGACGCGGCGCGGGCCGGGCAGGCCCAGGCGCTGGCTGGTGGTGCGCGCGTACAGGCGCACCGAGCCGCTGTCGTGATGAAAGCCCAGTCCGATGCCGCCGCTGTCGCGGCGTTCTTCGTTGTTGTCGCGGTAGTTGTCGGTGCGCAGCGTCTGGCCGTAAACATCCAGAGTGACATGTTCGTTCTGCAGGCTGATGGCGGCGTCGAGCTGGCGCAGGTCGAAATTGCCCACCGTGCCGGTCACGCTGGCCGACACCGGCTTACCGTTGGCCGTGCCGCGCTTGGTGATGATGTTGACCACGCCGCCCGTGGTGCCGCCGCCGTATTGCACCGAGCCGCTGCCGCGCACGATTTCGATACGCTCGATGCGGTCCAGCGGCACCGTGCCCAGCGAAGGCGCCGACAGGTCGTTGTTGTTCTGCGGCACGCCGTCGATCAGGATCAGCGTGTTGCTGGGACCGGTCAGGCCGAAGCCGCGCAGGTCCACGGCGGCCTGTTCGGCGGCGCCGGTGCTGTTGATGACATGGACGCCGGCCTGGGTGGACAGCAGTTCCTGCACCGTCATGGCGCTGCTGGTGCGGATCTGTTCGGCGGTTAGCACCGATACTTGCACCGGCTGGTTGCGCGTTTCGGTGGGCACGCGCGAGGCAGTGACGGTAACGGTGTCGAGTTCGGGGGTGTCGGCCGTTGCGGCCTTATTCTGCTGGGCGGCGGCCAGGGCGGGAATGGCGCAAGCCAGCAGGCCGGCCACGCGCCGGAAGGGGCGGGAATTCATCGTATGAACCTCGGTGTGACGCGCGACCCCGCACGTCGGTCTCGGTGGCGGGGCGCGCGAAACACGCCCCGGTGGGCGAACCGGCCGGTATCGGGCTGCCATGCGGCGCGTGGCGCGGCATGGGGACCGTTGCGGGGGCAGCACAGGCTGGGCGGATGGCGCCTTCCTGTTTCCCGTTTAACTCCGGCGCGCTATGCGGCCGAAGCACCGATTCGGGGCCGAACTGTATCACCGGTGGGCGGGATTCGACCCATTTTGTTACCATCAAACGTTGGATTTCGGGCGATTTTTGCCTTTTCACCACATTTCCGAGACTTCCGTGCCGTACCCCCGCCTGCCTTATCCGCCGTCGTCCTATACCCGGGGTGGCGACTTCGCCCGCCTGCTGGGCCAGCGCATCCTCATCCTGGACGGTGCCATGGGCACCATGATCCAGCGCTACAAGCTGGGCGAGGCCGATTTCCGCGGCCAGCGCTTCGCGGACCACGGCAAAGACCTGAAGGGCGACAACGAACTGCTGTCGCTGGTGCGGCCCGATATCATCGATGAAATCCATCGCCAGTACCTCGAGGCCGGGGCCGATGTCATTGAAACCAACACCTTCGGCGCCACGTCCATTGCCCAGGGCGATTACGACCTGCCGGAACTGGCCTACGAGCTGAACCTGGAATCGGCGCGCCTGGCACGCGCCGCCTGTGACGCGTACAGCACGCCGGACAAACCGCGTTTCGTGGCTGGCGCGCTGGGGCCGCAACCCAAGACGGCCTCTATTTCGCCCGATGTGAACGACCCGGGGGCGCGCAATGTCAGTTTCGACGAATTGCGCGTGGCCTATATCGAACAGTTGAACGGCCTGCTCGATGGCGGCATCGATATCGTGCTGATCGAGACCATCTTCGATACGCTGAACGCCAAGGCGGCCATTTTCGCGGTGGAATCGGTGTTCGAGGAACGCGGCGTGCGCCTGCCAGTGATGGTGTCGGGTACAGTCACCGACGCCTCGGGCCGCATTCTGTCGGGCCAGACGGTCGAGGCCTTCTGGAATTCCGTGCGCCATGCGCGTCCCGTCACCATCGGGCTGAACTGTGCCCTGGGCGCGGCGCTGATGCGGCCCTACGTGGCCGAGCTTTCCAAGATCTGTGATACCTACGTCTGCGTGTATCCCAACGCGGGCCTGCCCAATCCCATGGCCGAGACCGGGTTCGACGAAACTCCGGCCGATACCTCGGCGCTGCTGGAAGAATTCGCGCGCGCCGGCCTGGTGAACATGTCGGGCGGCTGCTGCGGCACCACTCCCGACCATATCCGCGCCATTGCCGGCAAGGTAACCGCGCTGACGCCGCGCGTGGTGCCCGAGGTACCCGTCAAGACGCGCCTGTCGGGCCTGGAGCCGCTGAACATCGACGAAGAGTCCCTGTTCGTCAACGTGGGCGAGCGCACCAACGTCACCGGCAGCAAGATGTTCGCGCGGCTGATCCGCGAAGAAAAGTACGACGAGGCCCTGGCTGTGGCCCGCCAGCAGGTGGAAAACGGTGCGCAGATCATCGACATCAACATGGACGAGGCCATGCTGGATTCGGTGGCCTGCATGCACCGGTTTCTGAACCTGATCGCGTCCGAGCCCGACATCGCGCGGGTACCCATCATGATCGACAGTTCCAAGTGGGACGTGATCGAGGCCGGGCTGAAGTGCGTGCAGGGCAAGGCGGTGGTGAACTCGATTTCCATGAAAGAAGGCGAGGACATCTTCCGCCATCATGCACGGCTGTGCCGCCGCTACGGCGCGGCCGTGGTGGTGATGGCCTTCGACGAGCAAGGCCAGGCCGACACCCTGGCGCGCCGCCAGGAGATCTGCGGCCGAGCCTACCGGATCCTGGTCGAGCAGGAACAGTTTCCGCCCGAAGACATCATTTTCGACCCCAACGTGTTTGCCGTGGCCACGGGTATCGACGAGCACAACCACTACGCCATGGATTTCATCGAGGGTGCGCGCTGGATCCGGCAGAACCTGCCGCACGCGCGCATCTCGGGCGGCATTTCCAACGTCAGCTTCTCGTTCCGCGGCAACGAGCCCATGCGCGAAGCGATCCATACGGTGTTCCTGTACTACGCCATCCGCGAAGGCCTGACGATGGGTATCGTCAACGCCGGCCAGTTGGGCGTGTACGCCGACCTGGATGCGCAGTTGCGCGACCTGGTCGAAGACGTGATCCTGGACCGCGCCGAGCCCGTGGGCAAGAAAGACGCCGATGACGAACGCACGCCCACCGAGCGCCTGGTGCAGTTCGCCGATACGGTAAAGGGTTCGGGCGCCAAGAAAGAAGAAGACCTGGCCTGGCGCGCCGGCGAGGTCGAGGCGCGCCTGTCGCACGCGCTGGTGCATGGCATTACCACCTTCATCGTCGAAGACACCGAAGAAGTGCGGCAGAAAATCGCCGCGCGCGGCGGCCGCCCCATCGAAGTCATCGAGGGGCCGCTGATGGACGGCATGAACATCGTGGGCGACCTGTTCGGCGCCGGCAAGATGTTCCTGCCGCAGGTGGTGAAATCGGCGCGCGTCATGAAACAGGCCGTGGCCCACCTGATTCCGTTCATCGAAGAAGAAAAGCGCCAGATCGCCGCTGCCGGCGGCGACGTGCGGGCCAAGGGCAAGATGGTGATCGCCACCGTCAAGGGCGATGTGCACGACATCGGCAAGAACATCGTGTCGGTGGTTCTGCAATGCAATAACTTCGAAGTCGTGAACATGGGCGTCATGGTGCCCTGCGCGCAGATCCTGGAAAAAGCCAAGGAAGAAAAGGCCGATATCGTCGGCCTGTCGGGCCTGATCACGCCCAGCCTGGAAGAAATGGCCTACGTGGCCTCGGAAATGCAGCGCGACCCGTATTTCCGCGACCGCAAGATTCCCCTGATGATCGGGGGCGCCACTACCAGCCGCGTGCACACGGCGGTGAAAATCGCGCCCAATTATGAAGGCCCCGTCATCTACACGCCAGATGCCAGCCGCGCCGTGGGCGTGGCCGCCAACCTGGTGTCCGACCAGGCCCAGGCCTATGTCGATGAAGTGGCGCAGGAATACGAAGAGGTGCGCCGCCGCCATGCCAACCGCAAGGCCACGCCGCTGATTTCCCTGGCCGATGCCCGCGCCGCGCGCCCGCAGATCGACTGGTCTTCGTACGTGCCGCCGCGGCCCAAGTTCATAGGCCGGCGTTCTTTCAAAAGCTACGACCTGGCCGAGATCGCCAAGTACCTGGACTGGACGCCGTTCTTCCAGACCTGGAGCCTGTTCGGACAGTTCCCGGCCATTCTGGAAGACAAGGTGGTGGGCGAACAGGCGCAGAAGGTATACGCCGATGGCCAGGCCATGCTCAAGCGCATTATCGACGGCCGCTGGCTGACCGCCAACGGCGCCATGGCGTTCTACCCGGCCAATACGGTCAACGACGAAGACATCGAGGTCTACGCCGACGAATCGCGCAGCAAGGTGCTGTTCACGTACCGCAACCTGCGCCAGCAGGGCGCCAAGCGCGAGGGTGTCAGCAACAAGTGCCTGGCCGACTATATCGCGCCCAAGTCCAGCGGCGTGGCCGACTACATCGGCCTGTTCGCCGTGACGGCGGGCCTGGGTATCGAGAAAAAAGAAGCCGAGTTCCAGGCGGCCCTGGACGACTATTCCAGCATCATGCTCAAGGCCATGGCCGACCGCCTGGCGGAAGGCTTCGCCGAATGCCTGCACGCCCGCGTGCGGCAAGACCTATGGGGCTACGCACCCGACGAGGCGCTGTCCAACGACGAGATGATCGCCGAGAAGTACGCCGGCATCCGCCCCGCGCCCGGCTATCCGGCCTGCCCGGAACACGTGGTCAAGCGCGACATGTTCCAGGTGCTGGACGGCGACGATATCGGCATGGAACTGACCGACAGCTACGCCATGTATCCCGCCTCCAGCGTGTCGGGCTTTTATTTCAGCCACCCGCAGTCGCAGTACTTCAACGTGGGCACTATCGGCTCGGATCAATTGGCCGACTACATCGCGCGCAGCGGACGCCCCGAGGAAGATGTGCGGCGCACGCTGGGCCCCAGCCTGGGCTAAGGGGCCGGCATGACGCCGCCTGCCGCCGCGCTGGACAGTTCCGCCCGCCGCCGCCACGCGCTGGGCGAGTTCGTGCGCGCCGCCCGCGCGCGCATTACGCCGCAAATGGCCGGGCTGCCCGAAGGCATGCGGCGGCGCACGCCCGGCCTGAGGCGTGAAGAAGTGGCGCAGCTATGTGGAATCAGCGTCACCTGGTACACCTGGATAGAACAGGGGCGCGAGGTGTCGGTGTCGCCGGCGGTGTGGTCCCGCATTGCGGGCGTATTGCAGCTGGCGCGCGCCGAGCGCGCCTATCTGTTCGAACTGGCCGAATGTGCCGACCCGCAACACCCCCGCGACGACGCCAGCGAAGCGCCCGGCCTGCTGCGCGAATGCGTGGACGCGATCGTCGCGCCCGCTTATGTGCTGGACCGCGCCTGGAACGTGCTGGTGCACAACGCGCCCATGCGCGACCTGTTCGACAACTGGCCGGTGCGCGACCCGCAACCCAACCTGCTGCGCTACATATTCCTGGACCCCGCCGCGCGCCAGCTGGTGGTGGACTGGGAACAGCGCGCCCGCCGCGTGGTGGCGGAATTCCGCGCCGATGCGGGGGCGCACCTGGACGAACCCGACGTGCTGGCCTTGCTGGAAGAACTGAACCGCGACAGCGATGTATTCGCGCACTGGTGGACGCGCCATGCGGTAGTGGAGCGCGAAGGCGGACTGCGGGAGTTCCAGCATCCGCAGCGCGGTCGCCTGGCATATCAGCAGACGACCTTCAAGCTGGCTACGCATCCGGACCTGAAGCTGGTGATGCTGCTGGAAGGGGATGGGGAATGAGCGGAGCGCGGCCTACGCACCCGTACGGGCGATGAAATAGACAGCGGCTGTCAGCGCGCTGCAGATGCCGGTGGTCCAGGTGATGATTTTCCAGGTCAGCTTGCCGATTTCATGGTGCAGGTCGGCTTTGGTGACGTAATTGGACAGCACCACCGCCAGGTCTTGGCGGATGGCCGCGACATCGGTTTCAAGCGCGTCGACGCGGGATTTCATGGGGCAGGCTTTCTTGCGCAAGGATTCCATGCCGGGCAGGATAGCGCCGCCCTTGCTGACGGTCCATGCGTACTTGCCGTTGCGGGATACGCCGCATGATGCAAGACAAATCATTCAGGCAAGCCCGCCTCTAGCAGGCCGTCCAGCAGTTTGCGTATGGGTGCGGGCAGGGCCAGCCCGGGCAGTTCGGCCGGGCCGGCCCAGCGCTGCGGCAGGGCGGGCTCGGCCAAGGCCGCTGCGGGTTTGACGGGCAAGTACCAAGGCTTGATATGCAGCCGGTAGTGCGTGAACGTGTGCGCGAATGCCGCCAATTCATAGCGTTGCAGGGGTTCCAGTCCCAATTGGCGCGAGGCGCTGGCCGGGTCGCCGCCGGCATCGAATTCGGGCAGGCTCCACAGCCCGCCCCAGATGCCGGGCGACGGCCGCTGCTGCAGCAAAATGGCGCCATTGCGCTGCAAGACCAGCATGCTGGTCTGCCGCTCGGGTATGGCCTTGCGTATTTTGGGGGTGGGCAGTTCGGCCTGGCGCCCGTCGCGGCGCGCAATACAGGAATCCGCCACGGGGCAGCGCGCGCAATCGGGTTTGCCGCGGGTACACAGGGTGGCGCCCAGGTCCATCAGGCCTTGTGTGTAGGTGGCCATGTTCAGGCCCGGCGCGGCGGCCACTTGTTCGTCGGCCAGTGTCCACAGGCGCTGTTCGATTTCGCGCCTGGCTGGATCGCCTTCAATTCCGAAGTGCCGCGTGAACACCCGCTTGACGTTGCCGTCCAGGATGGGCGAACGTTCGCCATAGGCGAATGCGGCTATGGCGGCGGCGGTGGAACGGCCGATGCCCGGCAAGGTGGCGATCTGTTCGGCCGTGGGCGGAAACCGGCCGCCCCAGTCGCTTGCCACCGCCTGGGCGCATCGATGCAGGTTGCGGGCGCGGGCGTAGTAGCCCAGGCCGGCCCAGTAGGGCATTACTTCTTCCTGGGTTGCGGCCGCCAGGGTGGCGACATCCGGAAAGCGTTCCAGGAAGCGCTGGTAGTACGGGATGACCGTGGTTACCTGGGTTTGCTGCAGCATGATTTCCGACAGCCAGATCCGGTAGGGGTCTGACGTGTGCTGCCAGGGCAGGCCATGGCGGCCGTGGCTGGCTTGCCAGGCGACGATTCTAGAGGCGAAATCCATCGGGGGATTATCGCACTGTGCGTTGTCGGGCTTTGATTCATTTTGAGTTTTTGCGTCGCCTGTTCGTCCCGGGATTGGGGCCGGGCGAAGCCCGTCGGGCTCGGGCGCATCCAGGCGCCCTCGGCCCGCTGCGCGGGCTGCCCCGCCGGTCAACTCGCCCGACCCCAATCCCGGGACGAACAGGCTGACAGTGTCTCGCAATGAGACTACGTATCACCCGGTACCGTCTCGGCGTATGCCGCGATGGTACTCGGCCCCCGAAGCGTCCTGGCCATTGCCTCGAGCTTGAACAATCACAGTCCCGTCGTGGGGACGCTCAGCCCCTATGTGCCGGGCGAGCAGCCCAAGCTGCAAGACCTGGTCAAGCTCAACAC
>NZ_JAJMLX010000188.1 GCF_020991325.1 Bordetella petrii | reverse complement strand
CAGGCCCGCGGCCTGGCGCGCGTGGCCGGCGTCGGCCGCCTGGTGTTCGGCAGCGTGGATTTCGCGCGCGATACCGGTATCCAGGACGAACGCGGCTGGCTGCCCGCGCGCATCGCGCTGGTCATGGCCTCGCGCCTGGCCGGCCTGGCCGCGCCCATCGATGGCACGGCCCTGCAGTGGGATGATGCCGCCGCCTTGCAGAACATGGCCGCCGGGGCGCGGCGCCTGGGGTTCGGCGGGCAGCTATGCATCCACCCGCGCCAGGTGGCGCCCGTCAATCAGGGCTTCTTGCCGTCGGACGACGAACTCGCCTGGGCCCGCCGCGTCGCCGCGGCCGTGGCCGAAGGCGGGCGAGGGGCCATTACCGTGGACGGCAAGCTGGTGGACAAGCCGCTGCATGACCTGGCGCTGGCGTGGCTGGCGCAGGCGGGCAAGGAATGATGGCGATTACTGTGGGTGGCAGGCATCGTTGTGAGCCACGACGGCCTCAGTCGCACGGTGTCAGGCACCCTGACGGGAGCCAGACACCTCGCATGGTACAGGCAGTAATTCAGGCGGCTTAGCCAGGGGTCTGGCTCCCGCAGGGTGCCTGACCCCGTCGTGTCGAGGCAATTACCGGAACACCACCGTCTTGTTGCGGTTCAGCAGGATGCGGTGTTCCACGTGGCTGCGCACGGCGCGCGCCAGCACCAGCGATTCCACGTCGCTGCCCACTTGCGTGAGTTCCTGCGCCGTCATGGCGTGGTCCACGCGCTCGATGTCCTGCTCGATGATCGGGCCTTCGTCCAGGTCGGACGTCACGTAGTGCGCCGTGGCGCCGATGATCTTCACGCCGCGCGCATGCGCCTGGTGATAGGGACGGGCGCCCTTGAAGCTGGGCAGGAAGCTGTGGTGGATATTGATGGCGCGGCCGGCCAGCGCCACGCACATCTCGGGCGACAGGATCTGCATATAGCGCGCCAGCACCACCAGGTCGATCTGCTGGCTTTCCACCAGTTCCAGTATCTGTTTTTCCTGGCCGGCCTTGGTGTCCGCAGTGACCGGCAGGTGGTGGAAGGGAATGCCGTAAGACTCCGCCAGGCCGGCGTAGTCGTCGTGGTTGGACACGATGGCCGCGACCTCGGCCGCCAGATGCCCGCTGCGCACGCGGAACAGCAGGTCGTTCAGGCAGTGGCCCTGCTTGCTGACCATGATCAGCAGGCGCGCCTTGCGGCGCGCATCGTGGATCTGCCAGTCCATTTCATAGCCGCCGGCCAGCGCGGCGAATTGTTCGCGCAGGCTGCCTTCGGCCACCGTGGCCGGCAGGTCGAAATGCACGCGCAGGAAGAACCGGCCGGTTTCGTCGTCGCCGAACTGCTGCGAATCCAGAATGTTGCAGCCCAGTTCGAACAGCAGCCCGCTGACGCGGTACACGATGCCGGTGCGGTCGGGGCAGGACAGGGTCAGGATGTAGTCGGTGTGCATGGTGTACGAAAAATGGCGGTGGAAGCTAGGGCGTCAGGCGCGCCAGGGTTTCTTCGGCGATGGCCAGGCTGGCCGTCAGGCCGGGCGATTCGATGCCGAACAGGTTCACCAGGCCGGGCACCCCGTGCGCGGCCGGGCCGGCGATGACGAAGTCGGCGGCGGGTTCGTCCGGACCCGATATTTTCGGCCGGATGCCGGTATAGCCGGGCGCCAGCGCGCCGTCGGCCAGGCCGGGCCAGTAGCTGCGCACGGCATCATAGAACACCTCGGCGCGGCCCGGATCCAGGGTGTAGTCTTCGGCGGCGATCCATTCGGTGTCGGGCCCGAACTTGGCCTGGCCGCCCATGTCCAGCGTCAGGTGCACGCCCAGCCCGGCATGTTGGGGCACGGGGTAGATCAGGTGCGAAAACGGCGCGCGGCCCGACAGCGTGAAATAGCTGCCCTTGCACAGGTATTCGGCGGGGATGCTGTCCGGCGGCAGGCCCTGGATATGCCGCGCCAGGGTGGGCGCATGGATGCCCGAGGCATTGACCAGCACGTTGCAGGACAGGTTCATGGCTTCATCGCCGCCGAATTGCACGTCGAAGCCGCCCTCGGGCCGCACCCGCGCCGTCAGCATGGGCGTATGGAACACGCATTGCGCGCCGGCGTTCTCGGCGTCGCCCTGGTAGGACAGCATCAGGGCGTGGCTGTCGACGATGCCCGTGGACGGCGACAGCAGCGCGGCCGTGCAGCGCAGGGCCGGTTCCAGGGCCACGGCTTCGGCGGCGCCGAGCAGGCGCATGTCGTCCACGCCGTTGGCGCGGGCGCGTGCCGCGATGCCGTCCAGCAGGCGCGATTCCGCTTCAGTGGTGGCGACGATCAGCTTGCCCAGCCGCCGGTGCGGAATGCCGCGCTGGGCGCAATAGTCGTACAGCATGTGCTTGCCGCGCACGCACAAACGGGCCTTGAGGCTGCCCGCCGGGTAGTAGATGCCGGCATGGATGACTTCGGAATTGCGCGAGCTGGTGCCGGTGCCGATGGCTTCGGCGGCCTCGGCCACCAGGACTTCGCGGCCGTCCAGCGCCAGCGCGCGGGCCACCGCCAGGCCGACCACGCCGGCGCCCACCACGATGCAGTCGATGTCAGTACTCATGATTCAAAGGCGTTCATTCGGAACGCTGGTGGACGGGAGTCAGGTCGAAGCCGCCCGCATGGAAAACCAGGGGGGCCTCGCCGGTATGGCCGCAGCGTTCCACTTCGCCCACCATGATGATGTGGTCGCCTTCGGCATAGCGGCTGCGGTTGCGGCATTCGAACCAGGCGGCGCAGTGTTCGTCCAGCATGGGCGTGCCGCCCGGGGCCTGCACGCGGGGCAATCCGTCGAAGCGCTCGCGCGTATGGCCCAGCGCGAAGCGGCGCGCCAGCGCGATCTGGCTGGCCGACAGTACGTTCACCACATAGCGTTCGCACTGCTCGAAGGCATCCAGCGAACTCGATGTGCGCGACAGGCTCCACAGCACCAGCGGCGGTTCCAGCGATACGGAATTGAACGAACTGACGGTCAGGCCGATGCGCGCGCCATCCGGCGCGGCCGTGGTGACGACCGTGACGCCGGTGGCAAAACGGCCCAGGGCCGTGCGGAAGAAGCGCGAGTCGAAGTCGGGGGAAATGTCGGGCATGCAGGCAGGATGGCCAGGGGGGGCGGCTCAGGGCGACAGCCGGTCGATGGCCCAGCCGCCCTTGCCGTCGGGCAGGTAGCGCAGGCGGTCGTGCAGACGCGAGGGGCGGCCCTGCCAGAATTCAAACAGGGTGGGCGCCAGGCGGTAGCCCCCCCAGTGCGGCGGCCGCGGCGGCTGTTCGCCATATTGCGCGCGTATTTCCTGTTCGCGCGCTTCCAGTTCCGCCCGGGTGACGGGCTGGCTCTGGCGCGAGGCCCAGGCCCCGATGCGCGAGCCCAGCGGGCGGCTTTGGTAATAAGCGTCGGATTCTTCGGCCGATACCTTTTCCACGCGGCCTTCGATGCGCACCTGGCGCTCGAGCGGCTGCCAGAAGAACAGCAGGCCGGCGCGCGCATTGCCCAGCAGGTCCTGGCCCTTGCGCGATTCGTAGTTGGTGAAGAACACGAACCCGCGTTCATCGTAGCCCTTGATCAGCACGATGCGGGCCGACGGCTGGCCGGTGGCGTCCACCGTGGCCAGGCTCATGGCATTGGGTTCGGGCACCTTGGCCGCCAGGGCCTGGTCGAACCACAGGCTGAACTGGTCGAACGGCGAGGGCGCCGCCGTGTCTTCAAGCAAGGTGCTTTTCTCGTAGCTTTGGCGCAGATCGGAAACTGACATGGAAGGCGTGATACGGATGCGGAAAGGAAGGGCAAGCCACCTGAGTTTACCGCCTTCGCCCGGCGGCCCGGCTCAGTTGTCCGGCAGCGGGTCGGCCTGCTCTTCCAGGCGCCGCGCGATGCGGTCCAGGCTGGCGTCGCGGATGCCGGCGCCACGCAGCGCCTGCGCCGTCTGCAGCACGTATTCGGTGCAGCGCCCGTAGCGTCCGGCGGCGCGGCGCACAATGGCCAGCAGCTCGGCCTCGGGCAGGGCGCGGATATACGCGGGGTTCTCGCGGTTCATCACGAATACCAGCGCGCTGACGGGCCCGGCGTCGGTGGCGCAGGATATCCAGCGCGGCAGGTAGGCGCCGGTGGACATTTCCCTGTCCCACAGGGCCGGGAAAAAGTCGGGCACGGCGTGGCCGGACAGGCGGTATACCACGCCGCGGCACGAGCCGCCGCGGTCCAGCCCGAAAACCAGCCCCGGGCATTCCGGGGTGCCGCGGTTGACGCGCGACCACAGGCACAGGGCGCGATGGTGGCCGCGCAGGGTGGCCAGGCGGCGTTCCTGGAATTCGAACTCGGGACGCCAGATCAGCGAGCCATATCCGAACACCCACACATCTTCGCCCTGGCGCCAGTGCTTCAGCGCGTCGTCCAGCGACGCGCGCCGTTCCTCGGGCGTCCATAGGCGGAAGGGCACGGCGGCATAGGAAACGGAAGGCTGCGGATTCACGGAACGGGTGTCTCGGCGTCTTGGGGCGGGTGTCGGTTGGCCCAGCCGCCGGCGCTGAGCGCCAGGGCATAGGCCCAGAACAAAGGAGCGATGCCAATTACCGCACCCAGCGCCCCGAAGGTCAACGGCAGCGACACCTGCGAAGCGTTGATGAACGCCATGCGCAGGCCCACTGCCTCGGCGGCGCGCCCCGGGGGCGTGTGCTGGTGCAGCAACGACAGCATGCTGGGCTGGCAACAGCCCAGCGCCAGTCCCAGTATAAAAGACAGCCCTATCAAGAAGGCAATTTCGCTGAAAAGCGGGTAAATCAGAAAATCGGCGGCGGTGATGCACATGGCCGTGCGCACCAGCGTCCAGGACCTGACTCGCGTCTGGATAAAAGGCAATGCCAGCCTGATAAGGAAAGTTCCCAGCGCGAAGGCGGCAAGTATGCTGCCGATGGTGGTGGCCGACAGGCCGATGGCCACCCCGAACAGCGGCACCACGAACAGGTGTGTGTCCCAAGCGCCGGACAGGATGGTGTTCACCATCAGGATGCGGCGCAATGGCGGCAGTTTCAGTAGTTCCGTCACGCGGCGGCGGCTGAGCTCGCGGGCGGCGGGCTCGATTTGCGCGTCCACAGAGCGCAGGGCCGGTTGCAGCCGCCGCAGCCCGGCCAGGGCCACCAGGGGGGCCAGGGCCAGGATGCCGAAGGCCAGCCGGGGCCCCAGGTGATCGATCGCCAAGCCGGCGATCAGCGGGCCGCTGAAGCCCGACCCCGCCATGGCCAGCGACAGCCAGGAAAAATTGCGCAGGCGGCGCTGCGGCTCGGCGTGGCCCAGCACATCCTGGGTGGCCACCTGGTGCAGCATGAAACCCACCCCGATACTGCAGGCCGCCACCAGCAGCGCTGTCTGGGTCTGGAAGGCAAAGGGCAGCAGGGTGCCGAACACCACCAGCGCATTGCCCAGCGTTACCGGGCGGCGTACTCCTACACGGTCTATCCATTGCCCGGCACGGATCGACATCAGCATGGGAATGACGGCAAACACCGCTACCAGGCAGCCCACCATCCAGGTAGACAGCCCCAGTTGCAGCGCGGTCAGGGACACGGTGATGCGTCCGCCGGTCAGGGCCACGTGGTTCAGCATGGCAACCACGCACAGCATTCCCGCGCCGGAAAATTCCGTCGCGGAAGCGGAACGAGAGGGGGGCGGGGATGAGGCGGACACGGCGTTAACTTCAGCCATTCTGAGCCGATCTCCGGGTAATGTCGAGGTAGGCGCCTTGTGCGACAAATCTATTGATGCTTCAATTAATCGCGCTGGTAGCCGTGCTGTTGTCGGCGGATGCGGGCTAGATGAATACAAATGGCGATTTTCATGCTGAGCGGATGGGCGTGGAAAAATGCGGGTTTGTGTCGTTCCCGCAACGCGCCGGCGTGGGAAAATAGCCGCCATCATGCCTATTACCCCCGATATTGCTTCCCCGGACGCTGACGGTTCCGCCTGCCAGGCCGACGCCGAGCGCCGTTTTGGCGGCCTGGCCCGCCTGTATGGCCCCGATGCCCCGGCCCGCCTGCGCGACGCCCATGTGGCCGTGGCCGGCCTGGGCGGGGTGGGCTCGTGGGCGGCCGAAGCCCTGGCGCGCTGCGGCGTGGGGGCGCTGACCCTGCTGGACCTGGACAATATTGCCGAATCCAATATCAACCGCCAGGTCCATGCCCTGACCCCCACGCTGGGGCAGGCCAAGGTGCAGGCCATGGCGGCCCGCATCCGGGCCATCAACCCGGATTGCCGCCTGACCCTGGTGGAAGATTTCGTCGAACCGGGCAATATCCAGCAGGTATTGCCCGGTTACTACACCGCGCTGGCCGACTGCACCGACCAGGCATCCGCCAAGATCGCCATGGTGCTGCATGCCCGGCAGCGCGGCATTCCGCTGCTGCTGTGCGGCGGGGCCGGCGGCAAGACCGACCCCCTGGCCCTGCGCGCCGGCGACTTGTCGCAGGCGGTGAACGATGCGCTGCTGGCCAAGCTGCGCAATACCTTGCGCCGCCAGCATGGCTATCCCAAGGCCAGCAATGCGCAGGGCAAGGCGCTCAAGCGCGTGCCGCGCATGGGAGTGCGAGCCCTGTGGTTCGACCAGCCGGCGATTTTGCCAGCGGCCTGGGAACGCGCCGCCGAGGCGGGCGACGATCTGGGCGCCGCACCCCAGCCCGCGGCGCCCCAGGGCCTGTCGTGCGCCGGCTATGGTTCGGTGGTGATGGTGACGGCCGCCATGGGCATGGCGGTGGCGAACGAAGCCTTGCGGCTGGCCCTGGCCCGGCCCTAGCCCGGCCCTAGTGCGCTGCCAGCAGGTCGAATTCCATGCGGATCTTCTGGAACGGGAATTCCAGCCGGGCGAAGTACACAACCCGCTGTTCAATGCAGGCATAGCGGCGCAGTTCGGCCACCGGCGCCGACACCGGGATCTGCAGCGCCTCGGCCGATTCGCGGCCGGCTTCGATCACGTTCAACACTTGGCGGGCATGCGTCAGCCGGTGCCCGTAGAACTCGTCCAGCACCGGCGCCACCGTGCTGCTGCGGATGCGGGCGCGATGCTTGCGGAACAGGGCGCTGTCCAGGTAGACCTCGCTATAGCAGAAGGGCCCGGCGTCGGCGGTATGGATGCGGCGCAGGTATTGGAAGCGGCCGTCGCGCGCGTGCTCGCAGGGCATGCCCAGGTTGTCGGGCAGGGCCAGCCCCGCGTTGGATTCCGTCAGCGAAATCGTGCCCAACTGATTGCTCAGGGCCACGGTTTCGTCCCAGCTTTTCGGGATGAGCAGCGTGGGCGTCTGCGGCAGCGCCGTGCTGACAAACGTGCCCGAGCCGCGCGACCGGTGGATCAGGCCCTCGCTTTCCAGCACGTCGAAGGCCTGGCGCACGGTGGAGCGCGCCACCTCGTACTGTTCCACCAGGATGGGCAGCGAGGGCACGCGCTGGCCGGGCGGCCAGTTGCGGTTGTGGATGTTGCTGCGGAACAGGGCGGCCACTTGCAGGTACAGCGGCTGGCGGCTGCGCGCATAGAGTTTGCCGTCCAGCAACTCAGTGCTCCCCACCGGCCAGCAGGGCGTCGGCCATTTCCCGCAGCCGGTGCTTCTGGATCTTGACCGAATTGGCGCTTTCCACCGACGGGAAGGCTGGCAGCACATGGAAACCGGCGGGCACCTTGAACCCGGCCAGCGCGCGCTTGCATGCGGCCTGCCAGCCGGCGGGGTCGGGCCGCGCATCGGGGTGCAGCAGCACGAAGGCGTAGGGAACAGTCTTGCCCTGGTGCACGGCGCCCACCACCTGGCAGGCGCGCACGCCGGGCAGGGACTCCACCTGCCGCTCGATCTCGGCCGGGTTCACCAGGAAGCCGGACAGCCGCAGGGAATCGCCCAGGCGCGCCTGAAACACGAACTGGCGGTTGCTGACGCTGTAGCCCAGGTCGCCTGTCTTGAAATAGCCGTCGGGCGTGACGGCGGCGGCCGTGGCATCGGCGTTGTCCAGGTAGCCGCGCATCAGGCTGGGCGCCAGGATTTGCAGTTCGCCGGACTGGCCGTGCGGCAGCACGGCGCCCGATTGCGGATCGCAGGCCCGCACCCGTGCCTGGGGATAGATCAGCCGGCCGCCGGCCAGATAGCGCACCGAGACGTCGCCATGGGCGGCGTCCATGGGTTGCGCGGCCACCAGCGCGATCAGCTCGCTGGAACCGTACAGGCCGGTCAGCGGCACGCCGTGCGCGTCGGCCAGCTGCAGCAGGTTGTCGAGCGCCGGCGCGAAGCTGGCGAAGCCGCACAGGCGCAGCGATGCGAAATCGCCTGCCTGGCCGGCCTGGAACAGATGGGCCAGGGCTTCGTTATTGGCATAGGTATGCGTGATGCGGTGGCGGCGGATGGCCTGGACGGTGCGTGCGGTGTCGTATACCGGTTCCGACACCAGCGGCACGCCGCGCGCCAGCGCGCCCACCAGCATGGCAAAGCCGAAGGCGCCGCAGAACGGCGCGGCGGCCAGCACGCGGGTATCGTCGTCGTAGCCATAGGCCTGGGCGACGGCGTCGCCGTGGCGCAGCAAGGTACGCTGGTCATGCAGCACGAACTTGGGCAGCGACGTGGTGCCCGATGTGGTGAAGCACAGCGCATCGCTGTCGGCGCCCGCAGGAGCGGGCGGCGAGGCGTCGTGCCGGGTCAGCGCTTGCCATGCCAGCGCGGGCAGCCCCGGCAGCGCACCCTGGACAGCATCGGCGTCCTGGCCCAGCACCACCGTGCCCCGCAGCGTGGCCAACGCGGTGCCGGGCACGTCGCGCAGAATGCCGGCGAAGTCTATGCCCTTGAAGCCAGGCCAGTACACCAGCCATTCGGCGCGCGCGCGGCCCAGGATGTCGGCTACCTCGGTGGCGCGAAAGCGCGTATTCACGGCCAACACCACGGCGCCCAGGTGCGCGCAGGCCAGGAAGGCCTGCACCCATTCCGCGCAATTCGGCAACCACAGGGCCACGCGGCTACCGCGCCCCACGCCCGCCCGCGCCAGGCCCGCGGCAACGCG
>NZ_JAJMLX010000187.1 GCF_020991325.1 Bordetella petrii | reverse complement strand
GATTCCATAGCGCCTGGTACTGGCGCACCTGCGGGTCCGCCGCCAGGGCCCCCTGTCGCAGCAGGCGCGGCAATTCCGGGGTATCGCGCAAGCGGGCCAGCTTGTCCGCAAGGGCCGCAGCGCCGGTGGCATCCGGCAGGGCCAAAAGGCCTTGCACGGCATCCGCCAGCGCCGGCCAATCGGCGGCGTGGGCGCTGGCTTGCAGGCGGGCCAGGGCGTCGCGCAACGGCCCCGCGGGAAGCTGCTGCTGCCTGGCTGGATGCGCGATGGCGTTCACCGCATTGTGCAGGTTGCGGCGGTCGCGCTGGGCGTGAGCCGACAGCGATGCATACTCGCGCACCTGGGCAGACTGGTGCCGCAGCACCATGGCCTGGAACACCGCATCGCCGCCTTGCGGGCGCAGGGCGGCGTGGATCAGGCGGGCCAGCGCTTCAGTGAAAAGACTTTCGAGCGTGTCGCCAGGAATTTCGTGGCGGCCGGTGGCCAGGCGGGCCGCTTCGATGGTGACGGCCAGCACCGTGGCGGGGGCTGCTTCCTGCAGCCCATCGAGATCCGGCGGGCGGGGCAGGCGATAGCGGCGGGCCGCCGCGCATAGTATGGAGTCCAGCATGCAGGACGCGCGGTCAGGACATCCAGCCGGGCAGGGCGGCGGCCTGGCGGATCCAGTCGCCCAGCTGCGCCTCGTCGATGGCTTCGTTCTCGAAGATGTGCACGTAGCGCGCGTTCGGGTCTTTGGATTCGACCGGCGGCAAGGGCTGCAATGACTGGCCTTGGAAGAAGGCAAGCTTGATGTACTTGGTCATGCAGTGGTAGCTGAGGAACCAGCCCTGGCCCTGCACGCCGTAGAACGGTGAATTCCACTTGACCGCCTTGCGCACGCCGGGAACGCAGCGCTCGATCAGCGCGTCCAGTTGGCGGCCAGCGCCTTGTTTCCATCCGGGCATGGCGGCGATATAGGCCTGCACGGGGGCATCGCCGTCGCCCTTGGGAATTTGCGGGTTCCCGCCAGTCAGCAGTTTGACTTCGGTGGCTGCTGTTTTCCTGGCAGGCGCCTTGCGGGGCGCCGCCTTCCTGGCCGGAGCTTGCTTGGTTGCCGCGGCAGGTGTCTTGCTGGTTTTGCTGGGCATGGAGTATTCCTGTTATGGCTGGTCGGGCGTGATGTGGGCCAGCGCCAGCATATCGTTGGCGACTTGGCTCAGCGCCGCCTGCAGGCATTGGGCGGGTGTGCTCATGGCGCGATCGCGCGACCAGACCAGTGCCAGCACCGGGTCGCTCATTGCCATCAGATGGCGAACGGCCAGGCCTTGCCGCGTGGCATAGTAGGCGCCCAGCGTTTCGACGATGGCAATTCCCAGGCCTTCCGCGGCCAGGGCGCAGGCTGCCGATGACTGCGCAACTTCAATGATAGGGCGATACGGCAGGCCATGTGTTTCGATGGCCTGGCGAGTGGCGCGGCCGGCCGGCAGGGCCGTGCCCAGCACGATCGGCCCCGCCCGGGCCACGTCGGCAAGCGTCAGGCTGGCTTGCCTTGCCCATGGGTGGGTGTCCGCCAGCACCGCATATAGCCCCAGCGAGGCCAGTTCCACACTGCTGACGCGCTGATTGTCCGTGGGGGAACCGACAATGATGCCGAGGTCGATGCGCTGGTCCAGCGCCATGTCGATGATTTCGAGCGCCCCGCCGGCGCGCACCGTTACCGCGACGGCGGGGTGGGCTTGCTGCAGCCGGGCCAGCGCCCGCGGCAGCAGGCTGGATGTGGCGATGGCCACGGCTCCCACCACGACGCGCGCCATCGCCCCGTGGCGGATATCGCGGGCGAGGCGGTCGGTGCTTTCCATGGACGCCAGCGCGTTGAGCACTTCCGGAATCAGGGTCCGGCCCTGGCTGGTCAGCCGCAAGCGGCGGTTCTCGCGGCTGAACAGCGCGAAGCCCAGGCGGATTTCAGTGTCGCGCAGCAGGGCACTGGCCGCGGGCTGCGTCATGCCGATGGAGGCGGCCGCCGCGGTGACGGTGCCATGCTGGTACATGGCGCGCAGCAGGCTGAGTTCTCGACGACTAAACATATGAATTTTGTATGAAGTCAGTCAATCTATCTATTTGACCATATGAATTGGCGCCTTCAAGAATATCGGTATTGCCAACCCATCCTGTGCCGGTATGCATGCCAACCTGATTGTCTCCGTCGACTGCATTCCGATGCGGCTGCCGTTTCATCACTGGAGTTCTCCGCCCATGTTCGCGGGGCGTCCGCGCGATACGCTGGACAGCGCGCTGGTGCGGGTCCAGACGCAGGACGGCACGGTGGGCTGGGGGGAATCGTATTGCGTGGAACCGCGAGCCCTGGCCGCCGTGTTCGAAACCCTGATCGCGCCGCTGGCATGCGGCAAGGATGCCGGCGATGCCGCGCTGCTGCCCGCCATGCAGCGCACATTGCACAATCTGGGCCGTTCCGGCCCGGTGGTGCATGCCTTGGCGGGGCTGGACATTGCGCTATGGGACCTGCGCGCCAAGCGGGCCGGCGTGCCGCTGTATGCGTTGTTGGGCGGCAAGCGGCGCGACCGGGTGCGGGGGTATGCCTCGCTGCTTCAGTACTACGGCGACGCCGGGCGGCTTGATGAGGTGGCCACGCGCGCCTTGCACGAGGGTTATACCGAGATCAAGCTGCATGAGCGCACCGCGGCGGCGCTGGCGGCGGTGCGCCGCGCTGTCGGGCCGGACACGCCGGTCATGGTGGACACCAACTGCGCCTGGTCGCCACAAGAAGCGCCGCGGGCCATCGCGGAAATGGCGGCGCACCAACCGCACTGGATCGAAGAGCCGCTTTGGCCGCCTGAAGACGATGCCGCGCTGGGCAGCTTGAAGCGGGCTTGCCCCATCGCGCTGGCGGTGGGCGAAAACGCCGCCAGCGCCTATGCGCTGCAGCGCCTGGTTGAGGACGAAACCGTGCACTATGTGCAGCCCAGCGTGATCAAGCTGGGCCTGACGGCCGCGTGGCGGCTGGCCGAGCAATGCCGCGGCACGCCGGTTGTGTGCGCGCCGCAAGTGGCTTTTTTCGGGCCGGGATACCTGGCCAGCCTGCATTTGATCGCGGCGCAGGCGCCAGAGGTATCGCTGGAAAGGCTGTACGTGGAATTGGCGCATGTTCCTTACGGGCACAGCGTGCCCGTCGACAAGGGCTGGATCAGCGTGCCCGAGACGCCCGGGCTGGGCGCCGACCCCGAAGCCGCGCTCATCGACGGCCATTACCGATAACGCTGCGCAAGCCGCGTGAATCCACAATAAAACAAGGAGACTCCATGAACACGGATCGCCGTATTTTCCTGGCGCGCGGCGCCGCGCTGGGCATGGCTGTTGCCATGCCCTGGGCCGCCCATGGGCGCGCAACGTACCCGGACAGGCCGATAAATGTGATCGTGCCGTACCCGCCCGGCGCCGCCACCGACCGCCTGGGACGCCTGGCCGGCCAGTGTTTCAGCGATGCCTACGGCCAGCCCGTGGTGGTCGAGAATCGCGGCGGCGGCGGCACAACCATCGGCACGCGCGCCGTGGCAACGGCAGCAGCCGATGGCTACACGCTGGGTTTCATTGATTCCACCTTCACCATCAACCCCGGGTTGCTGGGCGACCGCCTGCCTTACGACACTTTCAAGGATTTCGCGCCCGTGTCCCTGATGGCGACGGCGCCGTTCGTGATGGTGGTGCATCCGTCGGTGCCGGCCGGGACGCTTGCCGAGTTCGTCGCGCTGGCGAAGGCCAAGCCGGGCTCTTTGTCTTATGGGTCCGCGGGGGTGGGCAGCGGGCCGCACCTGGCGGGCGAGCAACTGCGCCAGCAGGCGGGCATCAATGTGCTGCACGTGCCGTATCGTGGCGGCGGCACGGTATTCACAGACCTGCTGGCGGGCCAGATCCAGTTTGCCTTCGCCACGGTGCCCACGCTTGCCGGGCACATCAAGGCGGGGCGCCTGCGCGCCCTGGCCGTTACCAGCGAGCAGCGCGCGCCCCAACTGCCCGATGTGCCGACGTTCCGTGAAGCGGGCCTGGCGGGCGTCGATACTTCGCCGCTGTTCGGCCTGGTGGCGCCCGCCGGTGTTCCGCGCGATATCATCGACAAACTGGCTGCCACGCTGGACGAATCGGTGCGCGCCGGGGATCTCAACAAGAAGCTGGCCGAGGCCGGCTTTACGCCCGTTGGCAGCGGCCCCGCCGCGTTCGGCGAGCGTATTCGCGCCGATGTGCGGAAGTGGACGGAGCTGATCCAGCGCGGGGGTATACGCGCCGAGTAAGGGCAAGGCAGGCAAAGGGACGGGGCTGGCGTCCCTGGGGCCCTGCTTACTTTACGCGCACTTCGTCCACGTCGAATTCCACGCCCTGGCGGTCGCGGTCGATTTCGCCGCGCAGTTCCACCATGGTCTTGTCGTCGATCTTCGCGCCGGCGGGGAAGTCGTCGTCGTCGATGTCCACGCGGATGCGCCCCGTGCCGTCATCGAAGGTGTAGTGGTCATCGCCGTCATGCGACACGATGCGCCCGCGCAGGATGGCATTCTGGTCGTCGCGGCCTTGGTCCAGCACTTCCTTCACCGACATGACGCGCACGGAGCTCGGCCCCGCATAGCCCTGCTGCGTGGCGGCCGGAGCGGAACTGGGCCCGGTATAGGCCTGGGCATGCACGCCGCCCGCGATCAGGGCGCCGGCCAGCGCGGTGCCGGCGATCAGGGTACGGGCCAGGGGCTGGCGTTGGAAAGTCTTGGTCATGGTATGGGTCCTTGCGCGGATGCGCGATGGGTTGAACACGCCACTATTAAAACCAGCGAAGATGAAGTGAATCTGAGCCGCGTACGGCTTCAGCCCGGCGGGCGTTCTGCAAACCGTAGCACCGCGCCCAGGCCGCGTCCATCCAGGCCGGTGCCGAACTGCAGGACGCCGCCGTGCAGTTCGACCACCCGAGCCACGATGGACAGGCCCAGCCCGCTGCCCGGAACCTGGCTGCCCAGCACGCGGTAGAAACGCTGTGTCAGGCGTTCGAGGTCGGCCGCCGCCACGCCGTTGCCATCATCGCGCACGGCAAGGACCAGGTCGCGCCCCTGCCTGGCTACCGATATTTCCACGTTACCGCCCGCCCGGCCGTAGCTGATGGCGTTATGCAACAGGTTGCGCAGCGCGGTCAGCAGGCCGTCGCGGTTGCCGGCCAGGGCATCGACGCGGCAATCCACGGTGACGGCCACGCCGCGTGCAGCGGCGTCGGGCGCGCAGGCGCGCACCGCTTCATCCAGAAGTTCGCGGGCGTCGATGCGTTCGGTGACCAGCGCCTCGGCCGACTGCGGGTCCAGGCGCGCCAGCTGCAGCAGGCTGTCCACCAGGGCCGTGGTGCGCGCGACATCATCGCGCAGGCGTTGCAGGTGGACGGCGGCGGGGTCCTGGCGCTGCAGCAGTTGTATGCGCGAAGCCAGGGCCGCCAGCGGGGTGCGCAGTTCGTGGGCGGCGTCGGCGGTGAAGCGGCGCTCGCCTTCCAAGGTGTGCGCCAGGCGGGTCAGCAGGCGGTTCAGGGCGGCGACAATGGTGCGCACTTCGCGGGCCTTGCCGCCGTAGGCCAGGGGCGACAGGTCGGCGGGCGACCTGGCCTCGATGCCGCGCGCGATGCGGTCCAGCGGCGCAACCAGGCGGCGGATCAGCCACCAGTTCACCAGGCCCAGCAGCAGCCACAGCCCTGCCAGCGGCCAGGCCAGCGATTCCAGCATGTCCACGATCAGGTCGGTGCGGTCGTCCCATTCCTGGCCGATCTGTACCGAGAAATCCTGCTGGCTGTGATGGCGCACGTAGACCCGCCAGAGTTCTCCATCGGCGCGCACGTCGTAGAAGTGGTCGTCGCGCGCGCCGTGCGCCACGAAGGGGCGCCTGGGGGCGTCTTCGCCACGGCGGATCAGCGCGCCATCGTGCGAGACGATCTGGTAATCCAGCCGCAGGGCCGGTTCGGCGTTGTCGCGGTCGCGGGACGGCATGGCGCCGCCGGGCGCGCCTTCGCCCAGGGCCAGCACCAGCCGGGCGCCTTCCTCCAGGATGTCGTCGAAGGTATCGTTGACTTCTTTCCAGGCCAGCGCCAGCACGATCGCGGTGCTGACCAGGCCCACCGCGATGCTGGAACCCAGGGTGGTGGATATCAGCCGGCGGCGGATGGAGTATCCACCGGGATCGGGTGGTGGTTGGCGGCGCCAGCGCATGTCAGTCGGCCAGCCGGTAGCCCTGTCGGCGGATGGTCTTGATCGTGTCCGGCGAAAGCTTGCGGCGCAGGTTGTAGATATGGACTTCGATGGTGTTGCTTTCCACTTCATCGCCCCAGCCGTACAGGGCCTGTTCGAGCTGGTCGCGCGAGACCACATGGCCTGGGCGGCGGATCAGGGCGTGCAGTACGGCGAATTCGTGGGCAGTGAGGTCCACGCCCCGGCCTTGGAAACTGACCTGCTTGGCGGCGGGATCCAGGGCCAGGCCGCCGTGCCTCAGCACCGTGTCGGGCTGGCCGTCGTGGCGGCGCACGGCCGCGCGGATGCGGGCCGAGAGTTCTTCGAGGTCGAAGGGCTTGACCAGGTAATCGTCGGCGCCCAGGTCCAGGCCTTCGATACGGTCGCGCACGGCATCGCGCGCGGTGATCATGATAACGGGCAGATTGTCGCGCCGCGTGCGCAGCGCCCGCAGCAAGGCGTCGCCGGTCAGGCCTGGCAGGCCGCGGTCCAGCAACAGGCATTGATAGTCGTGCGTGGCCAGCGCGGTCTGGGCAAGGTCGCCCCGGGTGACGCGGTCGACAACGTAGCCGTCCAGCGTCAGCCAGGATTCGATCGACTCGCCCAGCGAGACATCGTCTTCGGCCAGTAGGATGCGCATGCGCAGACTATACGCCACAGGATGAAGCGAATCTTAAGATCCGCCCGGGCGGTCAGGGCCGGTTTTTCAGTACCAGTACTTCGCTGCTGCCGTCCTGCACCGTTACGCCGTCCTGGTTCACCATGCGCAGCCGCCGGTCAATGGCACCGACGCGTTCGCTGGTGCCGGGGTTCACCGCCAGGATCTCCAGCTGCAGATGCAGCGTATCGCCGATGAATATGGGCTTCAGGAATTTCCATTCGCGCAGCGACAGCATGGCAACGACCGACCGATGGAAAATGCCCAGCTCGTGCATCATGCCGGTGGCCAGCGCGATGCCCAGGGTGCCGTGCACCAGGCGCTGGCCATAGCGCGTGCCGGCCGCATAGGCCGCGTCGGCGTGTATGGGGTTCCAGTCGCCCGACAGCATGGAAAACATGGTCAGGTCGGCCTCGGTAATGGTGCGTCCGCCGCTTTCGAAGGTCTGGCCGGGGTGGAAGTCATGGAAGTACAGGGAATGCATCGGGGCGGGACCTCGCGTGCGCCGGAGTTCAGGCCGGCGTTTCCTGCCGCAGGCGTTCGTCGGCCATCTGGCGCAACTTGGCCCGCTGGATCTTGAAACCATTGGCGCTGGCGGCGGTGGGGAATTCGTCCACCAGCCACAGGCGTGCCGGCACCTTGAAGGGCGCCAGCGCGGCGCGCAAGGGCGCCAACAGGGCGTCGGGGCCGATGCCGGGGTCGGCGATCACGAAAGCCGCGGCGCGCGGCTGGCCGCCCAGCGTGATGCCAACGACTTGCGCATTGCGCACGCCGGGCTGTTCTGCCAGCGCGTGTTCGATCTCCGCCGGGTCGACCAGGAAACCGCCCAGGCGCAGGGTATCGCCCATGCGCGCCAGGTAGACGAAGCTGCCGTCGGGGCGCAGGTAGCCCAGGTCGCCGGTGCGGAAGTAGCCGTCGGTGGTCAGGGCCCGCGCGGTGGCGTCGGCGTCGTGCAGGTAGCCGATGAAATTGCCGGGCGCGCGGATCTCGATTTCGCCCGGCACTCCCGGGGCGCATAGTTCGGGGCTGGCGGGGTCGCGCACGCGCACCCGCGCGTCGGGCGACGCGGGAATACCGCCGCCCAGGGCGCGTTCGGCCACGGGCAGGCGGGCATCCTGCAGCGAGAACAGGGCCTGCACTTCGCTGGACCCGTACAGGCCGCGCAGCGGAAAGCCGCGTTGCCGCAGCGTTTCCACCAACTCGGCCGAACCGGGGCTGAAGCTGGCGAAACCGAACACGCGCGCGTCCGGAAAAGGCCGGTCGCCCGGTGCTTCCTCGGCAATGCGGCGCATCATCTCGTCGCTGCCGAAGGTGTGGGTGATGTGTTCGTCTCGCAGCAGGCGCGCGGCGCGCGGCGCGTCGAACAAATCCATCATCACGGTCGTGGCGCCGCCCATCATGGCGGCCAGCACGCCGTTCAGGCCGAATACGCCGCACACCGGCAGGGCCGCCAGCAGGCGCGCCCCGGGTTCGCCCAGGCCATAGGCCCGGGCGACCTGGCGGCCGTGGGCCAGCCCGGCCGCCTGGTGGAGCTCGACGAGACCGAGCGGATCTTCTCGAACCCCTCGGTCCAGGCGACGGAGGACTACATCTCGGGCCGCTTCGGATAACCCCGGACCGTCTGCGGTGCTGCATGGCGGTGCCACCGCAAGACGAAGGGCGCGCCCCCTGGTGCCAGGGGGCGGGCCCCTTTACGTAACCCCCGCCAAGCCCGGGAGACCGTTTGCGCCCGCGGGCCCTGAAGGGGCGCGGGGAACTGCGCGACCAGCCACCCACGACCCGCAGACGAACCCCTGGCTTGAAGGGGCGCGGGGAACTGCGTGGCCGACTCGCCACCCGGTCGCAGGCGGAAGGAGGGGGCTGGGCGCAGCCCGGGAAGGGGGCTTACGGCAGGAGGCGTTGCTCCTTGCCTCGGGCCACCGCCCCCGCCCGCGTCTCCACCCCCAACTTCTCGTAGATCCGCCCCAGATGCGTCTTCACCGTCGCCTCGCTGATGAACAGCGCCCGCGCGATCTCACGGTTGCCCAGGCCCCCGGACAGCTGCGCCAGGATGTCCAGTTCGCGGTCGGTGAGCGAGGGCGCGCCCGTACCCCGCATGCGTTCCATCACCCGGCTCGCCACCGGCGGCGACAGCGCCGTACGGCCCTGGGCCGCCGCGCGGATCGCCGCGAACAGCTCCTCCGGGCGTTCGGCCTTCAGCAGGTAC
>NZ_JAJMLX010000186.1 GCF_020991325.1 Bordetella petrii | reverse complement strand
GGCCAGCAATACCGATCGATACAGTGCTTCGCTTTGCTGTTCGTCGGCGGTGGCGGCCTCGACATTGGACGATACCCGCCCGAACAGGTCCACTTCGTACGACACGCCCACCTGGGCGCGCCACAGGGTGGACGGGTCGGTGGACGCGTCCGCCCCCAGGCCTTGCGAGGCGGGCGAGGGCCGCTGCCGCGTGGGGCCGAAGCCGGCGTCCACGGTGGGGTAGCGGTCCGAGCGCGCCGTGCCCAGCAGGGCGCGCGCCTGTTTCAGGCGGGCGGCCGCGGCCTGCAGGCTGTGGTTGGCCTGCTGGGCCTCGGTTTCCAGCGCGTTCAGGGTTTCGTCGTTGAACAGTTTCCACCATTCGCCGCGCAAAGCCTGTTCGGCCGGCTGCGCGGTTTGCCAGGAACCGGCTTCGTGCGCGGGCAGGGCTTCTTTGTATGCCGCCGGGGTGGTGACCTCGGGCCGCTGGTACTCGGGGCCTACCGCGCAGCCCGCCAGTACCAGCAGCACACCCAACAGGGCGGGAACGCGTGTGATTAAGTGCGTCATGATCAATGTTTCTCTTTAATGGCTGCCATGCGGCGCAATGACCGGCGCTTCATGCTGCGAGGCCGAATGCAGCTTGCGCGTGCTCATGGACCGCAGCAGCACGTAGAACACCGGCGTCAGGAACAGGCCGAACATGGTCACGCCCAGCATGCCGAAGAACACCGCCACGCCCATGGCATGCCGCATTTCCGAACCGGCGCCGGACGACAGCACCAGCGGCACCACCCCCATGATGAAAGCGATCGACGTCATCAGGATGGGACGCAGGCGCAGCCGGCTGGCCTCGATGGCGGCCGACAGCGGCGTACTACCCTGCATTTCCAGCTCGCGCGCGAATTCCACGATCAGGATCGCGTTCTTCACTGACAGGCCCACCAGCACCATCAAGCCGATCTGCGTGAAGATGTTGTTGTCGCCGCCCGTCAGCCATACCCCGGTCAGCGCCGCCAGGATGCTCATCGGCACGATCAGGATCACCGCCAGCGGCAGGGTCAGGCTTTCGTACAGCGCCGCCAGCACCAGGAACACCAGCAGCACGCTGATGGGAAATACCCAGATGCCCGCGTTGCCCGCCAGGATCTGCTGGTAGGTCAGGTCGGTCCATTCGAACTTGATCCCGCGCGGCAGGGTTTCCGCGGCAATGCGCTCGGCCGCGTCCTGCGCCTGGTCGGACGAATACCCCGGGGCCGGGCCGCCGTTGATGTCGGCGGCCGTGTAGCCGTTGTAGCGAACCACCATCTCCGGGCCGAAAGTCTGCTTCACGTCCACCAGGGCCGACAGCGGCACCATCTCGCCCGTGGCGCTGCGGGTCTTCAGCTGCAGGATGTCGTCGGGATGCGAACGGAACGGCGCATCCGCCTGGGCGCGTACCTGGAACACCCGGCCGAAACGGTTGAAGTCGTTCACGTACATGGAACCCAGGTAGATCTGCAGCGTGTCGAACACATCGGTTACCGGCACGCCCAGCTGCTTGGCCTTGACACGGTCCAGGTCCACGTCCAGTTGCGGCACGTTGATCTGGTAGTTCGAGAACGTGGGGCCCAGTTCCGGCGTTTCGCGCGCCTTGGCCAGGAAGGCCTGGGTGGCCTTGTCCAGTTCGGCGTAGCCCAGCGCGGCGCGGTCTTCGATCTGCAGCTTGAAGCCGCCCATGGTGCCCAGCCCCATGACCGGGGGCGGCGGGAACACCGCGATGAACGCGTCCTTGATGCTGGCGAACTTGCCGTTCAGGCTGCCGGTAATGGCATCGCCCGACAGCGCGGCATCATGGCGTTCATTGAAGGGCTTCAGCGTCACGAACACGATGCCGGCGCTGGAACTGTTGGTGAAGCCGTTGATCGACAGGCCCGGGAAGGCGATGGCGCTTTCCACGCCAGGCTCGTTCAGGGCAATGTCGGACATGCGGCGGATCACGTCTTCCGTGCGGTCCAGCGAGGCGCCGTTGGGCAACTGCGCAAAACCGATAAGGTACTGCTTGTCCTGCGCGGGCACGAAGCCGCCGGGCACGACATACGAAATACCCACCGTTGCCGCCAGCAGCAGCACATACACGCCCATGGCGCTGGCCTTGCGGCGGATCACGCCGCTGACGCCGTTGGCATAAGAATCGGAGGCGCGGCCGAAGAAGCGGTTGAACCAGTTGAAGAAGCCGCCGAACAAGCGGTTCATGCCGCGCGTGAGCCAGTCGGGCTTGTCATGGTGACCCTTCAGCAGCAGGGCCGACAGCGCGGGCGACAGGGTCAGCGAATTGAAGGCCGAGATCACCGTCGAAATAGCGATGGTCATGGCGAACTGCTTGTAGAACTGACCCGTCAGCCCCGTCATGAAGGCCAGCGGCACGAACACCGCGCACAGCGTCAGCGCAATGGCGATGATGGGCCCGCTGACCTCGCGCATGGCCCGGTAGGTGGCCTCGCGCGGGGTCAGCCCGGCCGCGATATTGCGCTCGACGTTCTCTACCACCACGATGGCGTCGTCCACCACGATGCCGATGGCCAGCACCATGCCGAACAATGACAGCGCGTTGATGGAATAGCCGAATACCAGCAGCAGCGAGAACGTGCCCACAATGGAAACGGGCACCGCCAGCAGCGGAATGATGGACGCGCGCCAGGTCTGCAGGAACACGATCACCACCAGCACCACCAGGGCGATGGCTTCCAGCAGCGTCATGATTACCGCCTTGATGCTGGCCCGCACGAACTGCGTGGGGTCGTATTCGATGCGGTATTCCACCCCCGGCGGGAAATCCGCCGACAGTTCCTGCATGACATCGCGCACCTGCGACGACACATCCAGCGCGTTTGCGCCTGGCGACTGCATGATGCCCATGCCGATGGCCGGCTTGTTGTTCAGCAGCGAGCGCAGGCCGTATTCCTGCGCACCCAGCTCGATGCGCGCCACGTCCGACAGGCGCGTGATCGCGCCGTCGGGCGACGACTTCAGGATGATGTTGCCGAACTGGGTTTCATCCTGCAGGCGGCCCTGCGCGTTCACCGAGAACTGCATGGGCACGTCCTGCGTGGTGGGCGAGGCGCCGATCACGCCCGCGGCCACCTGCACGTTCTGCTCGCGGATGGCGCTTACCACGTCGCTGGCCGTCAGGCCGCGCTGCGCCACTTTCTGCGGATCCAGCCAGACGCGCATGGAATAACTGCCCGAGCCCCAGATCTGCACTTCGCCCACGCCGCTGATGCGCGACAGGCGGTCTTTGATGTTCAAGACCGCGTAGTTGCGCAGGTAGGTGATGTCGTAGCGGTCGTCCGGCGAGATCAGGTGCACCACCAGCGTCAGGGTGGGCGAGCTCTTGGTGGTGGTCACGCCCAGGCGCTGCACGTCGGGCGGCAGGCGCGGCAAGGCCTGCGACACGCGGTTCTGCACCAGCTGCTGCGCCTTGTCCGGGTCGACCCCCAGCTTGAAGTACACCGTGGTGGCCAGGTTGCCGTCGCTGTTGGCCTGCGACTGCATGTACAGCATGTCTTCCACGCCGTTGATGGACTCTTCCAGCGGCGAAGCCACTGTCGAGGCAATGACCTTGGGGTTGGCGCCGGGGTACTGGGCCCGCACCACCACCGAGGGCGGCACCACTTCGGGGTACTCGGAGATGGGCAGCTGGAACATGGCCAACAGGCCCGCCAGCAGCACCACCACCGACAGCACGCCCGCGAAGATCGGCCGGTCGATGAAGAATTTAGAGATGTTCATGCTTGCTTCCGATGGCTTATTTCACGCTGGCCGCGGCGGTCTGGACGGACGCCGGCGGCGTGTCCATCGAGACCAGGTTGGGGGCCACGGCCTCGCCCGGGCGCACCCGCTGCAGGCCGTTGACCACGATGCGCTCGCCCGGCTTCAGGCCGTTGGTAATGACGCGCAGCCTGCCCTGGCTGGCGCCCAGCGACACCTGGCGGTAGACGGTGCGGTTCTCGTTGTCCACCACCAGCACGAAACGCTTGTCCTGGTCGGTGCCGATGGCGCGTTCTTCGATGAGCACGGCTTCGCGCGGCTCGGTGCCGCCCAGGCGGATGCGGGCGTACATGCCCGGCACCAGCAGGCCGTCGGTGTTATCGAACACCGCCCGCACGCGGATGGTGCCCGACAGGGTGTCGATGCGGTTGTCCACCGACTGCACCACGCCTTCGCGCGAATACCCGGCTTCATTCGACAGGCCCAACTGCACCGGCACCGAAACGCCCGACACCCGCGCCGGGCTGACGTACTGCAGATAGGCCTGTTCGTCCACGTCGAAGGCGGCGTACATTTCCGATACCGACACCAGCGTGGTCAGGGGCACCGACCCGGCGCCGGCCGCCACCACATTGCCCACCGTGACCTCGGCGCGCGACACGCGGCCCGCCACCGGCGCCACGATTTCCGTGTAGCCCAGGTTCAGCTTGGCGGTTTCCAGTGCGGCCTGCGCGGCCTGCAGGTTGGCCGCGGCCTCGCGGGCGTCGTTGCGCTTGGACTCGAAGTCGCGCTTGGCAATGGCGTTTTCCGCCAGCAGGCGCTTGCCGCGCGCCAGTTCCGACGCGGTGAAGCCCACCCGCGCGCGGGCGGCCGCCAACTGGGCCTCGGCGCGGTCGACTTCGGCCGCGTAGGGGCGCGGGTCGATGGTGAACAGGCGGTCGCCTTTCTTTACCAGGCTGCCGTCCTTGAAGTGCACGGCCACCAGGGTGCCCGACACCAGTGGCCGGATGTCCACCCGGTCTATGGCTTCCAGGCGGCCGGAATAATCCTGCCAGTCGATGATGGTCTTGCCCAGGGCGGGCGCCACATCCACCGCCGGGGCGGGCGGCGCGGCCTGGGCCTGGGCCGTGCCCGCGCCCCCCGGACCGCGCAACAGGGTATACCCCCCGCCGGCAGCGATCAGGGCCGCGAAAACCGCCAGCAATACAATGCGTGGGCGCGAAACAATCATGGTGTTTCCTTGATGAATATGGGGACAAATCGCCGAGGGCAGGGCGGGAAAAGACGTCCCGCTTTCAGGAACCATCGCGAATTGCGTTGGTCTGAGGCTATCGGCTGACTAGAGACGATTAGAATTCTGAGTGTTTTCCCTGATGGGATAAACACTGTTAGGTCGTCAACACTGTTCGATTGAAACGAACAATGCGGCCGTAAACCGCGTTATGCTGACGCCCATCCCCATTTGCCATCCAGGACACGACCCATGGACCGCTTCCAAGCTATGCAGGTCTTCGTGCGCGTTGTCGACGCCAACAGCTTCACCCGGGCGGCCGACAGCCTGGCGCTGCCCCGCACTACCGTCACCACCGTCATCCAGAACCTCGAGCGCCGCCTGGGCGTGCGCCTGCTGAACCGCACCACCCGCCGCATCAGCCTTACGCCCGACGGGGCGGCCTATTACGAGCACAGCACCCGTATCCTGGCCGAAGTCGAGGAAACCGAGGCCTGCTTCCAAGAGGCCGCCCTGCGTCCGCAGGGCAAGCTGCGCATCGATGTGCCGGCCAGTATCGGCCGCCTGATCCTGGTGCCGGCGTTGTGTGAATTCCACACGCGCTACCCCGATGTGGAACTGGTCCTGGGCATGGGCGACCGCCGGGTCGACATGGTGCAGGAAGCCGTCGACTGCGTCATCCGCGGCGGCGAACTGGAAGATTCCAGCCTGGTGGCGCGCCGCATCGGCACGTTCCAGAGCCTGACCTGCGCCGCGCCGTCGTACCTGGAACGCCAGGGCATGCCCCATACCCTGGACGACCTGAACAGCCATTACGCGGTGCACTACTTTTCCAGCCGTTCGGGCCGCAACTGCAACTGGGACTTCGTCATCGACGGCAAGACCCGCGAAGTCGAGGTGCCGGGCTGCGTGTCGGTCAACGACTGGAGCGCCCACCTGGCCTGCGCCCTGCAGGGCTTCGGCCTGGTGCAAACCGCCCGTTTCATGGCGCTGCCGCATCTGCAGGCGGGCGAATTGATCGAGGTGCTGCCGCAATGGAAGCCGCGCCCGGTGCCCATTTCCCTGCTGTACCCGCAAAGCCGCCAGTTGTCGCCCAAGGTGCGGGTGTTTTCCGACTGGGTGGCCGAACTGTTCGCGCGCTGCCCGCTGCTGACCGGCGGCGATGGTTCCGAGGGTTGCGACGGCATCAACCACGCCGAACTTACCCCGGCCGCCGAGCGCGCCACCCGGCGCGGCGTGGCGGTCGAGGCCGAGTACGTGCTGTAGATAGCCGAACGGACGGGCTCCGGCCGGCGGGCAGGCCGGCCGCACAGGGCAGGCGGTTACGTACTGTATATTTGTGCCTCGCCTACCCGCCTGGACCGCCTTGCCCATGCAGCAGCCCGTTCTACCCGCGTACCTGATCGCCCGCTGGCTACTGTTGCTGGTGTTGCTGGCAGGCGCCTATTTCCTCAGCGGTTTCCTGGTGCCCGCCCTGGCCGCGCTGATCATCGGCCTGGCCACCTGGCCCGTGTACCGGCGCATCGTCGACGGATGCGGCGGCCGCACCATTCCCGCCGCCACGCTGGCGCTGATGGGCGTCATCCTGGTACTGATCGTGCCGCTGACTTTCGCGCTGACCTACGCGGTGCAGGAAGCCAGCAATTTCTTCGCCTGGGCCCTGGCGGCCAACCGCCATGGCGTGGCCGTGCCGGCCTGGATTTCATCGCTGCCCATTGTGGGCGCGCGCCTGTCCGAGTATTGGCGTACCTACCTGGGCGAACCGCATGCCCTGGGCGCCATGGTGGAAATGGTCAGTGGCGAGCACCTGGGCAATATCTACCGCATGGTGCTGTCGGCCACCGGCAACGTCTTCCAGTTGCTGCTGAACGTGCTGTTCATGCTGATCACGCTGTTCTTCGTCTACAAAGACGGCGACCGCATGATCGCCCAGCTGGACATCCTGGGCGAACGCATCCTGCCGTCGCGCTGGCTGCGTTTTTCGCGCGTGGTGCCTGCCACCGTCGGGTCCACCGTCACCGGCATGAGCCTGATCGCCGTGGGCGAGGGCGTGGTGCTGGGCCTGGCCTATTGGGTGGCCGGCGTGCCGTCGCCCGTGCTGCTGGGCGTGGTCACCGGCTTCATGGCTCTGATTCCCGGCGGCGCGCCGCTGTCGTTCACCCTGGTGTCGCTGTACCTGGTGGGGTCGGGCAACCTGGTGGCGGGCCTGGCGCTGTTTGCCTGGGGCACCATAGAATTGTTCATCGTCGACAAAACGCTGCGGCCGCGCCTGGTGGGCGGGCCGGTCAAGCTGCCGTTCCTGCCGACCTTTTTCGGGCTGATCGGCGGCGTCAAGACCATGGGCATCGTGGGCCTGTTCGTGGGCCCGGTGCTGATGGCGCTGCTGGTGGCGGTGTGGCGCGAATGGGTGCGCAACGTCGAAGCCGAACGCGACGGCGCCCGGCTTCAGGCCGCGGCCGAGCCGCGGGGCGATTAAGGGCCTGCCCGGGCAGGCCCGTTTCAGAGTGCACAGGCCCTAGAGGTAAACATGTCTGCATCATCCGTGGCCGGGCAGGTGGCGACCCTGCGGCAGCAAGGATTCGTGGTCGCCAGGCAATTCGCCGCGCCGGACACCGTGGCCGCGCTGCGCGCGGAAGCCGAACGCCAATTGGCCCTGGAATCCGGGCCCATCGAATACGAGGCCGACCTGAAATACCCCGGCGCGCCCGAATCGCGGCAGGCGCAGGGCGGGTCTACCGTGCGGCGGCTGCTGGGTGCGTATGGACGCGGCCCTTTGTTCCAGGCGTGGTCCACTTCGCCCGCCGTGGGCGAGTGGCTGCGAACCTATTTTGGCGAAACGCCGGTGCTGTCCACGGCGCATCACAACTGCGTGATGACCAAGCACCCCGCCTACGGCAGCCTGACGGGCTGGCACCAGGACATCCGCTACTGGTCATTCACCGATACCGACCTGGTGTCCACCTGGCTGGCGCTGGGGCGCGAAACCGCCGACAACGGCGGGCTGTTCTTCATTCCCGGCTCGCATGCGGCGGCGTTCGCGGCGTCGCAGTTCGATGAAAAGAAATTCTTCCGGCCAGACCTGCCCGGTAACCAGGCCTGGATTCGGCGGGCCGTGTGCCCGGAACTGGAGCCCGGCGACGTGGTGTTCTTCCATTGCCGCACTCTGCATGCTGCCCGGCAGAATGGCACCCGCCAGGTGAAATTCTCGCTGGTGCATACGTATTACCCGGACGGCTGCAGCCCGGTGGCGGGCACGCGCTCGGCGTCTTCGCCCGGGGTGGCGCTGCTGTAGTAGGCGCTTGGCGATAAACGCGTGCCGTGCAAGATATGGGCCGGGCTTTGCAAGGTACGGCCGGGTGTCTGGCTCCCGCCAGGGTGCCAGACACCGTTGTATGCCACGATGGTCTCAGCAGAACGGTGTCCGGCACCCTGGCGGGAGCCAGACACCCATCGATATCCTTGGAACCCCCTCCGCCCTGATTCCCCGCAACAGGTAACCGGCCCCGGCCGGTCGGCGCGGTGCGCCTGGCGGGTTATGCTCACCGGTTTCGCGGGGTTTCCGGCAGCATGGGTGCCCGTTTTCTACAGGAACCACTACCTTGGCCGACCCTCAGCCCCGCCGCGCCGCCGGCATGCCCAGCAAAGACGTGTCCACCCCTGGGGGGTTGCGCCGTACCCTGGCGGCCCGCCACCTGAGCATGATCGCCGTGGGCGGTTCCATCGGCACCGGCCTGTTCGTGGCTTCGGGCAACACCATCGCGCAGGCCGGCCCGGGCGGGGCGCTGTTGGGCTATGCGCTGATCGGCCTGATGGTCTATTTCTTGATGACCAGCCTGGGCGAGCTGGCCGCCGCCATGCCGGTGGCCGGTTCGTTTTCCACCTATGGATCGCGCTACGTCGAACCGGGCTTCGGCTTCGCCCTGGGCTGGAACTACTGGTACAACTGGGCCGTAACCGTGGCCGTAGACTTGGTGGCGGCGCAACTGGTCATGGCCTACTGGTTTCCCGACGTGCCGGGCGTGTACTGGAGCGCGCTGTTCCTGGCCATTACCTTCGGCCTGAACGCCTTGTCGGCGCGCGGCTTCGGCGAAGCCGAATTCTGGTTCGCGCTGATCAAGGTGGTTGCGGTCATCGTCTTCATCGGCCTGGGCGTGCTGATGCTGCTGGGCA
>NZ_JAJMLX010000185.1 GCF_020991325.1 Bordetella petrii | reverse complement strand
GCCCAGGCCCGCCCGCCGGCCGGGCTTGCGATCGGCATCCAGTTCGGCACGCACCATTTGCGCCAGGGCAGCGCACGCCAGGCAGGCCAGCGCCGTCGCCAGCAAGGTGCCGCGCCAGCCGATCGCGATCTCCAGTTTGGGAGCCAGCAGGCCGGCCAATACTCCGCCCAGCGGCACGCCGGTTTGCTTCACCGAGAACACGAAAGACATGCGGTGCCTGGGCGTGGTCTGGATCAGCAGGTGCGAACTGGCGGGCGTGATCGGCCCGTAGCCCACGCCCAACAGCACCGCTCCCACCGCCAGCAGCGCCACATTGCCCGACAGGCTGCACAGCAGGCCCAGCGCGCACAGCACCAGCCCCCACTGGCTGGAACGGATGGCGCCCTGCCGCGCCACCCAGCCGCCCGCCATCAGGCTGCCCGCCATGGCGCCCACGTAGATCAGCGACACATACACGCCCACCGACTGCGCGCCGACACCGGCGGCGGCGCTGAGCACGGGCGCCAGCACCGGCACCACCAACGCCGCCGCGGCCACCAGCGACTGTACCGCCAGCGTGATCGCCAGCGTGCCTGTCCCGGAAACTTTCACCCCGGCACCTGCCAGTCGCGGCGGAACGACTCGCGGTAACTGAAGCGGTCGGCCGGATGCACGCTGACCGCCAGTTCCACCAGCGCGTCCCGCGCATCCATGTACCGGCGCTCCAGCCGCAGCCCGGCGGACCCGGGCTTGGCGTGCAGGCGCTGCGCCGACTTCTTGTCCAGCACCACGGCGCGTATGTCCTGGTGGACGGTCTTGATCTGCACGTCGAACTGCTCTTCCAGCAACGCATACAAGGCGCGCGTCATGCGCCCCTGGATGCCCGACGCCGAACGGAACGCCGGCGCGATATAGGCATCGGTCATACAGATGGGGGTGTCGTGGGCGTCGGTATAGCGCAGGCCCCAGACATGCAGCCAGGTCTCGCCGGGCGAGGCATCCAGGGTATCGGCCAGTTCACCGCCCACTTCCAGCAGCGCCTGGCCTTCGATTTCCAGCGAGGTTTCGTAGGCATACTGGCGCAGGTCGGTAATGCCCGACATGGTCTGCGTGTACTGCGTGACGGGCGCTTGCGCCAGCACGCGGCTGCCCACGCCGGGCTGGCGCGTCACCATGCCCATCTGCACCAGTTGCTTGACGGCCTCGCGTACGGTGAAGCGCGACACGCCGAACTGGTCGCACAGCTCGAACTCGGTGGGCAGCAGGCCACCCACCGGGTAGCGGCCCGAACGTATCTCCTGCACCAGCGTGGTGGCCAGTTGCAGGTATCGCGGACGGCCTCCCGGCGCTTCGATCTTCAGGGTCATAGAACGGCATTCTTCCTCAAGCTGGCGATCTGGTCCGGCCCGTAGCCTGCCTGCGCCAGCAGCTGGTCGGTATCGGCGCCCATGGCCGGGGCGGCGCGCGCCAGCGGCTCCTCGCCCGGGCAACGGATCGGCGAGGCCACATTCCTGATGGCGCGCCCCTGGGGGTCGCGGGCATCGAGCAGGCCCTGGCGCGACTCCACGAAAGGGTTGTCCAGCGCCTGCGCCACATCATAAACCGGCGCCGCCGGGACGCGGCCGGCAAAACGCCCCATCCAGTTGCCGGTCGTGTCGGTCATGAACACGGCTTCCAGTTCCTGGTTGAAGCGTTCGCGGTGGTGCAGCCGGTCCTTGAACGTGCGGTAGTCGGGGTTGTCGACCCATTCGGGATGCCCCATGGCCTGCGCCAGCAGCGGCCAGAATTTTTCCTTGTTGCACATGATGAAGATCCAGCCGTCGGCCGTGCGGTACAGCTGGCTGGGCACCAGCGAAGGGTGGCCGGACCGCGGCGCGCGGCCCGTCTTGTGGCCGCCATTCAGGTACCAGGTGGCCAGGTAGCCCAGGTTGTGCAGCGCCACGTCGTACAGGCTGACGTCCACGTCGCGCCCCACGCCGGTCTGGCGCGCGCCCAGCACCGCCGACACCAGGCCCAGCGCGGCGGTGGTGCCCGTCATCAGGTCGATGATGGAAAGCCCGAAGCGCGACGGCGGCCCGTCGGGCTCGCCCGTCAATGACAGATAGCCGGCCTCGGCCTGCATCAGGTAGTCGTAGCCTGGCCAGCTGGCGCGCTCGCCGTCGCGGCCATAGGCCGACAGGTGCGCGCAGACGATGTCCGGACGCACCTCGCGCAGGGCTTCGTACGTCAGTCCCAGCTTGCCCGGCAGGTCGCCGCGCAGGTTGTTGAACACGGCGTCGGCATGTTCGCACAGGCTGCGCAGCACCTGCTGCCCTTCGGGCTGCTTCAGGTCCAGCGTGACGCTTTTCTTGTTGCGGTTGAAGGCCTGGTAGAAATGGCTGTCGCCCGGCCCGAAATAATGCGGCCCCACGGCCCGGCCCACGTCGCCGCCATCGTGGGGGTTTTCTATCTTGATCACTTCGGCGCCCAGGTCGGCCAGATGCTGCGTGCCGAACGGCCCCGCCCCATACTGCTCTACCGAGACGATGCGCAATCCTGTCAGCGGCAAACTCATATGCGATTCCTTTCCACCAATTGCTTGGCGATGATGATGCGCTGCATCTCGTTGGTGCCCTCGCCTATCACCAGCAGCGGCGCGTCGCGGTAGAAACGCTCGACCAGGTATTCCTTCGAATACCCATAGCCGCCATGGATGCGCATGGCTTCCAGGCTGTTCTCCACGGCCGTTTCGGTGGCGAACAGCTTGGCCATGCCGGCCTCCATGTCGCAACGCTCGCCCCTGTCGTAGGCGGCGGCCGCACGCAGCGTCAGCAGGCGCGAGGCCTCGGTGCGCGTGGCCATTTCACCCAGCTTGGTCTGGATGGCCTGGTGCTCGCAGATGGGCTTGCCGAACGTCTTGCGCTGCTGCGCGTATTTCACCGATTCGCGCAAGGCCGCCTGGGCCACGCCCACCCCGCGCGCCGCCACATTGATGCGGCCCAGCTCCAGGCCGTTCAGCACCATCTGCAGGCCGCGCCCTTCCACCCCGCCGATCAACCGGTCGGCCGGAATGCGGTAGCCCTCGAATACCAGTTCAGTGGAATCAATGCCCTTGTAGCCCAGCTTCTCCAGCTTGCGGCTGACGGTAAAGCCCGGCCCCTTCTCGGCAATGAACAGGCTCATGCCCTTGTGGCGCGGCTCGGCCTGCGGATCGGTCTTGACCAGCAGGGCAAAGCAATTGCCGTAGTAGCCGTTAGTGATCCACATCTTGGCGCCGTTCACCACATAGGTGTCGCCGTCGCGGCGCGCCACGGTGCGGATGGCCTGCAGGTCGGTACCGCAATCCGGCTCGGTCAGCCCGATGCCGCCGCGCAGTTCGCCGGTGGCGAAGCGCGGCAGGAACTCTTGTTTCTGGGCATCGGTGCCATTGCGCTGCACCGCGGCCGCCATGATCAGGTGCGAATTCAGGATGCCCGACAGCGACATCCATTCTTCCGAAATGCGTTCGATGATCTTGGCGTAGGTCACGGTCGACAGCCCCAGGCCGCCGTATTCCGGCGCGATCAGGCAGCCGAACAGGCCCATGGCCTTCATTTTCTCGACGATCTCCTCGGGGTAGATATCGTCGTGCTCGAATTGCCAGACGTGGGGCCGCACCTCTTGTTCCAGGAAGCGGTCCACCATATCCAGAATGAGTTGCTCCTGGCCTTCATCGTGTGTAGTCATGCCGTGTACTCCTCAGTAAGCTTTTCTACCGGGCGGCGTTCAGGCCTGGCCCAGTTGATCCGCCAGGTCCCGCGCCGTGCCCTGTTCCAGATCCAGCACGCCCCGCTCGATGGCCTGGGCGCGTGCCTGGGGCACCTGGCGCAAGGCGTTGTCGCGGTATTTGGCGAGTATGTCTTCGGCGGTCAGCGGGCGGTCTTCGGCGCCGCGGTTCACGGCCTCGCGCTCGCGCAGGGTGCGGCCGTCTTTCAACTCTACGATCACTTCGCCGGAATAGTGGCGCGGGAAGCCGCTGTCGGGGTCGTGACGGTAATCGGTGATGGCGGCCAGCGCCAGTACCGCCGGGTCGCGCAGGGCTTCGTCCTCCAGGTCGTCCAGCGTCAGGCGGCCCTTGCACAGCGCCGTTCCCACCAGATAAGGAATGCTGAACTGGGCCTCGTAGCTATTGGCCGGCTTGCGCTTGGCGGCCTCGGGCTCGCATACCGTCTTGACCACTTCGGCGGGTACCAGCACCGTAACGCGCCGTATCTGTTCGGGCCGCACGCCCTGGGCATGCAGGCGCGCCGCCGCATCCACGCTGGCATGGGTGAAATGGCAGGCGGGCAGCGGCTTGACCGACACCCGCTCCACTTCCCACAGTTCGCCCAGGCCCGCGGTGGCCAGGCCCAGGTCGTAGCTGGCCTCGCCCAGGTGGCTGGCATACAGGCCGAAGCGGCCTTCGTAGGCCAGCCGTGTGCCGGTGTAGCCGTGCTTGCCGAACGTGGCCGCGGTCATGCCCGCCTGGGCGGCCCAGCCTGGATGCATGCGCTTGTTCCAGGCGCCGTCGTTCAGGAATTCCAGGCTGCCCGCCGCGACCGACAGCGCAATGCCCTGCGCGTCGGCCATTTGCCGGGCATCCAGGCCTTGCAGCCAGCCCGCCGCCAGGGTGCAGCCGAAGGTGCCTATCAGGCCGGTGGGGTGGAAGCCCACCTGGTGAAAACCACCCTTGGCCACGGCGCCCAGACGCGTGGCCACTTCCATGCCCAGCACGTAGGCGGCCACCATGTCCGCGCCCGAACGATTGTCGCGCGCGGCCACGGCCAGCACCGTGGGCAGCACCGACGCGGTGGCATGGATGACGCCGCGCGCATGGGTATCGTCGTAGTCCAGCCCGTGCACCAGCACGCCGTTGGCCAGCGCGGCGTTGCGCGCGTCCATGCGCAGTTCCGTGCCGATGACGACGCTGTCGCCGCCGCTGTCCAGCTCGCGCACGGCCGCCAGCGCTCGGCGCGAAAAATCGTAGCCGTGCGACGCCAGGGCGATGCCAATGGAATCCAGCATCAGCAGGCGCGCCCGTTCGCGCACCGGCGCGGGAATGCGCGCGGCATCGAAGCCGGCCGCGTACTGCGCCAGGGTTTCAGATAGCGCCAACCCGGCGGCCGGCGTGTCTACATGGTCTTTCATCAGAGTCTCCGGTAGCGGCGAACGTTCAGTTCACCAGCATCAGCGATATGGACGGCACGAACGTGATCAGCGCCAGCGACACCAGCCGCGTCACGTAGAAGGGCACCACGCCCCGCGCCACTTGCTCGACGGGAATACGCGCAATGCCGCTCATTACGAACAGGTTCAGGCCGATGGGCGGGGTCAAGGTGGCGATCTCGACGTTGGCCACCATGATCACGGCGAAATGCACCGGGTCTATGCCCAGGTGCGTGGCCATGGGAAACAGCAGCGGCGCGGTCAGCACGATCATGGCGACGCCGTCCAGGAACATGCCCAGCACCAGCAGCACCACATTGGCCAGCAGCAGGAACTGCCATGCCGTCATGTCCATGCGTTCCATGAAGCCGATCAACGATGCCGACACACCCATGCGCGCCAGGATGAAGCCGATCAGGCTGCCGCCCATCACGACCATGAAAATCATGGTGGACTGCAGGATGGATTCCTGCGACACCTGCCACACGCCGCGCCAGGTCATGGTGCGGTACAGCAGCACGCACAGCAGCGCCGCATAGCCGGCCGCCACGGCCGAGACTTCGGTGGGCGTGAAAATGCCCAGGTAGATGCTGCCCAGCACCAGCACCGGCATGGACAAAGCGCCCGCCGCGCGCGGCAGGCGCCGCGTGAAACCCGCCAGGTCGGGCTTGCCGGTAGTGGCGCCGTAGCCATGGCGGCGCGTCAGCCACACCGTGGTCGTCAGCAGCAGCGCGGCCTCCATCAGGCCGGGCACGATACCGGCCACGAACAGCTTGTCCACCGGCAGGCCCACGATGGACCCGATCAAGATGAAGCCCAGCGAAGGCGGGATCATCAGGCCCAGCGTGCCGCCCACCGCCACCAGCGCGGCCGAGAAGCGCGGAGGATACTTCTCGCGCTTCAGGCCGTCGACCGTGGCCGCGCCGATGGCCGCCGCCGACCCCACGCTGGAACCCGACACCGCCGCGAAGAACACGCACGACAGCATCACCGTCAGCGCCAGTCCGCCGCGCACGCAGCGCACCAGGCTGCCGATCAGCTCGATCATCACGGCGACGATATTGCCGCGCATCATCAGGTTGCCCATCAGCACGAACATGGGAATGGCCATTAGCGGATAGCTGTTGATGGACTTGAACGCGGTCTGCGCCACCACCGTCAGGGGCACGCCATCCACCGACATCACCATGGCGCTGGACACCAGGCCCATGGCCGTGCCCACATGCGCGCCCAGCGCCAGCAAAGCCAGCAGGCCGATTACGGAAATCGCGAGTGTCATAGCGGCGGCTCCTGACGGGTCAGCGCGGCGGCCACGCCGGCATCGGGGTCATCGTCCAGCGGTTCGGTGGCGAATGGGTCGCCCCAGCGCCACGCGTACCAGGCGGCGCAGGCGTAGTACAGGAACAGCGCCACCCCGCCCACCGGCATGGCCAGGAACAGCAGCCACATCGGCAATTCCAGCGACGATTCGGACACCATGCCCATCGAACGGAAGCGCTCCACTTGCGGAATGGACGAATACGCCAGGATGAAGGCGAAGGCCATGCCGGCCGCGCAGGCCAGCAGCCAGGTGGCGCGCTGCAGCGCGCGCGGCAGCCTTTGCACCAGCAGTTCGGTGCGGATATGGCATTGGCGGAAGCCGGCCACCCCCAGGGTCAGGAAAAACGCCCATACCATCAGGAAACGCACCGATTCCTCGGCCCAGAAATAGCTGACGTTCAGCACATAGCGGCTGAAGCCCTCCAGGATCATGATGAAGGTGGCGCCCAGCGCCAGCGCCGTGGCCACGCCCAGCACCAGGCGCGACGCCCACCCCAATTGGCCGAATGGCGGCGCGGCCGCCGGCGCGGGGCCGCCATCCGCGCGCCGCGCCTTGCCCAGCGCGGGTGAATCCAGGTCACTTGCCATCATGGATACACTCCTTGCGGATTTTCTCCAACTGCGCGATCGCGTCGGCGTGCTTCTTGCGGAAACCCTCGCCCGCGGCCACGAAACGTTCTTTCAGTTGGTCCACCTCGGCCGGCGCCATGACGCGGTAATGCCCGCCCTGCTCCACCATCTGGTCGATCAGCTTGCGGTCCTTGGCCACGGTTTCCTGCCATTGCCGCGCGATGATCTCGGCCAGCACGTCGTGGATGACCTTGCGCTGGGCCTCGGGCAGCCCGTCCAGCCATTGCTTGTCCACCGTGACGGCCGAGGTGGCCAGCCCCATGCCGGGCGCCAGCGTGGCGTACTTGGCGGTATTGCCCAGCACATCCACCCAGCCCGCCGGAGACGTCATGGCGCCGTCGATGGCGCCCTGCGACAGCGCGGCCGACATTTCCGAAGCCGACATGGAAATCGGGCTGGCCTGCACCGAACGCATGGCGTCCAGCATGATCTGCCCGCCGATCACGCGCACCTTCTGGCCCTTCAGGTCGGACACTTTCTCGATGTCGCGATTCTTCATCAGGAAAATCAGGTCGGCCGTGCGCAGAAAGCCCAGCACCTGCATGCCGCGCGGTTCCAGGTAGCCCGAGATCATGCGGGTGAACCCGTCGGCGAAGCACGCATTGGTCATTTCCTCGGTGCTCAGCGCGAACGGCAGGCTGGCCACGCCGACGCGCGCGTCGAATTGCTCCAGCCGCGACGACACCGGCCACACCATATGCACGGCGCCCGTGCCCAACGCGGCCAGGCCGTCCCGGTCGTTGTACAGCTGCGATGCCGGGAAGTACTTGCCCTGCAGCGCGCCGTCGGTGCGCTTGTTCACCTCGGCAATGAACTGCTCGATATACGGGCTGGGATTGGTGGCCAGCGGAATCTCGCTGGTGATGATCATGTCGGCCGCGCTCGCAGAGGCGCACCAACCCACGGCCAGCGCCACGCATCCGCGCGCGGCCTTGTTCCAGAATGCAGTCATGTTGTCTCCTTGGCGATTGCCTTGTGGTCTTGTGTGGCGCCGGCCGGGCGGCGCAGATGCCAGTCGGTGGCTTGCTGGTACAGCCGGCCCAGGGCCAGCACCCGGTCTTCGCCCAGGGGCGGGCCCACCAGTTGCATGCCCAGCGGCAGCCCGGCCGCGTTCGCCCCCACGGGCAGGTTCAGCACCGGCAGCCCCAGATAGTTGATGCCGCGCGTCCAGCATGACAAATGCGCGAAGTCGCGTTCCAGGCTGGCCTGGTCGCGGTCTTGCGAATCGTCGATGCGCGGCGCGGCGTCCGGGGTGGAAGGCAACAGCAGCGCGTCGGCATCGCCCTGCACATCGCGCAGATAAGCGCGCAGGAACGGTTCGCGCAGCCGCAGCGCGTCGTAGTAGTCGACGGCGGGCACCAGCAGGCCGCGCGTGATGCGCCGGCGCACCTGGCGGCCATAGCCGTCGCCATGCTCGCGCAAGGACCGCTGGTGCAGCGCGGCCGCCTCTACCGCCAGCAACGTAGACGCCAGCATGCTGGCGCGCTGCAACAGCGCATACGGCGACGGCACGGCAATGCAGTCGACGCCGCCCGCGCGCAAGGCCCGCACGGCCTCGTCCAGGGCCTGCCGCATGTCGGCCGAGATGGGGTCATCGTCGGCCCACTGCGGCACGGCCACGCGCAGGCGCCGCGGCGCGTCGCCCAGTGTGGCGGGCACATCCAGGCAGGACGGATCCGCGGCATCGGCTCCCGCCATGGCGCGATAGGCCTGGCCGCACAGCTCTGCCGTATGCGCCAGCGGCCCGATGCAGTCCAGGCTGGCCGACAGCGGCATCGCCCCTGCCATGCTGATGCGGTACTGGGTAGGCTTCAGGCCGGTCAGGCCGCATAGCGACGCCGGCAGGCGCACCGAGCCGCCGGTATCCGAGCCGATGGCCAACGGCACGTGGCCGGCGGCTACCGACATGCCGGCGCCGCTGGAACTGCCGCCCGACACATGCCGGTCATCCCAGGGATTGCGGCCCGGCCCGTATGCGGCGTTCCAGCCCGTGGGTGACATGGCGAACTCGGCCATGTGCTGGCTGCCCAGCACCACCGCGCCGGCAGCGCGCAGGCGCGCGACGATGACCGCGTCCGACGCCGCGGGCGGGCTG
>NZ_JAJMLX010000184.1 GCF_020991325.1 Bordetella petrii | reverse complement strand
CGCCAGCGCCTGCGTGGCCTCGCGCTCGACCAGGGCCGCATCGTGCTCGCCGCCCGCCACGCGTTGCCGCATGGATTGCAGGGCCGCATACAGCGCCGGCGCCTCGGCGCGCTCGTCCGCCGACAAATAGCGGTTGCGCGACGACAGCGCCAGGCCGTCATCGGCGCGCACCGTTTCATGGGCCACCACGTCCACCGGCAACTGGAACTGCCGGCACATGTTCCGCACGATCATCAACTGCTGGTAGTCTTTCTTGCCAAACACCGCCACGCGCGGCTGCACACAAGACAGCAGCTTCAGCACCACCGTGCTCACGCCCTCGAAGAAGCCCGGCCGGAATTCGCCTTCCAGGATGTCGCCCAGGTCAACCGGCGGCTGCACCCGGTAATTCTGGGGTTCGGGATACATCTCGCGCTCATCGGGCGCAAACAGTACGTACACATCGCGCGCGCGCTCGAGTTTTTCAATGTCGTCCCGCAGTGTGCGCGGATAGCGGTCGAAGTCTTCGTTGGGGCCGAACTGCAGGCGGTTCACGAAAATACTGGCCACCACCGGGTCGCCGTGCTGGCGCGCGGTTTTCATCAACGCCAGATGGCCTTCGTGCAGATTGCCCATGGTGGGCACGAACGAGGCACGGGTCTGGCCGCGCAGGTGGTCGCGCAGCTCTTGAATCGTATGGACGACTTTCAAGGGGGTCTCCGGGGTCGATCAGCAGGGGCCGGCCGCCGTTCAGGCGGCGGCCGCCACGCTGGTGTAGGCCAGGCGCACGTAAATGGGCGCGTAGGGCTCGGCCTGGGTAATGTCCAGCAGCGATTCGCGCGCCAGTTCCAGCATGGCGATGAAGTGCACCACCACCACGGCCACCGGCGCGCCCTCGCGCACGCGTTCCATGAACAGTTCGCCGAACTCCATGAAGCGCACGTCGTTCAGGCGCCGCAGAATGTGCGTCATGTGGTCGCGCACGGATAGCTGTTCGCGCGTGATGTGATGGTGCTGGTTCAGCTTCGCGCGCTTGAGGATATCGGCCCAGGCGGCGCGCAGGTCATCCACGCTGACGTCGGGCAGCATGCGCTCGACGGTAATGTCGGCCACGCCCTGGGCGCGGTTGAAATCGCGCCCCAGCTGCGGCATGGCGTCCAGTTTCTGGGCCGCCAGTTTCATTTGCTCGTACTCGAGCAGGCGGCGCACCAGTTCGGCGCGGGGGTCTTCGGGTTCTTCGCCGGTATCGCTCTTTTTCACCGGCAGCAGCATGCGCGACTTGATCTCGATCAGCATCGCGGCCATCAACAGGTACTCGGCCGCCAGCTCCAGGTTGTGCAGGCGGATCTGATCGACATACGACAGATACTGGCGCGTGACATCCGCCATGGGAATGTCCAGCACATTGAAGTTCTGCTTGCGGATCAGGTACAGCAGCAGGTCGAGCGGGCCTTCGAACGTCTCCAGGAAAACTTCCAGCGCGTCCGGCGGAATGTACAGGTCGGTGGGCAGCTGGAACAGCGGCTCGCCATACAGGCGCGCGAACGCCACGCTGTCCACGACATCGGGCGTGCTGTCCACCGGAGGTTCCACCAAGGCAGCCAGGGCTTCGCCGGGAACGGGAGAGTTCGGGGGCATGGGGCGCCGTGAGCGTATCAGTCGGGCTGATACACGTACGGCCGCTGCGGCACGCGGGCCGCGCGGAAACCTTCCAGCAGTTCAGTGTTCTGCTGCTTGTCCCACAGGCGGGCGCGGCCTTCGCGCTGGCGCTGTTCTACATCAGGGTGCGCCGCCTTGTAGTCTTTCAGGAAGCGGGTGATTTCGGATTCGTAGTTACTTGCCATGACACCGGGTCGAACAGGTTGCGGATCAGGCAAGTTTACTTCAGCCCGGGCGGGCGGCGCCGTTACAAGGCCGGCGTTACAATCGACCGGCCCCCAAGCCCCCTCCCGACATGTCCGCCGAATCCGCCAGTCCAGAATCTTCCTCTACGTCCTCCCAGGATACCGCCCGCGCGGCCCGGATGATCCCGTTCATCGTCGGGTGCGCGCTGTTCATGCAAATGCTCGACTCCACGGTAGTGGCCACCGCCCTGCCGGCCATGGCCCAGGCCCTGGGGTCGACCCCGGTGCGGCTGAACGTGGCCATTACCTCGTACCTGCTGGCCGTGGCGGTGTTCGTGCCCGTCAGCGGCTGGGCGGCCGACCGCTATGGGGCGCGGCGGGTGTTCATGGCGGCCATCGCCCTGTTCGCCGTCAGCTCGGTGGCCTGTGCCCTGGCCCAGAACCTGGCGCACCTGGTGCTGGCCCGGGTAGTGCAGGGCCTGGCGGGCGCCATGATGGTGCCGGTGGGCCGCATCATCCTGCTGCGGGTGGTGCCCAAGCAAGACCTGCTCAAGGCCATGTCGTTCCTGTCCATTCCCGCGCTGCTGGGGCCGGTCATCGGCCCGCCGCTGGGCGGCTTCATGGTCACGTACATGTCCTGGCACTGGATATTCCTGATCAACGTGCCCATCGGCATCATCGGCATCGCCCTGGTGCGCCGCTACGTGCCGGAAATCCGCGAGGCATCCACCCCCGGGCTGGACTGGATAGGCTTCCTGCTCAGCGCCGTGTGCCTGGCCACCCTGGTCAGCGCCTTCGAGGCCCTGGGCCACAGCCTGATCCCGCCCGCCGCGGTGGCCGGCCTGGCCGCCACCGGCCTGCTGTGCGGCGCGCTGTACGTGCTGCACGCCAGGCGGGCGCCACACCCCATCCTGGACCTGAACCTGCTGCGCGAGCCCACGTTCGCCATCTCGGTGCTGGGCGGCAACCTGTGCCGCTTCGCGGTGGGCGCCATGCCTTTCCTGCTGGCCGTGCAATTGCAGGTGGGCTTCGGCCTGACGCCGTTTTCGGCCGGCCTGATCACCTTCGCCAGCGCCGCCGGCGCGCTGCTGATGAAATTCGTGGCCACGCCCATCGTGCAGCGCTTCGGCTTCCGCAGCGTGCTTACCGTCAACGCCATCCTGACCGGGCTGTTCGTCATGCTGTGCGCGGCATTCACGCCCACCACGCCGGTGTGGCTGATGATAGGCATCCTGCTGGCCGGCGGCTTCTTCCGGTCGCTGCAATTCACGGCCGTAAATACGCTAACCTATGCCGACATGACGCCCGAGCGCATGAGCCGCGCCAGCAGTTTCGCGGCCATGGCCCAGCAACTGGGCATCAGCCTGGGCGTCGGGGTGGCCGCGGTCACGCTCAATCTCAGCATGGCCGCGCGCGGCGCGGACCATGTCGTCATTGGCGACGTCATGGTCGCGTTCATGGTCATCGGCGCGTTGTGCGCGGCCTCGACGCTGTCGTTCCGCAGGCTGACGCCCTCGTCCGGGGCCCAATTGCAAGGCTCACAGGCAGACTCATAATGACGAAATCGTTCATTCTGGCCCTGGACCAAGGCACCACCAGTTCCCGGGCCATTGTGTTCGACCGCCAGGGCACGGCGCGCGGCGTCGGCCAGCGCGAATTCCGCCAGTACTATCCGCAGCCAGGCTGGGTGGAACACGACGCCAGCGAAATCTGGCAAAGCCAGCTCGAAGTCGCCCGCGAAGCCCTGCGCAACGTGGGCGCCACCGCCGCCGACATCGCCGCCATCGGCATCACCAACCAGCGCGAAACCACCCTGATCTGGGACCGCGCCACCGGCCGCCCGCTGGCCCATGCCATCGTCTGGCAAGACCGCCGCACCGCCCCCCTGTGCGACAAACTGCGCGAACAGGGCCACGACCGCCTCATGCAGGAACGCACCGGCCTGGTGCTGGACGCCTATTTCTCGGGCACCAAGCTTGCCTGGCTGCTGGACAACGTGCGCGGCGCGCGCGAAGCCGCCCGGCGCGGCGAACTGGCTTTCGGCACCATTGACACCTGGCTGGTCTGGCAACTGACCGGCGGACAGGTGCACAGCACCGACCCCAGCAACGCCTCGCGCACCCTGCTGTTCGACATCCACACGCAGGACTGGAACGACGAAATCCTGCAGCTGCTGGACATTCCGCGCAGCGTGCTGCCCTCGGTAGCCCCCAGCAGCGCCGAAGTCGGCCGCGCGCTGCCCGACTGGTTCGGCGGCCCCATTCCCATTGCCGGCATCGCCGGCGACCAACAAGCCGCCACCTTCGGCCAGGCCTGCTTCAAGCCGGGCATGGCCAAGAACACCTACGGCACCGGCTGCTTCATGCTGATGAACGTGGGCGAAGCGCCGGTGGCCTCGCGCAACAACCTGCTGTCCACCATCGGCTGGGGCCTGCCGGCCGCGGGTGCCGGCCCGGCTGGCAAGCCCACCTACATGCAGGAAGGCGGCGTCTTCATGGCCGGCGCGGCGGTGCAGTGGCTGCGCGACGGCCTGGGCATCATCCAGCGTTCCGACCAGGTCGAGGCCCTGGCCGCCAGCGTGCCCGATACCGACGATGTCTTCCTGGTGCCCGCCTTCGCCGGGCTGGGCGCCCCCGACTGGGACCCCTACGCCCGCGGCACGCTGGTCGGGCTGACGCGTGGCACCACCCGCGCCCACGTGGCCCGCGCCACCCTGGAAGCCATCGCGCTGCAAAGCGCCGAATTGCTTACTTGCATGAACGCCGACAGCAAGATCGAACTGTCCGAACTGCGCGTCGACGGCGGCGCCGCGCGCAACGACCTGCTGATGCAGATGCAGGCCGACCTGCTGGGCGTGCCGGTGGTACGCCCCCGCGTGTCCGAATCCACAGCGCTGGGCGCGGCCGGCCTGGCCGGCCTGGCGGTGGGTTTCTGGTCCGGCCTGGACGAATTCGCCGCCCAATGGGAAGCCGAACGCCAGTTCGACCCCCACTGGACGGCCGACCAGCGCCAGGCCCGCCTGGCCCGCTGGCGCCAGGCCGTGGAACACGCCAAGGGCTGGGCCAGGCCGGCATAGGCGCCGCCTGTTTGCGGGGTATGGCAGGGTGGCTCGGCCGGGGGCCTGGCTCCGAAGATGCCGAACACCGTTGCGTGCCACAACGGTCTCAGTGGGACGGTGTCTGGCACCCTGGCGGGAGCCAGACACCCACGGCGCTACCTCAGCCGCCGTGGCAAGCGTTCACGGATGTTCACAGGTGTCTGGCTCCCGCCAGGGTGCCAGACACCCAGACGCTACCTCAGCCGCCATGGCGAGCGTTCACGGATGTTCACAGGTGTCTGGCTCCCGCCAGGGTGCCAGACACCCAGACGCTACCTCAGCCGCCATGGCGAGCGTTCACGGATGTTCACAGGTGTCTGGCTCCCGCCAGGGTGCCAGACACCCAGACGCTACCTCAGCCGCCATGGCGAGCGTTCACGGATGTTCATGGGTGTCTGGCTCCCGCCAGGGTGCCAGACACCGCATAACGCCACGCGGTCGCGTCAGGCCTTCAGCAGCAACCCATTCAGGCGCTTCACGAAGGCCGCCGGGTCGGCGATTTGCGCGCCTTCGGCCAGCAGCGCCTGGTCCAGCAGCAAACGCGCCCATTGCTCGAACTCGGCGTCGTCGGCGTCGCGCACCCGCGCGATCAGCGCGTGTTCGGGGTTGATTTCCAGCACCGGCTTCACATTCGGCGCTTCCTGCCCCGCCGCCTTCAACATGCGCAACAAATGCGGGCTAAGGTCGTTCTGCCCCACCACCACGCACGCCGGCGAATCCACCAGGCGCAGCGTCACGCGCACTTCCTTCACCTGGTCTTCCAGCGTTTTCTGCAGGCGCTCCACCAGCGGCTTGAAGCTTTCTTCCACTTCCGACTGGCGCTTTTTCTCGTCTTCGTCGGCCAGGTCCGCCAGGTCCAGCCCGCCCTTGGCCACCGACACCAGCGACTTGCCGTCGAACTCGCGCAGATACGACAACATCCATTCGTCCACGCGGTCCGACAACAGCAGCACCTCGATACCCTTCTTCCGGAAAATCTCCAGGTGCGGGCTGTTGCTGGCCGCCGCGAAACTGTCGGCCGTCACGTAGTAGATCTTGTCCTGGCCTTCCTTCATGCGGCCCACGTAGTCCGCGAACGACACCGTCTGCGCGGCATCGCCGGTATGGGTAGACGCAAAGCGCAGCAGCTTGCCGATGCGTTCCAGGTTGGCGGCGTCTTCGCCCGCGCCTTCCTTCAGCACCTGGCCGAACTCGGTCCAGAACGTGGCGTAATCGTCAGCCTTGTTCTCGGCCATGTCCTCCAGCAGCGACAGCACGCGCTTGGCCGACCCTTCGCGTATCGCCCGCACATCGCGGCTTTCCTGCAGAATCTCGCGCGACACGTTCAGCGGCAGGTCCGCCGAATCAATTACCCCGCGCACAAAGCGCAGGTACGACGGCAGCAGCTGCTCGGCGTCATCCATGATGAACACCCGCTTCACATACAGCTTCACCCCGCGGCGGCCTTCGCGGTCCCACAGGTCGAAGGGCGCATGCTTGGGCACGTACAGCAGCTGCGTGTACTCGCTGCGGCCTTCCACGCGGTTGTGGGTCCAGGCCAGCGGGTCGTCGTAGTCGTGCGACACCGTCTTGTAGAACTCGCGGTACTGCTCGTCGGTAACGTCGTTCTTGCTGCGCGTCCACAGCGCATTGGCCTGGTTCACCGTTTCCAGCTCGTCCTGCTTGACCTGCTCGCCCTTCTCGGCGTCCCAGTCTTCCTTGGCCATGCGGATCGGCAGCGAAATGTGGTCGGAATAGCGGCGCAGAATCTCGCGCAGTTTCCAGCCATTCAGCAGCTCGTCTTCATCGGCGCGCAGATGCAGCGTCACGTCGGTGCCGCGCGCCGCTTTCTCGGCGGCGCCAATGCTGAACTCGCCCTGGCCATCCGATTCCCAGCGGATGGCTTCGCCGGCGGCGGCGCCCGCGCGGCGGCTTACCACCGTTACCTTGTCCGCCACGATGAACGACGAATAAAACCCCACGCCGAACTGGCCGATCAGTTGGGCGTCTTTCTGCTTGTCGCCCGTCAGCTGGGAAAAGAACTCGCGCGTGCCGGAACGGGCAATCGTGCCCAGGTTGGCAATGGCCTCGTCGCGCGACAGCCCGATACCGTTATCGGAAATGGTGATGGTGCGCGCCGCCTTGTCGTAATCCACCGTGATGGCAAGCTCGCTGTCGCCCTCGAACAGGCCGGGCGCGTCGATAGCCTCGAAACGCAGCTTGTCGCAGGCATCCGACGCGTTCGACACCAGTTCGCGCAGGAAAATCTCTTTATTGCTGTACAGCGAATGAATCATCAGGTGCAGCAGCTGCTTCACCTCGGCCTGGAAGCCCAGCGTTTCGGGGGTAGAAGACGTTACGGGTTCGGTCATTGCTCTATTCGTAGAAGATAGAAAAATCGGGACAGGCTTGGGCCAGGCGCGGCCGTCAGCCCGAAACCCGCAAGTTATAGGGGCAGCGGCCCGGAATTTCAAGGCCACCCGGCTTAACATAAATGGCGTGCCCACATCCTTGTTCCTGATCAAGGCACGTTACACCCCCACCTGGATAGACTTACGGACTTCGGCGACGCCACCACCGGCACCTTCCGGCCGGCCCTTCCGTCGCCTTGTTACTGGAGATTTTCATGCTGGTCAAAGCCACCCTTGCCGTCCTGCTGTCCGCCGCTAGCCTGCCCGCCCTGGCCGCCCAGTGCGAAGCCACCGTCGAAAGCAACGACGCCATGCAGTTCAACACCAAGGAAATCGTCGTCGACCAAAGCTGCAAGCAGTTCACCGTGCACCTGAAGCACGTGGGCAAAATGGCCAAGGCCGCCATGGGCCACAACTGGGTGCTCACCAAGCAGGCCGACATGCAGCCCGTGGCCACCGACGGCATGGCCGCCGGCCTGCCCAACGACTACGTCAAATCCGGCGATGCCCGCGTCATCGCCCACACCAAGGTCATCGGCGGCGGCGAAGCCGATTCCGTCACCTTCGACACCGCCAAGCTGGCCGCCGGCGAACAATATGCATTCTTCTGCTCGTTCCCGGGGCACTGGGCCATCATGAAGGGCACACTGAAGTTCGGCGGCTAACGCGCTTCCGCCCTTCCGCGTAGCGGGCGCTTCCATCAGGGGCGCCCTTTTTATTTTTCAAACTTGACCTCACTCAAGGCCCTTCCCGATACGGCTCCGTAGCATGTCTGCAAACACGCTTAACGAGTTGTCACATGCCAGGGCCCGTGGGATCAGCACCATTCATCCGGACATTCCGGGCCTTGTTGTTTTTGCTGTTGGCGGGCGCGGCCCTGTTCGCAAACGCCGCGCTCGCCCAGCGCCTGCCCCATTTTCTTGAAGCCTACTCCCCGGCCCAGCTATTCCCCGGCGCCGACCGCCTGGGCCCGCCCGAAGGCCGGCCGCTGGCGGCCCGCGCCTATGCCGGCCAGCAGCCCCTGGGCTATGTCTACCTAACCACCGACGTCGTCAACACGCGCGGCTACTCCAGCAAGCCCATCGACGTCGTAGTAGGCCTGGCCGACAACGGCCGCATCGTAGCCGCCAGGCTGGTAGAACACCACGAACCCATCGTGCTTATCGGCATTCCCCAGTCCAAGGTCGAAGCCTTCATCCAGGGCTACGTGGGGCTGAACTTCATAGAATCGCCTCCCCGCCCTGGCGCCCAGCCGCCGGTGGACATCATCAGCGGCGCCACGGTCACGCTGATGGTCATTGGCGACAGCATTACCCGGTCGGCCATCGCGGTGGCGCGCGCACGGCTGGCCGGCACCGCACCGGCCAGCGCCGGACAGGCCACCCCGGTCGCCCAACGCGCGGTCAACGACACGCTGGGCCCGGCCGAATCCTGGCAAACCCTGCTGAACCAGGGCGCGGTGCACCGCCTGCACCTTACCGTAAACGATGTGAACCGCGCCTTCGAAGGCGCGGGCCGGGCCGATGCCGCGGCCCGCCCCGAAACCGCCAACGGCGCCGACACCTTCATCGACCTGTACGCCGCCCTGGTCAGCGTGCCCACCATCGGCCGCAGCCTGCTGGGCGATGCCACCTGGCAGCACCTGTCGGGCACCCTGAAACCCGGCCAGCAGGCCCTGCTGGTGGCCGGCAACGGCGCCTATTCGTTCAAGGGCTCGGGCTATGTGCGGGGCGGCATCTTCGACCGCATCGAAATCATCCAGCACGAAAACAGCTTCCGGTTCCGCGACCGCAACCACCAGCGCCTGGCCGACGTGGCCGCCGCGGGCGCGCCCTGGTTCGCCGAGGTGGCGCTGTTCGTCGTGCCGGACGACGCCACGCTGGACCCCACCGCCCCCTGGCGGGTGCAACTGATGGTACAGCGCGTGCTAAGCGTGCAGAACAAGGCCTTCGTCACCTTCGACCTGCCCTACGAACTGGGGCAGGCGTATACCCGGCCCGCGGCCCATGCCGCGGCCACGCCGGCCGCG
>NZ_JAJMLX010000183.1 GCF_020991325.1 Bordetella petrii | reverse complement strand
GGGGCAGGTGGGCCGGCAGCGGCGGCGCACAAGTAATTACTTCGATGCGGCCAGGGCTGGCGCTGGCCTGGCTGACACTGTTGATTTCGCGGATGTCCAGCCGCGCGCCCAGCAACCCGGCGGCGCGCTGCATGGCGCCGGCGTCGCCATAGACGACGGCCGGCGCCTTCAGGCCCTGCGCGCAGGCTTTCACGATGATTTCCGGGCCGATGCCGGCGGCATCGCCCATCGTGATTCCCACGGGCGGGCGGTCGTGCATTACAGGACGTCGCCCGCGTAGTCGGCCAGGCGCGAACGTTCGCCGCGCTGCAGCGTGACGTGCCCGGCGTGCGGCCAGCCCTTGAAGCGGTCTACCACGAAAGTCAGGCCGGAACTGCCTTCGGTGAGGTAGGGCGTGTCGATCTGCGCCACATTGCCCAGGCATACGACCTTGGTGCCGGGGCCGGCCCGTGTCACCAGGGTTTTCATCTGCTTGGGCGTCAGGTTCTGCGCTTCGTCGATGATCAGGTACTTGTTCAGGAAGGTGCGGCCTCGCATGAAATTCAGCGATTTCACCTTGATGCGCGAGCGGATCAAGTCCATGGTGGCGGCGCGGCCCCAGTCGCCGCCATCGCCATCGCCCATGTTCAGCACGTCCAGGTTGTCTTCCAGGGCACCCATCCAGGGCAGCATCTTTTCCTCTTCGGTGCCCGGCAGGAAGCCGATGTCTTCACCCACGGGCACCGTGACGCGCGTCATGATGATTTCGGTGTAGCGCTTGGTTTCCAGTACCTGGGTAATGCCGGCGGCCAGCGCCAGCAGCGTCTTGCCCGTGCCTGCCTGGCCCAGCAGCGAGATGAAGTCGCAATCGGGGTTCATCAGCAGGTTCAGGGCGAAGTTCTGTTCGCGGTTGCGCGCGGTGATGCCCCACACATTGTTCTTGCCATGCGTGTAGTCGCGCAGCGTGGCCAGTACGGCCGTCTTGCCGCTGACTTCGCGCACCTGTGCGTACAGGGGCATCTGGCCTTCGAAGTAGACGAACTGGTTGACCACGAACTGCGAACACAGCGGGCCGTGGATGCGGTAGAACGTGGTGCCGCCTTGCTGCCAGGATTCCACATCCTTGCCGTGGCGGTTCCAGAAGTCTTCGGGCAACTGCATGATGCCCGAATACATCAGGTCCGTGTCTTCCAGGACATGGTCGTTGTAGTAGTCTTCCGCCGCCATGCCCAGCGCCCGGGCCTTCAGGCGCATGTTGATGTCCTTGGACACCAGCACGACTTCGCGCTGCGGGAATTTTTCCTGCAGGGCACGCACCACGCCCAGGATCTGGTTGTCGGCCTTGCCCATGGGCAGGTCGGAAGGCAGGGTGCTGTGGATGGCCGTGGTCTGGAACATCAGCCGCCCGGTGGCGTCTTTATTGCCCAGCGCGCTCAGTTCCAGGCCTTCGTCGAGCTGGCTGGCGTCCTGCACCAGCGCGTCCAGGGAACGGCTGACCTGGCGGGCGTTGCGCGCCACCTCGGACATGCCCTTTTTCTGGTGGTCCAGCTCTTCCAGCGTCATCATGGGCAGGAAGATGTCGTGTTCTTCGAAGCGGAACAGCGACGTGGGGTCGTGCAGCAGCACGTTGGTATCCAGCACGAACAACTTGCGTGCCGCGCTCTGGGCCCGGACCTTGGGCTTGCGCGCGGCGCCGGACGGCTTGGCCGCGCGGGCGGGGCGCGGTGCGGCGGGTACCGCCACGGGGGCGGATGCCGGGGTTGCCTGGGACTTGATGCCTTCCAGTTCGGGTTGCAGGGGCAGCGGCTTGGCTGCCTGGGCGGTCGCCGGCGGTGCCGCCTTGCTGGGACGGGCCTTGCTTCGGGCATTCTCGCCCGAGGGGAATGTCAGGATGGCTGCGGGTCGGGTGGGCAACTTCGGTAGCGGCATATAGGTGGTTCTCCTGGGGGGCCGGCTATAGCGCCTGACGGTGGTTCTACTGCGGGATCAACCGATACTGCGGGCGGCTTGCAGCACTTCGTTGGCGTGGTTGGGCACCTTCACCCCCCGCCATTCCTGTACCAGCCGGCCATAGGCATCGATAAGAAACGTGCTGCGCTCGATGCCACGCACTTGTTTACCGTACATATTCTTCTGCTTGATGACGCCGTACAAATTGCACACGGTTTCGTCGGTATCGGCGATCAGCGGGAAGGGCAGTTCATACTTGGCCTGGAAGTTCTGGTGCGATTTCAGCGAATCGCGCGAAATGCCCACCACGACCGCGCCCGCCTCGATGAAGTCGGCGTGCAGGTCGCGGAAGTTCTGGCTCTCGGTGGTGCAGCCGGGGGTGTTGTCTTTCGGGTAGAAATACAGCACCACCGCGCGGCCCTGGCATTGCCCGAGGCTGATGGGGCCAATGGTGCTTTCGGCCGTGAACTGCGGGGCCGGTTTGCCGATATGCGGTGTCATGCGGGAAGATCTCCGTCGGTGGGCAGCAGGGCGACGACCACGCGCCGGCCCTCTGCCATCAGGATGTTGTAGGTGCGGGCGGCCGCCTGGGTGTCCATGACTTCGACACCGACGCCGGCCGCCAGCAAGGGGCGCAACACGTCCTGGCCCAGCAGCCGCTGCCGGCTGCCGGTGCCCACCAGCAGAACCTCGGGGCCCACGCCTGTGGCCGGCCCGGCTGTTTCGGGTTCGTCCAGGAAGGCCATGGGGTCGCGCGCTGCGTCGGACAGCCCGGCAGCCTGTTGCAACAAAGGGGCGGTGATATCGGTGGCGGCCCGTACGGGCCATTCGGCGACAGTGCCTTCGGGGCCGAAGGCGACCGCGTGGGAAAATCGTACCTGGTTGACCTCGATGTAGCCGTCACCGTAGGCGGTAACGGTATTCAGGGCCGATGCAGGGTCGGTGTGCAGCTTCAATAAATACTCCGGCTTTATGATTCCGATGATAGCGCATCGGAATGTCTGCATGTTGCAGGGTATCCACGGGGGAAGGGGGCAAAATGCGCCCATTTGCCGCCCGGGCTCGCATGCGCTAGATTACTAAGTTTTGCTGCACCGCAAACCACTTGTCACATCCTGCCTTAATCAAGGAATTGGTCCCATGAGGAAGTTCTCCCGCATCGAGCGCCTGCCGCCCTACGTGTTCAATATCACCGGCGAGCTCAAGATGGCCGCCCGGCGGCGCGGCGAGGACATCATCGATATGTCCATGGGCAACCCCGATGGTCCGACCCCCAAGCATATCGTCGACAAGCTGGTCGAGGCCTCGTCGCGGCCCACCACGCATGGCTATTCGGTGTCCAAGGGTATTCCGCGCCTGCGCAAGGCCATCTGTGACTGGTACCAGCGCCGTTACGCGGTCGAGTTCGACCCCGACAGCGAGGCCATTGTCACCATCGGCTCGAAAGAGGGCCTGGCGCACCTGATGCTGGCCACCCTGGACCGCGGCGACACGGTGCTGGTGCCCAACCCCAGCTATCCCATCCATATTTATGGCGCGGTGATCGCCGGCGCCAACATCCGTTCGGTGCGCATGACGCCCGGCGTGGATTTCTTCGAAGAGCTCGAGCGCGCCGTGCGCGAGTCGATTCCCAAGCCCAAGATGATGATCCTGGGCTTCCCCAGCAACCCCACCGCGCAGTGCGTGGACCTGTCGTTCTTCGAACGCGTGGTGGCGCTGGCCAAGGAACACGACATCCTGGTGGTGCACGACCTGGCCTACGCCGACATCTGCTTCGACGGCTACGTGGCGCCTTCCATCATGCAGGTGCCGGGCGCGCGCGACGTGGCGGTCGAGTTCTTCACCATGAGCAAAAGCTACAACATGGCCGGCTGGCGCATCGGCTACATGGTGGGCAACCGCGAACTGGTGAACGCGCTGGCGCGCATCAAGAGCTACCACGATTACGGCACGTTCACGCCCATTCAGGTGGCTTCCATCGCGGCTCTCGATGGCCCGCAGGAATGTGTCAACGAGGTGGTCGAACAGTACCGCAGCCGCCGCGACGTCCTGGCTCGTGGCCTGCACGAAGCGGGCTGGAATGTCGAAATTCCCAAGGCGTCGATGTACATCTGGGCCCAGATCCCCGAGCCCTACCGGGCCATGGGCTCGCTCGAGTTCGCCAAGCGCGTGCTGTCTGACGCCAAGGTGGCGGTGTCGCCAGGCATCGGCTTTGGCGAATACGGCGATGAATACGTGCGCTTCGCGCTTATCGAGAACGAACAACGCACTCGCCAGGCGGTGCGCGGCATCAAGGACATGTTCCGCAAAGACGGCCTGTTGAAATGAAGCCCGCCCCCGAAGCGTCCCCGATCTAGCCGCACCTGTTGCACGCGAGGCGGCTGGTGCGCAACGCAATGGAAAACTGAAATGACAAACGCAATACCCCTGCAGCAGCCGCGGTCCGCTGCCGAAATCAAGCCCATCAAGATCGGCCTGCTGGGCCTGGGGGTGGTGGGCGGGGGCACCTGGAGCGTGCTGGCCCGCAACGCCGAGGAAATCGCCCGCCGCGCCGGCCGGCGCATCGAGGTCAGCCGGGTCGCGGTGCGCGACGTGGCCAAGGCCCGCAGCCGCGTCGGCGATGCCGTCTCGGTCGATACCGACGTGCATGCCCTGGTGCGCGACCCTGAAGTGGATATCGTGGTCGAGCTCATCGGCGGCGACACCCTGGCGCGCGAACTGGTGCTGGAAGCCATTGCCAACGGCAAGCACGTGGTCACCGCCAACAAGGCCCTGCTGGCCAAGCATGGCAATGAAATCTTCGCCGCGGCTTCCGAGCAAGGCGTCATGGTGGCCTTCGAGGCTGCCGTGGCCGGCGGCATTCCCATCATCAAGGCCATACGCGAAGGGCTGACGGCCAACCGCATCGAATGGGTGGCCGGCATCATCAACGGCACGACCAATTTCATCCTGTCTGAAATGCGCACGCGCGGCCTGGCCTTCGCGGACGTGTTGGCCGAAGCCCAGCGCCTGGGCTACGCCGAGGCCGACCCCACGTTCGATGTAGAAGGCGTGGACGCCGCGCACAAGCTGACGCTGCTGGCTTCGCTGGCCTTCGGCGTGCCGGTGCAGTTCGACAAGGCGCACATCGAGGGCATTTCGCAGCTGGCGCAGGAAGATATTTCGCATGCCGAGCGCCTGGGCTACCGCATCAAGCTGCTGGGCATCACCCGCCGCCGCACCGACGGCATCGAACTGCGCGTGCATCCGGCGCTGGTCCCGGCCGAGCGCCTGCTGGCCAATGTCGAGGGTGCCATGAATGCCGTGCTGGTGCGCGGCGACGCGGTCGGCCCCACGCTGTACTACGGGCAGGGCGCGGGCGAAGAACCCACCGCGTCGGCCGTGGTGGCCGATCTGGTCGACGTCACGCGCCTGCATACCGCCGACCCGGGCAACCGCGTGCCGCACCTGGCGTTCCAGCCCGATGCGCTGTCCGACCTGGCCATTCTGCCCATCGAGGAAATCAGTACCTCGTATTACCTGCGCTTGCGCGTGGACGACCAGCCGGGCGTGCTGGCCGACATCGCCCGCGTGCTGGCCGAGCGCGGCATTTCCATTGGTTCGATGATCCAGCAGCCGTCGCACATTGGCGGCGCCGACATCATTTTCCTGACGCACCAGGCCGTCGAAGGCAATGTGAATCAGGCTATCAGCATCATCGAACAACTGCCGTTCGTGCGGTCCACCGTTACGCGCCTGCGCGTAGAGAATCTGACGTGAAATACATTTCCACTCGCGGCGGCATGGCGCCGCAGGCTTTCAGCGATATCCTGCTCGAGGGGCTGGCGCCCGACGGCGGGCTGGCCATTCCCGAAACCTTGCCGCAGGTGTCCGCGGACACGCTCGAGTCCTGGCGCGGCCTGCCGTACGCCGATCTGGCCTTTGAAGTGCTGTCGCGCTTCGCCACCGATATCCCCGCCGACGACCTGCGCGGCCTGACGCGCGCCGCCTATCGGCAGGGCGTGTTCAGCAGCGAAGACATCGTGCCCTTGCGGCCGCTCGACGGCGGCCTGCAGCTGCTGGGCCTGTCCGAAGGCCCCACGCTGGCATTCAAGGACATGGCCATGCAGTTCCTGGGCCAGGTGTTCGAATACGTGCTGACCCGGCGCGGCGCCACGCTGAACATCCTGGGGGCAACCTCGGGCGACACGGGTTCCGCGGCGGAATACGCCTTGCGCGGCAAGAAGGGCGTGGCGGTGTTCATGCTGTCGCCGCATGGCCGCATGAGCGCGTTCCAGCGTGCGCAGATGTACTCGCTGCAAGACGGGAACATCCACAACATCGCGGTGCGCGGCGTGTTCGATGATGCGCAGGACATCGTCAAGGCGCTGGCAGGCGACCTGGAATTCAAGGCCCGCTACCGCATCGGGGCAGTGAACTCCATCAACTGGGCACGCATCGCCGCCCAGGTGGTCTATTACTTCCACGGCTGGCTGCGCGCCACTTCCGCGCCGGGCCAGCAGGTGTCGTTCGCCGTGCCGTCGGGCAATTTCGGCAATATCCTGTCGGGCCACATTGCGCGCGCCATGGGCTTGCCGGTGCGCCGCCTAGTGCTGGCCACCAACGAAAACAATGTGCTGGAAGAATTCTTCCGTACCGGCATTTACCGGCCGCGCGGCGCCGAACATACCTATGCCACCTCCAGCCCGTCCATGGATATTTCCCGCGCGTCCAACTTCGAACGTTTCGTGTTCGACCTGACCGGCCGGGATCCCCAGCGCGTCAAGGCGCTGTGGGCCGACATGGCGCGTGACGGCTTCTTCGACCTTTCAGGCCTGCGGCCGCAGTTCGAATCCGCCTATGGTTTTGTGGCCGGCACCAGCACCCACGCCGATCGCCTGGCCGTGATCCGTTCCACCTACGACGCCACGGGCGTGCTGGTGGATCCGCATACGGCCGACGGGGTGAAGGTGGCGCGCGAATTCGTGGAACCCGGCGTGCCCATGCTGGTGCTGGAAACGGCCTTGCCGGCCAAGTTCTCGGACACGATAGAAGCCGCGCTGGGCAAGCCCGTGACACCGCCGCCGGCGCTGGCCGACCTGGAATCGTTGCCCCAGCGTGTGGAAGTGATGGATTGCGACGTGAAGTTGGTACGAAACTACATCGAGGCCCATGCCAAAGTGTAAGCGCGTTTTCCGCCTTTTACGGCGAAACCCCCAGCCTGGCCAGGCTGGGGGTTTTTTCTTCCGGGCAGCCCGCAGGGTATCGCGCTGTCATTACAGACTTATGCATTTTGAAGACATCCCGTCACGGGTTCAGCGTGGCCCAGGGCCTACAGTGAAAGCTCGTTCAAGACAGAGGGAGAAACACCCCATGAAGCTTAAGACCACGACGCTAGCCCTGATCCTGACCGGAGTCGGCGTACTGGCGGGCTGCTCGTCGCCATCGATGGTGGAAAAGCGCGACGGCAGCCAAGTCGTCACACCCGATGAGCCCGAGTACAACGAAGATACGGGCTTCTACGAATACGAGAAGGATGGCCACAAAGTCCAGATGAACAAGGACGATGTGAAAACGATAGAGGAAGTGAAGTAGCCGTCCTTGAAAAATGCCAGGCGCCTTGCGCGCCTGGCATCGCACGGCGGAACCCCCCGCCGTGTTTTCCTGGCGTTATCCTTGTTCAGCTTCGGCGTGATAGCGCGCGACCCGCTCGACTTCGTTCTTCGAGCCCAGGATCACACTGACGCGTTGGTGCAGCTTTTCGGGCTGGACGTCCAGGATGCGCTGCTTGCCGTCGATGGCCGCGCCGCCGGCCTGCTCGACGATCATGCTCATGGGGTTGGCTTCGTACATCAGCCGCAGTTTGCCGGCCTTGCCCGGTTCGCGCGCATCCCAGGGGTACATGAAAATACCGCCGCGGGTCATGATGCGGTGCACGTCGGCCACCATCGAGGCAATCCAGCGCATGTTGAAGTCTTTGCCCAGCGGGCCCGTCTTGCCTGCCAGGCAGTCGTCGATGTAGCGCTTGACGGGCGGGGCCCAGTGGCGCATGTTCGACATGTTGATGGCGAATTCCTTGGTGTCTTCCGGAATCTGCATGCGTTCGTGCGTCAGAACCCATGAGCCCATTTCGCGGTCCAGCGTGAAGCCCACCACGCCGTTGCCTATGGTAAGCACCAGCATGGTCTGCGGGCCGTACACGGCGTAGCCGGCCGCCACTTGCTGACTGCCGGGCTGCAGGAAGTCTTGTTCGCAGACCTCGTCGGCGCCCGCTACGCGATGCGGGGCGCGCAACACCGAGAAAATCGTGCCGATCGAGACATTCACGTCGATGTTCGACGAGCCGTCCAGGGGATCGAACAGCAGCAGGTATTCGCCCTTGGGGTAGCGGTTGGGGATGAGGTGGATGGTTTCCATTTCCTCGGAAGCCATCGCGGCCAGGTGGCCGCCCCATTCGTTGGCTTCGAGCAGGATCTCGTTGGACAGCACGTCCAGTTTTTTCTGCACTTCGCCCTGGACGTTCTCGGATTCGAGGCTGCCCAGCACGCCGCCCAGCGCGCCCTTGCTGACGGCATGGCTGATGGCTTTGCAGGCGCGCGCCACCACTTCGATCAGCAGGCGGACTTCAGGGCCCAGGGCCTGGGCCGAGCGCTGCTGCTCGACCAGATATTGAGTAAGAGTTTTGCGTTTCACGAGAAATCTCCGTTAGCAGCGAATGAGAAGCCTGGCGCTCAAGTGGCGAGTTCCAGAGCCTTGGATACGATTTCGAGCACGTTGCGCGACAGCCCTGCATGGCCGCGCACGCGCTGCAACGCGGCCTGCATGGGCGCGCGCAGTGACGGCACGAAGCGTGACCAGTTGTCCAGGGCGCGGGCCAGGCGTGCGGCCACTTCGGGGTTCAGCGCGTCCAGCGCCAATACCTGGTCAGCCCAGTAGTCATAACCCGTTCCGTCGGGCCGGTGCAGCCCGCGGGGGTTGTTCAGGCAGAACTGGAACACCAGCGCGCGCGCGCGATTGGGGTTGCGCAGGGTGAAGGCCGGGTGCGCCATCAGCGCACGGACCGCATCGACATCGGTGGCGCGCGCGGTGGCCTGTAGCGTGAACCATTTGTCGATCACCAGCGGGTCGTCCTGCCAGCGTGCGTAGAACGCGTCCAGCGCCTGCGCGGCGGCTTGCGGTTCGCCGAAATTCACCAGGGCGGACAGCGCGGCCATGCTGTCGGTCATGTTGCCGGCCTGGTCGAACTGGGCCTGGGCCAATGCTTGCGCGCCTTCGTCTCGGGCCGCCATCAGGTGGCCCAGCGCCTGGTTTTTCAGGGCGCGCCGGCCGGCGGGGCCGGGCGCAGGGCTGTACGCGCCGGGGGTCTGGTTGCCATCGAACGCGGCACGCCATTCGGCGGCCAGTTGGCGGCCCAGTTCAACGCGCAGGAAGTCGCGCGCG
>NZ_JAJMLX010000182.1 GCF_020991325.1 Bordetella petrii | reverse complement strand
TTTTGCCGTGGTCAACGTGACCAATCGTACCCACGTTCACGTGCGGCTTGGTACGTTCAAACTTGCCTTTTGCCATGATCTCTATCCTTTGACTTTCAAGGAAACTGGAATGATTTGCCGCGCCCCCGGATCACGGAGACGCAGCGACCCTTATTTACTTGGCCCGAGCGGCGATGACTTCGTCAGCGACGTTCTTGGGGGCCTCGGAGTAATGCTTGAATTCCATCGTGTACGTGGCACGGCCCTGCGTCAGCGAACGCAGGTTCGTGGCGTAACCGAACATCTCGGCCAGGGGTACTTCGGCCTTGATGGTCTTGCCGCCGCCCACCATGTCGTCCATGCCTTGAACCATGCCGCGACGCGAGGACAGATCGCCCATCACGGTGCCAGCGTAGTCTTCAGGCGTTTCGACTTCAACGGCCATCATGGGCTCGAGCAGCACGGGGCTGGCCTTGCGCATGCCTTCCTTGAAGGCCATCGAGCCGGCCATCTTGAACGCGTTTTCGTTCGAGTCCACGTCGTGGTACGAACCGAAGAACAGCGTGACCTTGACGTCCACGACCGGGTAGCCGGCCAGGATGCCCGAGGGCAGCGTTTCCTGGATGCCCTTGTCCACCGCGGGGATGTATTCGCGAGGAACCACACCGCCCTTGATGGCGTCCACGAATTCGTAGCCACCGCCAGCATCGAGAGGCTCGAGCTTGAGCACCACGTGACCGTACTGGCCACGGCCGCCCGACTGCTTGACGAACTTGCCTTCCACTTCGTCGCAGGTCTTGCGGATGGTTTCGCGGTAAGCAACCTGGGGCTTGCCCACGTTGGCTTCCACGCCGAATTCACGCTTCATGCGGTCGACCAGGATTTCCAGGTGCAGTTCGCCCATGCCCGAAATAATGGTCTGGCCGGATTCTTCGTCGCTACGCACGCGGAACGACGGATCTTCCTGGGCCAGGCGCGACAGGGCCAGGCCCATTTTTTCCTGGTCGGCCTTGGACTTGGGTTCGACGGCCTGCGAAATCACGGGCTCGGGGAACTCCATGCGCTCGAGCAGGATGTGCGAATCGACGTCGCACAGGGTTTCGCCCGTGGTCACGTCTTTCAGGCCCACCACAGCGGCGATGTCGCCCGCCAGAACTTCCTTGATTTCTTCGCGGTTGTTGGCGTGCATCTGCAGCAGACGGCCGACGCGTTCTTTCTTGCCCTTGATGGGGTTGTAGACGGTGTCACCCGACTTCAGCACGCCCGAATACACGCGCACGAAGGTGAGCTGGCCCACGAACGGGTCGCTCATCAGCTTGAAGGCCAGCGCCGACAGCTTTTCGCCGTCGTCGGCCTTGCGCGAAACGGCATTGCCGTCATCGTCCTGGCCATCCACCGGCGGAATGTCGATGGGCGAGGGCAGGTAGTCGATGACCGCGTCCAGCATGCGCTGCACGCCCTTGTTCTTGAAGGCGGTGCCGCACAGCATGGGCTGGATTTCGCCGGCGATGGTGCGCTGGCGGATCGCGACGTTGATCTCGGCTTCGTCGAGCGAACCCGTCTCGAGGTACTTGTTCATCAGTTCCTCGGTGGATTCGGCGGCGGCCTCGACCAGCTTCTCGCGCCATTCGGCGGCGGCGCCTTCGAGTTCGGCCGGGATGTCGGCGTAGTCGAACTTGGTGCCCTGGCTGGCTTCATCCCAGATGATCGCTTTCATCTTGACCAGATCGATGACGCCCTTGAAGGTGTCTTCGGCACCGATGGGAATGACGATGGGCACGGGATTGGCGCGCAGGCGCGTCTTCAATTGGTCGTAGACCTTGAAGAAGTTGGCGCCGGTGCGGTCCATTTTGTTGACGAAGGCCAGGCGGGGCACGCCGTACTTGTTGGCCTGGCGCCACACGGTTTCGGACTGCGGCTGAACACCGCCCACCGCGCAGTACACCATGCACGCACCGTCGAGCACACGCATCGAACGTTCCACCTCGATGGTGAAGTCCACGTGCCCCGGGGTATCGATGATGTTGATGCGGTGTTCGGGATAGTTACCGGCCATGCCACGCCAAAACGCCGTCGTGGCTGCCGACGTGATGGTGATGCCGCGCTCTTGCTCTTGCTCCATCCAGTCCATGGTGGCAGCGCCATCATGCACTTCGCCAATCTTGTGATTGACACCGGTATAGAACAGGATGCGTTCGGTCGTGGTGGTTTTCCCTGCATCGATGTGCGCAGAGATACCAATGTTGCGATAGCGCTCGATCGGGGTTTTGCGGGCCATGGTGGGTTAGTCCTTAAATTACCAGCGGAAATGGCTGAAGGCCTTGTTGGCCTCGGCCATCTTGTGCGTGTCTTCGCGTTTCTTCATCGCGGCGCCGCGACCTTCGGAGGCGTCGATCAGTTCGCCAGCCAGGCGCAGATCCATCGATTTTTCGCCACGCTTCTTGGCGGCTTCGCGCAGCCAGCGCATGGCCAGGGCCAGGCGGCGCACAGGGCGCACTTCAACCGGCACTTGGTAGTTCGCGCCGCCCACACGGCGGCTTTTCACTTCGACGATCGGCTTGATGTTGTTGATCGCCAGGCTGAAGACTTCGATCGGCTCTTTGCCGGTCTTGGTCTGTACTTGCTCGAGGGCACCATAGACGATGCGCTCGGCGACGGCCTTCTTGCCGTCCAGCATGACGACGTTCATGAACTTGGCGAGCTCGACGCTGCCGAACTTGGGATCGGGCAGGATCTCGCGCTTGGGTACTTCGCGACGACGGGGCATTTTGCTTCCTTGTGTCTGTTCAGTTGAACCGTGCCAGATGACACGGCCATGGCCGCCCAATAAGACGGCCCCTTACGTGCCGCGCACCGTCCCGGCTAGGGGCTGGCGCGGTTGCACTTTCCTGGTGGCGCTTGCGCACTACCGGGGGTACTACATAAACAACGGATGAATGAGGCTTAAGCCTTCTTCGGGCGCTTGGCGCCGTACTTCGAGCGAGCCTGCTTGCGATCCTTGACGCCTTGCAGGTCGAGCGAACCACGCACGATGTGGTAACGCACACCCGGAAGATCTTTCACACGGCCGCCGCGCACCAGAACCACCGAGTGTTCCTGCAGGTTGTGGCCTTCACCGCCGATGTACGAAATGACTTCGTAGCCGTTGGTGAGGCGAACCTTGGCTACTTTACGCAGCGCGGAGTTCGGCTTCTTGGGGGTGGTGGTGTACACGCGGGTGCACACGCCGCGACGTTGCGGGCAGTTTTCGAGCGCGGGGCTCTTGCTTTTGATGACGCTGACTTCGCGCGGCTTGCGCACGAGTTGGCTAATGGTAGGCATGACCTTTGAAATCCCTTTTACGTACCACTGGTAAGTACTTTTTGTACTCATTTCCCTGGCAGACGCCCCTTGAAGAACGGCTTGCCAGCGAGAGGCAGTTCACGCAAAACCGCCTCAAACGTTGCTTACGTAAAAGAGCGGGTCTTGCAGACAAAAACGCACAAAGACCGGCAGCCGTGGGAGCAGCTGGCCTTCTTTATGCGCGAATAAAGCAGTAAGCCCGTCAGCATAACCCAGATACGGGTGCATGTCAAAGCCCGTTTCGGGCCACGGCCGGATGCCGGGCGGCAAGCCGGCACCCGGCCGCTGCTTGATACATCAACAGCTGGCGGGCAGACGTGCCGGGCTAGTGGTCGGTAAACAAATAACCGCTGCCGTAGACGGTGCGGATCGGGATGGTGACCCCGGCCAGCTCGGCCTTGCGGCGCAACCGGCTGATGATGACATCGATGCTGCGCGAACCGCTGGCCCGGCTGAGGCTGCTGTCGGATTCCAACTGCTTGCCCAGTTCCATCCGCCCCACCGCCCGTCCCGCCACGTCCAGCAAAGCCCGGACGATGAGGCGTTCGTTGGCGGACAGTGAAATGGCGACGCCCGAAGGCGACATCAGGGTCCAGCTCTGGTCGCGCAGTTCCCAGCGCGCGGCGGGCTCGTCGCGGGGTTCGGGGTCGTCGAGCACCACGGGCTGGCTGGCGGCCAGGCGGCGCGCCAGCGCCAGCATGACGCCAGCCAGCTCCCGACTGTCCGGCGCGCCGGGCACGCAGACGTCGGCGCCACTTTGCAGGCACCGCAGGCGCGTTTCCAGCCCCAGGTCGGCACCGACCACCACGATACCCAGCGTGGACGACGTCCGCAGCCGCGATACCAGCGCATAGCCGATCTCGCCCAGCTCGCTGAGTTCGAGCACAACGGCATCGTACGCATCGCCGCCCAGCCGGTTGAACAGTTCCAGCGGCGTGGCGCACCCTTCTGTCGAAATGCCCGCCTGCAACAGAGTCGCCAGCATATTTCCGCGAATTGTTGCATCGGACACCATAATGAGCACTTTCAATTGCTTCATGATTTGTCCCTGACACCGTTCAAGACTCGCGAAAGCGCATAAATTCGGGCTTTTCGCAACTTCGGTGTTACCGAGACAGTGTGACGGCAGAATGTGCAAGAACGTAGTCAATCTTTGTCAATTTGACATTGCTTGACATTCACAATGTTGCATGATCCAAGTGTTGCCAAGCGCGAGTTATTATTGCAAATCGGCACGACTCTTTTCATCGCCACGGTACTGTGGAAACCGAGGTTGCCACGTTCGTTCTTCGCCAAAAATTTCTATGCAAATAGCTTCGCTGGAAGACGACCTGGATCAGGCGCGGCATATTCAGCAGGTACTGAGTTCCGCTGGGTACGCCTGCCATAGCTACCAACGCAGCCGCGATCTGCTGGCGGCAGTGCGCAGCCAGTCATTCGACCTTATCCTGCTCGACTGGAAGGTGCCCGACATGGACGGCGACGAGGTGCTGCGGCAACTGCGCGCCACGCTGGGCATGCAGCTTCCGATCGTTTTCATTACCAGCCGAAGCCAGGAAGAAGACCTGGTGCGCGGCCTGGAGGCCGGCGCCGATGACTATATTGTCAAGCCGCTGCGGCCCGCCGAACTGCTGGCACGGGTAGCGGCGCTGCTGCGGCGTACCCAGGCGGCCACGCCGGAGCAGGCGCCGTTCACGGTGGCCTCGTACCGTGTCGATCCTGGCGCCCGCACCATTGTGCTGAATGGTCAGGCCATCGCCCTGGCGCCAAAAGAATTTGACCTGGCGCAATTGTTTTTTCGCAATGTCGGGCGCTTGCTGTCGCGCGACGTATTGGCGGAAAGCGTCTGGAATCGTGAAATACCGGCTACGTCGCGCACCCTGGACACGCATTTGTCGAATATCCGGCAGAAACTCCAGTTGCGGCCGAAACATGGCGTACGGCTTTCCTCGTCGTATGCCCTGGGGTACCGGCTTGAATTAATAAGCGACAACAATGCCTAGCAGTAGGCAAGGGGCCGCACACCGGCCCTGCACAGGAGACTGAATACATGACTTGGCGTTTCGCGCGCATATTCATCACGTTATGCGCGGCGTCAATCAGCGCGCCGGCGCTGGCCCAGCCGGCCGGAGCGCTGGGCGATGATTTCGTTTATCGGGTTCAACGGGGCGACACGCTCATTAACCTTGCTACCACCTATACGCGGAACGAGGCGAACTGGACGGCCTTGCAGCGCATCAACGCCGTGGCGGACCCTTATCGGCTTGCCATCGGCCGTGAGCTGCACATACCGCTGTCCATGATCCCGGTGGTGCCGGCGCAGACGGTGGTGGCACACGTCAGTGGCAGCGCCGCGATGGACGGCGCGCCGTTGCGCGAAGGCTCGCGCGTGGAAGAAGGTTCGACGATCACCACGTCCGCCAATGGTTTCGTCACCCTGGAACTGGCCGATGGCACCAAGATCACGCTGCCGCGCGCGGGTGCCACCCACCTGGAGCGGCTGCGTCAATTTGAAGGCAATGCGCTGACGGATTCCATTTTGCGTGTCGAGAACGGCACGGTGGATTCGAGCGTGGCGCCGAACGGCCAAGGCGTGGGCCGATTCGAAATACGCACTCCCGTGGCGGTGACGGGCGTACGCGGCACACGGTTCCGCGTGCAGGCCGGCAACCAGGGCGTGCGCAGCGAAGTCCTGGAAGGCAGTGTGCGCCTGCAGCCTCACGCCAAGGGCGACAAGCCCGGCCAACCGGTAGCTGTGGCCACCGGCTACGGTGCGGCCATCGGTGCCGATGGCCGGCTGGACGGCATCCGGCCGCTGTTGCCCGCGCCCCGCCTCGGCATACCGAAACGCGCCGGCTCAGGCCAATGGACCACCGAATTCGATCCCGTGCCGGGCGCCGTATCTTATGAGGTGGTGATCTCGAGTGACGAAGAAGGCATGGAACCGGTGTCCTCGACCCTGTTCGACAGCCCCTCGGCCAACCGCTTTTCGGCACCCGGAGCGGGCACCTACTACGTGACCGTGCGTGCCGTCGATGCCTCGGGACTGCGCGGACGCGATGCCTGCGTGCCCTTTGAAGGCGCCAACGCGCTGATGACCATGTCAGGGCTGCCGGTATCGTTGTCAGATGGTGGCGTCGTCACATTGGCCGAGTACTGACCCGCCAACCTGCCCCGACGCTCCAGCCATGGCCGACACTTCCCGGGTCATTCCCCATTCAAGGCGGTTGTTGGCCGTGCTGCTGACCATGCTGGCCGCGCTACTCGGGGCGTTCAACGGCATGGGCCGTGTCGACCAGATGATCTACGACAGGGCCATGTCGCTGGCCGGCCGCCCGGCCGCGGCAGATATCCTGATCGTCGCCATCGATGATGAAGCGATCGCGACGCTGGGCCGCTGGCCCTGGCCGCGCGCGGTGCACGCGGCGCTGCTGGACCGCCTGCACGGCGCACGCGCCGTCGGCCTGGACTTCGTTTTCTCGGAAACCGATCCGCACCTGAAAGAAGGCGACCGCCTGCTGGAGCAGGCCATCTGGCGGCATGGGCGGGTGGTGCTGCCGGTCGTGCTGGACAGCCTGAGCAAGCCTGAACAAGCCACCCTGCCGCTGGCTCCGTTGGCACAGGCGGCAGCGGGGCTGGGGTTCATCAATATCCGCCTGGATGGCGACGGCGTCGTGCGGCGCGCCGCCTGGCAACGAGTGGCGGGCGGCGTTACATGGGAACACTTCACGCTGGCACTGCTGCGGGCAGGCGGCGACGATGCGCGCGCGCAGCGCTTTCTTCAGCGCCTGACGCCGCTGGACAATTCGTTGATTCCATACACCGGACCGCCAGGCAGCTTCCAGATGGTGTCATACCTGTCCATTCTGCGCGGCGAACTGCCGCCCGGATTATTGCAGGACAAGTACGTGCTGGTGGGCACCTGGGCCACCGCACTGGGCGATGTATTTCCTACCCCGGTTTCGCATGATGCCAGCGGCATGTCCGGCGTCGAAATCATGGGCAACTTATTGCAGTCGACCGCGGCGCCGCAGATACTGCGGTCGGCGCAGGCCTGGCAAACCGCGCTGGCCAGCGCCTTGCCCGTGCTGCTGTTATGCCTGGCGTTGCCGCGCCTGTCGCCGCGGCAGGCCTTTGCCTGCAGCGCCGCGCTGCTGGCCGCCATCCTGGCGGCGGCATTGGCCGCCCTGTATTGGGGCAGAATCTGGATTCCGCCCACCGCGGCACTGGTGGGGGTGGCGGCCTGCTATCCGTTGTGGAGCTGGCGCAGCCAGGAAGCGGCGCTGCGATACATGGCCGGCGAAATGAAGCGGTTGCGGGTCGAGTATCCGCCCATCCTGGACGAAACGGGGCCGCAAGCCAGGCGCATCGGGCCTTCGCTGGACCATCACGTCGATGAACTGGACCGCGCGCTGAGCCGCGTGCGCAACTTGCGGCGCTTCCTGGCAGACGGGCTGGACGGCATGCCCGACGCCACGCTGGTCATCGACCAAGCGGGGCGCCTGCAATTCCGCAACCGGCAGGCCGTGCTGTATTTCCTGAACCAGAGTATCCGGCCCCCACGCATCGGACAGGCGTTGGTGCCCGCGCTGGAACAGGCCTTCGACGACCCCGCCGCGCAGCAGCAGGTACGGCATGCATTGCGCGTCCATGACAGTGCGCCCGCGCAACAAGATACGCGGGCGCTCCAGGTCCATATTGAAGTACGCGACCGCGCGGGGCAGGACATACTGCTGCGTTGCGCCCCGGTGCGTACCGCGCACGGTGCCCACGCCGGGTTGGTGGTTACGCTCAGCGATGTCACCGCCATGCGCCAGGCAGAGCGCCAGCGTGAAGAAACGCTGCGGTTCATTTATCACGACATGCGCGCGCCACAGAATTCGATCCTGTCCCTGGTGGCCTTGAGCCAGGCGGAACCGCCGGGCAGCCCGGCGGCAGACACCATGCAGCGTATTGCGCACTTGGCCAATCGCACCCTGCACCTGGTGGACGACTTTATCCAGTTCACGCGGGCGGAATCGATGGACATCGCCCACGCGAAGCTGGACGTGGCCGACGTGCTGCGCGAGGCCATCGATGACTTCTGGGCCGCGGCGCAGGAACGCGGTATTTCGATCGACCTGCAGGCGCCGGATACGGCCGCGTTGACGTACGGCGACCGGACGCTGATACTGCGCGCGGTATGCAATTTGCTGGACAACGCGGTGAAGTACAGCCCCGACAATGGCCATGTCCACTTGCGGGTACGCGCCAGTGACGACACCTGGGATATTGATATCGAAGACCAGGGCCCCGGCATTGCGCCGCAAGACTTGCCGCGCCTGTTCGAACCGTTCTTCCGCACGGGCGAGGCTCGTGGCTCCAGTACCACCGGTACCGGATTGGGCCTGGCCTTCGTGCGCGCCGCGGCCCAGCGCCATGGCGGCCGCATTACGGTCGACAGCGTGCACGGCTCTGGCACCTGCTTCACGCTAAGCCTGCCCAGGGCGCTGGATGATGCCGACTACGAAGCCTGAACCCGAAGCGGCGCCGGGCCGCTTTCAGCGGAACACGTGCGTGATCATGGCCGGCTTGCCGGCCCGGACTTCCAGCGTGGTGCGGTAAGGCGCCTGGGCCGAATTGCGCACCGTAACGGAGTACTTGCCGGGAGGCAGACGCAGGGTTTTCAGTGGCGGGGTCACGCCCCGCGACACACCATTGACCAGGATTTCCCCCCATGGCCGGACATTGATGCTGACTCTGACCGGCGAAGGCGGCGGCGCTTCGGCAACCGCCTTGGCCGGTGCCTCGGCATCGGCATCGGCCCCGGACCCGGCTTCGACTGCTTCCGCATGGCGGACCCCTCACTTCCCCGTGAGCGAGCCGATGTCGGCCTCGGAGCCGAGCAGCATCGCGGAGGCCATCAGGATCATGGTCGCGGGCACCATGAACGTGGTGACCATCAGCGTCGCCTTGGGCACCGCCTTGGCGGCCTTGCGGCGGGCGTTCTGGGCGTCGGTGCGGCGCATGTCGGTGGCGATGGCGATCAGGGTGTCCACGATGGGCGCGCCCAGCTCCTCGCCCTGCTGGAGCGCGGTGACGAACATGGCGACCTGCTCGGAGTCGTTGCGCCGCCGCAGGTCGTCGAAGGCCTGGCGGCGGCTGACGCCCATGTCCATCT
>NZ_JAJMLX010000181.1 GCF_020991325.1 Bordetella petrii | reverse complement strand
ATGTCGTGCGTGATGAAGATCACGCCCATGTCCATTTCTTCCTGCAACTGGCGAATCAACTGCAGGATCTGCGCCTGAATGGTCACGTCCAGCGCGGTGGTGGGTTCGTCGGCGATCAGCAGCTGCGGCTTGCACGACAGCGCCATGGCAATCATGACGCGCTGGCGCATGCCGCCCGACAACTGGTGCGGATAGCGGTCGAGAATGGCGCGCGCCTCGGGAATGCGCACCCTTTCCAGCATGCGCAATGTCTCGGCGCGCGCCGCAGCCGCATCCAGGTTCTGGTGCAACTGCAGGGCCTCGGCGATCTGCGCCCCGGCCGTGAAACTGGGGTTCAGCGAGGTCATGGGTTCCTGGAAAATCATGGCCACGTCGGCGCCGCGCACCCGCTGCAGCACGGGTTCGTTGGCGCGGGCCAGGTCCAGTACTTCGCCATTGCGGCGCCGCAGCCGCATGTCGCCGCCCACGATCTGGCCGCCGCCGTATTCCACCAGGCGCATCAGCGCCAGCGATGTTACCGATTTGCCGGAACCGGATTCGCCCACGATGGCCAGGGTTTCGCCGCGGTCGACGTGAAACGAGACATCGCGCACGGCTTCCACCACGCGGTCGGGGGTATTGAAACGGACCGTCAGGCCATCGACCTGCACTACCCTTTTGGCATCCATACTCGTCATCGTGCTCACTTCTCTTGCCTTGGGTCGAGCGCGTCGCGCAGGCCGTCGCCCAGCAGGTTGAAACCCAGCACCGCCAGGAAAATGGCCGAACCGGGGAAGATCGACATCCACGGCGCCTGCGTCATGAAGTTCTTGGCCGTGTTCAACATCGAGCCCCACGAAGGATTCGGCGGCTGCAGGCCCAGGCCCAGGAACGACAGGCTGGCCTCGGCAATAATGGCCGTGGCAATGGTGATGGTGGCCTGCACGATCAGCGGCGGCATGATGTTGGGAAGAATGTGCCGCGTGATGATGCGCGTGTCCGACGCGCCCAGGGCGCGCGAACTTTGCACGTAGTCTTCATTTTTCACGGCCAGCACCTGCCCGCGCGCCAGCCGGATGAACTTGGGCGCCGCCGACACGCCGATGGCGATCATGGCATTGGTCAGGCTGGGGCCCAGGAACGCGGCCAGCGCAATGGCCAGGATCAGGAACGGAATGGCCAGCAGCGCCTCGGTGCAGCGCGACACCACGCTGTCTATCCAGCCGCCGAAATAGCCGGACACCAGGCCGAAGGGCACGCCGACGATCAGCGCGATCACCACCGACACCAGGCCGGCCATCAACGATGCCCGCGCGCCGTACAGCATGCGGCTGTAGATGTCGCGGCCCAGTTCGTCGGTGCCCAGCCAGAAGGCCTCGGAAGGCGCCTTGCGGATGTTCATGAAGCTGGTTTGCAGCGGATCGTGCGTGGCCAGCCAGGGCGCGAACAGCGCCAGCGCCACCACGGCCAGTACGATGGCGGCGCCCAGCAGCGCGACGCGGTTGCGTTTGAACTTGCCCCAGGCGCGATTGCGGCTGCGGGGCGGCGGAACGGCGCTTGCCGTAGCGGAATGTGCGCTCATGCGTGCCTCAGGCGGGGGTTGACCAGGATGTACAGAATGTCGGCCAGCAGGTTCATGATGATGAAACCGACCGCCACGCACAGCACCACGCCCTGCACCACGGCGTAGTCGCGGGTGAACACCGCGTCGACGATCAATTTGCCGAAACCGGGAATGGTGAACACCTGCTCGGTCAGCACGGCGCCGGCCAGCAGTTCGCCGAACAGCAGGGTCACCAGGGTGACGATAGGCATCAGCGCATTACGCAGCGCGTGGCGCAGCACCACGCGGCGCGGCGACACGCCCTTGGCGCGCGCGGTGCGTACGTAGTCGGCGCTGAGGGCCTCCAGCATGGCCGAACGTGTGTGGCGCATCAGGTAGGCCGCAATGGCGGTGGACAGCACCAGCGCGGGCATCAGCATGGTTTTCATCGACATCCAGAAATCGTCGAACGGCGACACATAGCCCGAGGCCGGCAACAGCCGCCACTTCACGGACACCAGCATGATCAGCAGGATGCCCAACCAGAAATTAGGAATCGACATGCCCGACAGCGCCGCCACGTTGGCGCCCATTTCAGTGGCCGTGCCCTTGCGCACGGCCGCCACGATACCCATCGGCACCCCGACGATCAGCGCAAAAAACATGGCCATGGCGGCCAGTTGCAGCGTCACGGGCAGCTTCTGGGCGATAAGCTCGGTAACCGGCACATCGGTGCGCAGCGACCGGCCCAGGTCGCCCTGCAGCACCTGCGATACCCAGGCGCCGTACTGCACGGGCAAGGGGTCGTTCAAGCGGTATTTGTCGCGCAGATAGTCGAGCACGGCGGGATCGCGTTCTTCGCCCGCCAGCGTCAGCACCGGGTCGCCAGGCAGGATTTTCTGCAACATGAAGACGATCATCGACACCAATATCAGGGTCGGGATCGCCACGAGCACGCGGCGCAGGATGATTTTGAACATGGATGGAACCTAAAACACTGGGCTGCGCACCGCCGGGCGCCAAACGCGCGGGCCGTGCGCTACGGCACGGCCCGATACCAGGCGGGCAATCGCGGCCCGGTTATTGCGCGAACGTCACACCCTTCAGGCGGATCATGCCATCGGGGTAAGGTTTGAAGCCCTGCACTTTCTTGGCCAGCACGAAGGGCCAGGGTTGATAGTAGATGTATACCGACTGCGTGGTGCCCTGCAAAATGGCCTGGGCCTTGTCATAGATGGCCTTGCGCTTGGTTTCGTCGGGCACGGTGCGGGCCTCGGCCAGCAGCTTGTCGATTTCCGGGTTGCAGTAGCGGCCGTCATTCAGGGCGCCCTTGCAAGTCACGAACTGGTAGATGTTGCCGTCGGGATCGACCCGGCCCGACCAACCGCGCATCAGCAGTTCGAAATTGCCGCCCTGGGCCTCGTTCAGCAGCGCCGCGTACTCGGTGGGCCGCAGGCTGAGCTGGAAACCGGCTTCGGCCGACATGGCCTGCACCATTTCCGCGATGGCCGAGGTAGTGGTGTTGTTGCCGAACGCCAGCTCGGCCTTCACCTGCTCCAGGCCCGCTTCTTTCAGCAAGGCGCGGGCCTTGGCGACGTCGCGTGCAGGAATGGGGAACTTGTCGCTGTGATAAGGGCTTGCCGGCGGGAAAGGCTGGTTGGCCGGGTCGAAGATGCCGCCGCCTATCACTTCATTGATGATGTTGCGGTCGATGGTCAGCTCGAAAGCCTTGCGCACGCGCTCGTCTTTGAAGGGGTTGGTTTCGGCCCGCTTGCCATTGGCGAAATTGAAATAGAACTGCTGGTAGCCCAGGCCCGATACCGGCGCGAACTGCAGGCTGGCATCGCCCTTTACCTGCGGCGCATCGGACGGGTTCATGCGCTCGATGATGTCCAGGCCGCCCGCGCGCAGGTTGGACAGGCGCACGGTGGTGTCGGGAATCGGCAGGAACACCACGCGCTTGAAGGCGTAGCTCTTGGCATCGTAGTACTGGTCGAACTTGTCCAGCACGATGCGGTCGTTCTGGATGCGTTCGACGAACTTGTACGGGCCCGAGCACACCGGCTGGCGGCCGACCGCCGCGGTATCGTCGGAGAACGTCTTGGGCGACATCATCATGCCCGAGCGGTCCGACAGCGAGGCCAGCAGGGTCGCGTCGGGCTGCTTCAGCGTCAGCACCAGCGTGGCGGCGTCGGGGGCCTCGATTTTCACCACCGAAGCCAGTTCGCCCTTGCGCATGCTGTCCTGCAGGTTCTTGGCGCGCTCGAGGTTGGCCTTGGCGGCCGCCGCGTCGAACTTGCTGCCGTCGTGGAACAGCGCGTCGGTGCGCAGCTTGAACGTCAGGACGGTGTTGTCGTCGTTCCAGGACCACGACTGGGCCAGTTGCGGCACGAACTGCAATTTCTCGTTCACGTCCACCAGCTTGTCGCACAGCGAGGTGAACACAATGCGGCCCACATAGGTGCGGGCGCGGTGGGGGTCGAGTACGTCCGGGTCTTCCTGCAGGCCGATGCGCATCTGCTGCGCCATGGCGGTGCCCGATGCGACCGCCAGCAAGGCGGCGCACAACCCCAGCTTGAAGTGCTTCTTCATGGATATTTCCCTTGTGTTGATGTTATGGGCATGGAACCGGCGCCGGGCGCCGGTCCAGCATGCCATGATCCCGCTTAGAATCCAACCGCCTGCCCGTCGCGGCGGCTGTCGCTGGCGGCCACATAGCCCAGCTCATTATCGTTTTCGTGCATGCGCCAGATGAACTGGCCGGCGCCGAAGTCCATGTAAGGGTCATCCACCGACTTCATCGAATGGCCCAGGGCGCGCAGGCCGTCGACCGTGTCGCGGTTCATGCTGGACTCGATGTCCAGCGTGAAATCGCGGTTGACTTTCCAGCGCGGCGCGCAGCAGGCCGCCTGCGGCTGCTGGTGATAGTCGACCATGCGGATCACGGTTTGCAGGTGGCCCTGGGGCTGCATGTCGCCCCCCATGACGCCGAAGCTCATCACGGGCTTGCCGCCGCGCGTCAGGAAGCCCGGAATAATGGTGTGGAACGGCCGTTTGCCGCCATCGACCACATTGGGCGACTTGGGATCCATGGAGAAACCGACGCCGCGGTTCTGCATGCTGATGCCGGTGCCCGGCACCACCACGCCCGACCCGAAGCCCATGTAGTTGGACTGGATGAACGAGATCATCATGCCGTTTTCGTCGGCGGCGGTCAGGTAGATGGTGCCGCCGGCATGCGGGCGGCCCGGTTCGACCTGCGAGGCACGGTCCAGGCGGATGAGCTTGGCGCGGCTGGCCAGGTAGGCATCCGACAGCATTTCCTGCGGCGTGACGTCCATCGAGCGCGGATCGGACACATAGCGGTACAGGTCGGCGAAGGCCAGCTTCATGGCTTCGATCTGCACGTGCTGCGATTGCACCGAATCGACCGGCATGTTGGCCAGGTCGAAGTGTTCGCACATACCCAGCGCCATCAGCGCCGCGATGCCCTGCCCGTTGGGCGGGATTTCGTGCAGTTCGTAGCCGCGGTACGACTTGGATACGGGCTTGACCCATTCGGGGCGGTAGGCGCGCAGGTCGTCGAGTGTCATGGCGCCGCCGCATTCTTTGCTGAACGCGGCGATTTTCTCGGCCAGCTCGCCTTCATAGAAGTCGCGGCCACCGCTTGCGGCAATGCGGCGCAGCGTGTTGGCCGCGTCGGGAATGCGGAAGTGCTCGCCCGCGGCCGGCGCCCGGCCGTTGGGCATGAATGCCTGGGCATAGCCGGGCTGCTCGCGCAGTTCGTCGGCGGCGGCCGCCCATTTGTGGGCCACCACCGGCGGCACGGCGTAGCCGCGTTCGGCGATTTCGATGGCGGGCTCGAACAGGTCGGCAAACGGCAGCTTGCCCAGCTTTTCGTGCAGCGATGCCCAGCCGGCGACCACGCCGGGCACGGTGACGGCGTCCCAGCCGCGCTTGGGCTGCTTGGCCAGGCCGTCGGGGCCGGTGCCGTACTTGCGCTTGAAGTACTCGACATTCCAGGCGGCCGGCGCCACGCCCGAGGAGTTCAGGCCGTGCAGCTCCTTGCCGTCCCAGACAATGGCGAAGCAATCGCCGCCCAGGCCGCACGACACGGGCTCGACCAGCACGATGGTGGCGGCCGCGGCAATGGCGGCGTCGACGGCGTTGCCGCCTTTGAGCAACATGCGCAAACCGGCCTGCGCGGCCAGCGGATGCGAGGTGGACACCACATTGCGGGCGAACAGCGGAATCCGGAACGAGGGATAAGGGTTGTTCCAGTTGAAGTTTTTCATGGACGCGGCCTGAGAGAAAAAACCGGGAAAAAGACAGTCGAAATTACTCTTATGCTCTAATTAAATCAATTTGAATAATTGTTTTATCGAACAAAATTTTTTTATGAGCAGCATACGCTTCCTGCGCAGCTTCCTGGCAGTGGCCCACCACGGCTCCTTCTCCGAGGCCGCCGAACAGGTGGCCCTGACCCAGGCGGCCATCAGCTTTCAGATGCGCAGCCTGGAAGCCGAACTGGGACGCGAGTTGTTCGACCGCAGCGGCCGGCTGGCCATTCTGAACGCCGCCGGGCGCGAACTGCTGCCGGACATCAAGCACCTGGTAGACCTGTACGATCGCCTGCGGCTGCCGCGCAATACGCCCGGCACGCTGGCCGGAGCGGTATCCGTCGGCTCCATCGTGTCGTGCATGGGGACCCTGTCCAAGGTGGTATCGGCCCTGAAGCGCAAACACCCCGGGCTGGACGTGCGCGTGCTGTCCGGCAAGGCCAGCGAGCTGGCCGGCAAGGTCGAGGCTGGGGAACTGGACGCCGCCTTCCTGGTGGAAAGCCGGCGCAAAATCGCCAGCACCCACTGGACGCCGCTTTACGAGGAACCGCTGGTGGTGGTGGCCCCCGCCGCGACCGACGGCCAGACCGCGCACGCCGTGCTGGCGGCCAACCCGTTCCTGCGGTTCGACCGCACCCAGCGCACCGGCCGCCAGATCGACCGGGTACTGAAGCGCCTGGGCGTGTCGGTCAGCGAGTTCCTGGAATTGAATGCCATCGAGACGCTGGTGGAACTGGTGCGACAGGAAGTGGGCGTTACCCTGCTGCCCCTGCTGAACGGTTCGAACTGGCAGGGCAGCCCGGACTTGCGAGTGCTGCCGCTGCCCGAGGAACTGGGCCACCCGGCCCGCAGCATAGGCATGCTGGAACGCCGCGACCATGCCCGCCAGGCCATCACGCGCGAGATCTGCGCGCACAGCCTGGCGATGTTCCGGTTGCGGACCTCGGCAGGCACCAGCCGCGATCAGGCGGGCGCGCCCATGGCAGGGTCGCTTATCGAGGGCTTGCCGGTTTCCACTCGGCCGGCGTAGCGGCGTTCGAACGCGGCGTCGCCGTCCAGGGTGACGGTGAAGTCGTACCAACCGCCGCTGTCGGCCAGTGCCCAGTGCTGCTGGAACTCGGCGCCCGCCGCCACTTCGAACGACCAGCTCTCGTTGCCGCCGTAATAGGCGTTGGGCGTGACCTTGAACGTGCATGGCACTTGGCCGCCGTTCAGGAACGATACATACACATCGCCCTGGGACACCTCGTAGCAGACACGGATTTCCGGATTGGCCGCCTGCGGCAGCGCCAGCGCGTTCAGGTTGCCCTTGAAATGGCGGTGATAGCCGTTGGGCCCCAGCACCCACAGATCGTACGCCCCGCTGTCGCCCGTGGTGCCCCAGCGCCCGTCCAGTTCGGTACCGGCTTCCAGCGTGTAGCGGCGCGGCGGGCGGTCCAGGTGCAGGCGGTCGTATACGTGGAACACCGCGGCCGCCGTGCCCGTGTTGGAAAACAGCAATTGCATGCTGCCCGCCGACGGATCGGCGCGGCCGCTGGTGTGCAATTCATAGGGCAAGGCACGCGAGTAGCGCACGCCGCGGGCCTGCTCGGGCAAGCCCTGGACGCCGATGGCCGGCACGGGCACCTGGGCCAGCGCTTCCTGCTGCGCGCGGATCAGGTCGGCCTGGGTCTTGGTCAGCAGGCTCAGGCCGGGCAGCGGATCACTGTTGGGCGTTTCGAAATCGAAGGCCGACACCAGGTCGCCCATGACGGCGCGCCGCCAGGGGCTGATGTTCTCTTCCGCCACGCCGAAGCGCGCTTCCAGGAAACGCAGCACCGAGGTGTGATCGGATACCTGCGAATTCACCCAACCGCCGCGGCTCCAGGGCGACACCACGTACATGGGCACGCGCGGCCCCGGCCCGTAGACGCACTGGTCGGCCGGGTCTTGCAGCGATGCCACGGTGTGGCGCTCGGCCGCCGTGTCGACGGTGGAATCGCCCACCATGAAACCGTCGTCATCCAGCGATGGCGCGGCCGGCGACGGCACATGGTCGAAGAAGCCGTCGTTCTCGTCGAAATTGACCAACAGCACGGTCTTGCTCCAGACCTCGGGGTTCGCCGTCAGGGCGTTCAGCACTTCCTGGATATACCAGGCGCCCTGCACCGGGCTGGACGGCCCCGGATGTTCCGAGTAAGTGGCCGGCGCCACCACCCACGACACCTGCGGCAGGCTGCCGGTGGCCGCGTCATCGCGCAGGGCCTGCAGCATGCCGGCATCTGGCATGGTGTTGGCCACGCCCTTGTACAAGGGGTTGGCGGTGTCGGCCGCCGGCGTCCAGGCGGGATACGGCGCGCCATTGGGCAGGTTGCCTGCCTGTTCATTGGCGCGGCGGAACTGCTGGAAGCCGGCCAGGGAATTGTCGGTGAAGTTATCTGGCAGATTCTGGTACACCTTCCACGACACGCCCGCGGCCTGCAGGCGTTCAGGATAGGTATCCCAGGTCCAGCCCTCTGTTGACTCGCCCAGGCCGTCCCACTGGTTGCGTGTCGAGGGGCCGTTGCCGGCGCCCGCGGGGTCATTGGTGCCCGTCCACAGGAACAGCCGATTGGTGTTCGTGCCGCCATGGGTGGAACAGTGGTACGCGTCGCACAGGGTGAAGGCCTCGGCCAGCGCGAACTGGAATTCCAGTTCGGCCTCGCGATAAAACCCCATGGAATGATCTTCCTTGTGCAGCGGCCATTGGTCCATGCGCCCGCCGTCCCAGGCGGCCTGGGCGTCGGGGTAGTCATGCGGGGTGCCCGACACGCGCTGTGCATTGCCCTGCGTGCTGTCCAGGTGGTACGGCAGCACCACGCGCGTGCCGTTGGATTGTTCCCATACCGAACGGCCATCGGGCAACGGAATGGTGAAACGGTCGCCGAAGCCGCGCACACCCTTGAAGGTGCCGAAGTAATTGTCGAACGAACGGTTCTCCTGCATCAGGATCACCACGTGTTCCACGTCCTTGATGGTGCCGGTGCGGTTATTGGCCGGGATGGCCAGCGCGCGCCGGATGCTGGCCGGAAAAGCCGACAGGGCCGCCAGGCCGGCGGCGGCGGCGGCGCTGTTGCGCAGGAACCTGCGCTTGCCGGGAGAAACGGGATGATGTTGCGACATGAGTCGAAGTCCTGGATGTTCTCGGAAAAGGGTTCAAGGCGCGCAGCGCAGCACGGGCTCGGGCTTGGGCTGCTCCGGGTTGGTGGGCGGGTTCGGCGGGTTGTCGTCGTCATCGTCCGAATCGCCGCTGCCGCAGGCGGCCAGGGCGACACACAGCAGCAGCGCAACTCCCAGTCGGGGCCAGGCTTGGGGTTTCATGAGTGGGTTCCTCTTTCGGGCAACAAATAATGAAAAAAACCCCCGGTGGAACACGCGGGGGAACGCAGGGAAAAGACACTCGCGGCGCCAGGCCGCATGGGGATGCTAGGGATCAACAATGACAATTCTGGGATCGCGCGGCGCCGCACCGGCGGACCACGCGCGCGGGCCGCTCATATGCCTGTCATATGCATCGGTTAGCGTCGCAGCGTTTTCATCGCCCTGCTTCGCCTGCCATGTTTTCGCGCCCACGACTGTCCCTGCCAGGGCCACCACGCCAATGACCAGGTAAATGAGCCGCTGAAATACGCACCAGGCGCACGGCGGCATGTCGAAGAC
>NZ_JAJMLX010000180.1 GCF_020991325.1 Bordetella petrii | reverse complement strand
CGGCGCCCACCAGCAGCACCTGGGCGCCTTCCAGCACCACGCCCAGCCGCAGCAGATCGCTGACCAGCCCCACGCCGTCGGTGTTGCAGCCATGCCAGGTGCCGTCCCGCAGCCATAGGGTGTTCACGGCGCCCGCCAGGCGTGCCCGCTCGCTCAGGTGCGCGGCGGCGAGCTCGCGGGCTTCCTCTTTGAAAGGCACGGTCACGTTCAGCCCCAGCCCGCCCTGTTCGCGAAAGGCCTGCACCGTGGCCGCGAAGCCGTCCACGGGGGCCAGCAGCCGCTCGTACTGCAGGGGTATGCCCGTCTGTGCCGAGAACATGGCGTGGATCTGCGGTGATCGGCTGTGCGCGATCGGATTGCCGATCACGGCATAGCGGGGCGGAGAACTGGCCTGCGTCATGGGGCTTGGGTTTCCAGGGTGTCGTTGACGAAATGCCAGGTGCGCGTAATGACCAGCATGTCGGCCTCGTTGGCGATGTCGGGCGGGAATGGCGGGAAGGGGGCCGCCAACTGCACAATGCGGCGCGCCGCCTGATTCAAAATGGCATGTTCCGACGGCTGGTCGATCTCGACATTGGCCACGCTGCCGTCGGCGCGTACCGATACCGTGATCTGCAGCGATCCGTAGATGCGGCCGCGCGCCTCGTCGGGGTAGTGCTGGGTGCCGATGGCCTCGATGCGCGTGCGCCAGGCATCCATGTAGGCCGCGTAGCGCGAGGCCTGTGCCGACGGCGCCACGAATTCTTTGCGTGGCTGCGCGTTGTACGACTGGATGCGCGAGGCCAGGGCGGCTACCTGGGCGTTCTGTACCAGGCCGGGCTGCTCGTGTACGTCTTCACCCTGGGCGGTGGCGTCCGGCCAGGGATACACGGGCTGGCGTTCCGTGCCGGCCTTGGGCTGTGCCTGCAATTGGGTCAGCAGCTTGACTTGCTCGGCTTCGAGCTGGGCCTGCCGTTTGCGCATGGCCTGCAATACGATGGTCTCGGCCGATTCGCCCGTGCGGGGCAAGGGCGTGGTGGCAACCCCGCCTCGGTCGGCATTGCCGCCGCCATCGACCTGGTTCTGGGCGATTACCTGTGCCTGCGCCGGGGCGGATTCGGTGCGGGCATTGACCAGCACGATTTCCAGCGGAGCCTGCATGGGCCGGCTGGCAGCCGGCGCGGCGAAGCGCCACGCCAGCGCACCGGCGTGCAGCAGCAGCGAGATCGCCAGGCCGATCCGCAAGTAGTGCTGGGCGGGCGCACTCAGCCAGTGCAAGAAACGGCCCGGCGTCGAATAAGAGTCAGCAGAACGTTGCACGCAGGCATTTTAGACGCCTGAAGCCGGAACGCGGTGACTCCGGATGCGTCAGCCCGCCGGGCCCACATACCGGCAGTCCAGTTCCAGCGCCAGTTCGTCCATGCCCAGGATGTCCAGCTCCACCGCCGTGCCGCGTTCCAGTTCGGGCATGCCGCCCACGCGCGTGACCAGCGGCGCGTTGCCCAGGCGGACGAGATCTTCGCGCAGCACGTGCGCCACGGCACGGGTAATGCCTTGCTGCTTCAGCCAGCGCAGGCACCAATAGCGTTCCATGCCGCCCTGGAACTCGTTCCATGCGGCGTACTGGGCGTCGAAGGCGCCAATAATGGCGAACAGGTCGGCATCGCGCGGCTTGAACGGCGCCACCAGCCGCGCCGACACGCCGTGTTCCACCGCGGCAATCAACTGCCACTGGTTGACCAGGTCTACATAGCGGCGCAGCGGCGAGGTGCTCCACGCGTACTGCGGCACGCCAATGGCTTCGTGCGGCAGGGCCTGGGTGCTCATGCGCACCCGCCCGGCCTGCTGCGAGCGGTAAATGCCCGGCACGCCGTGCTGGTTCAGCAGGCCGCCCCAGACGTTATTGGCCAGGATCATGTATTCGGCCACCATGCGGTCCAGCGGCGCATTGCGCTGGCGCGGCACCAGGCGCACCGGAGTGTCCGGGTCGTCGGGGTTGCCGTCCAGGTAAAAGCTGTATTCCACCCGGGTGTTGTTTTCGGGCTTGCCGCGCACCGCGTCGCGTTGCGCCGACAAGGCGCCGGCCAGTTGCCACAGGGGCCGCAGCCAGTGCCCGTAGGGCAGCGGGGCGGCGGGGTCGGCCAGGGCCGCCTCGGTGATCTGGCCGTCCAGGTCATTGTGGCGCAGGTTCTCGCGCACCACCACTCGCTCCAGGCGGGTCTCGGACGCGGCGATCTCGCCGGTAGCCGGGTCAGCCGTCACGTACAGCGACAAGGCCGGCACTTCGCGGCCCGCATCCAGCGAAAACGCCTGGATGACAGTGTCGGGCTGCATGGGGATTTTCTCGCCCGGCATGTACACCGTGGACAGGCGCGCGCGCGCCAGCTTGTCCAGCTCGCTGTCGCGCGTCACGGCCAGCCCGGGCGCCGCCACGTGGATGCCCACGCGCACCTTGCCGTCGGGCAGGGCCGTTACCGACAACGCATCGTCGATCTCGGTGGTGGTGATGTCATCCACCGAATAAATTTCCGCATCGGCCAGCGGCAGTTCGCGCTCCAGCGCCGGCACCGGCACATCGGGAAAGCCAGTGCCGCGCGGGAAATGCGTGGCCAGGAAACGGCGTTTGTGCAGGGCCAGGGCGTGCGGCCAGGCGCCCAGTTCCAGCAGCAGCCGGTCGGGGCTTTTCTGCAGCCGGGCGCAGGCGGCATCCAGCGCCTTCCATGGCATGCCGTTCTTGTCCGGGCGGATCAGCAGGGTTTCGGCTGCTTGCCCGATTTCTTCCGGCAGGCGGCCGGCCGCCATCTCGTCGACCCAATGCTGTTGCTGTTCGGCCTGTTTCTGCTTTTTTTCCAGGGCGGCCAGGGCGGCGGCCAGGATGTCGGGCGGCGCAGGGCGGTAGCGGCCCTTGCCGCGCCGGTGGAAATACGCCGGCGCGCCATGCAGGCGCATCAGCAGAGCGGCCTGCTCCACGGCGCTGGGGGCGTGGCCGAAATAGTCCGCCGCCAGCGCAGCCGAGTCGAATTCTTCCTGCGGCGCGCATTCCCACAGGAACTGCAGGTCCTGCGCCTCGGCCGCCTGCGCGGCTTCGCTCAGCAGCGCGGACGGCGCCGGCTCGGCAAAGGTGAACAGCGTGCTGGCACGCTTGATCTTGCTGCGCTTGCCCGATTCGGATTCCACCTGCAGGCTGGCATCGGTTTCCGACAGGATGTTGCCCGCCTTGAAACCGCCGTCTTCTTCGTAAAACACGTACATAAATCAGTCCATCCAGGGCGCGGGGGCCGCGCAGGCTCGCCGGGAGCGGCCTTTGTGTCTATATATATATTGTTGATGCTCGAATCGCGTCAGGCGGCGGGCCAGGCCTGGGCAAAATCCAGCACTTCGGGCAGCCAGCGTTCAAAATCCGACAAGCCGTGGTCGCTGCCCTGCACGATGCGCTGGCGGCAGCCGGCGTAGCGTTGCTGCATTTCCCGCCAGTCCAGTACTTCGTCGCCTGTGGCGGCCACCAGGAAATACCGCTCGGGCTGGGTAATGGCCGCCACCCGCGTGGCGGCCAGCTCGTCTACGTAGGCGGCGCGGAACTCGAACGGCGCGTCCGAATGATACATGCGGTGCGTGCCCACCTGCGTGGCCAGGTCGCGCGCGGCCTCGACGGCCGGGTTCAGCAGCACGGCCCGGCAATCCAGCTGTTCGGCCAGCCAGGTGGCATAGTAGCCGCCCAGTGACGAGCCTATTATCGTCAACTGCCGCGGGCCATCGGCCTGCGCCAGTTGCCGCCTGGCCAGGTCCATGGCCAGGTCCAGCGCCTGTTTCGGGCTGGCCGGCAACTGCGGGCATTGCCAGTCGCGTTCGCCGCCCAGCCCGCGCTCGGCCAGGGTCCGGGCCATCAGGCGGGCCTTGAAGGAATCCGGCGATGAGCGAAAGCCGTGCAGGTAAAGAATCATCGCGCCTCCCGCGCCAGGGCGTCCAGCAGCTTGCCATGCACGCCGCCGAAGCCGCCGTTGCTCATGACCAGCACGTGGTCGCCCGGCCGGGCGGCCCGCGCCACCGCGGCCACCAGGGCATCCAGGTCATCGAAGCTGGCCGCCCGCCCGCCCAGCGGGGCCAGCACTTCATCCGGGTTCCAGCCCAGGGCATGCTTGCCGCTGCGGGCGCCGAAGCAATACACCTGATCGGCCAGTTGCAGCGCCCCGGGCAGGCGGGCCGCCATGGCTCCCAGCTTCATGGTGTTCGAGCGCGGTTCCAGCACCGCCAGGATGCGTGCGGCGCCCACTTGGCGGCGCAGGCCCTCCAGGGTGGTGGCGATGGCGGTGGGGTGGTGGGCGAAATCATCGTAAACCTTGACGCCGCCCGCCGTGCCGCGCAGTTCCATGCGCCGCTTCACGCCGCCGAACCGGCTGAGCGCGTCTACCCCGGCCGCGGCGTCCACGCCGGCATGCTCGGCCGCGGCCAGCGCCGCCAGGGCGTTCAGGCGGGTGGGCTCGCCGCCCTGTGTCCAGCCCACGGTGCCAATGGCGCGGCCGTCGCGCCGCACTTCAAAGGCGCCATCGTTGTCGGCCGGGCCGGCCTGCCAGCTTCCGCCAGCCCCGAAGCGGGTGGTTTCCGACCAGCAGCCGCGCGCCATCACGCGGTCCAGCGCCTCGCTGCCGGTGGGCAGCACGATGCGGCCGCTGCCGGGAATGGTGCGCACCAGATGATGGAACTGGGTTTCAATGGCCGCCAGGTCCGGGAAGATGTCGGCGTGGTCGTATTCCAGGTTGTTCAGAATGGCCGTGCGCGGCCGGTAGTGCACGAACTTCGACCGCTTGTCGAAGAAAGCCGTGTCGTACTCGTCCGCTTCGATCACAAAGGGCCGCACCGCCGGGTCGTAGCGCGCCGAGACCTTCAGGTCGTGCGCCACGCCGCCTATCAGGAAGTTGGGCCGCAGGCCGGCCGCTTCCAGTATCCAGGCCAGCATCGAACTGGTGGTGGTCTTGCCGTGCGTGCCGGCCACGGCCAGCACGTGGGCGCCGGGCAAAATGTTGTCGCCCAGCCACTGCGGCCCCGATACATATCGCGCGCCACTGTCCAGAATGGCTTCCATCAGCGGGTTACCGCGCGTGACCACGTTGCCGATGACATACAGGTCGGGGGCCAGGGCCAGTTGGTCGGCCCCGTAGCCTTCGATCAGGTCGATTCCCTGCTCGGCCAGCTGGGTGCTCATCGGCGGGTAGACCGCCGCGTCGCAGCCCGTGACTCGATGCCCGGCCGCCCGGGCGATCAGCGCCAGGCCGCCCATGAAAGTGCCGCAGATGCCAAGAATATGCAGGTGCATTGATGTTCTCCTGGGCGCATTGTAGATGCACGCCCGGCGCGCGCCGCCTGCGGTTATCATCACGCCCATGAACCGTCGACTCTTTGTGTATTTGGCCGGTGCGGCGGCGGTGGCCGCGGCGGGCGGCTATGCGTTGCACGACTATCGCCGCCAGAACGCCAACGCGCCCGCCGGCGCCGCCAGCGGCGACCCCGTGGCCGCGCTGCAAGCCATGCCGTTGCCCGATCTCGACGGCACGCCCCGTCGTCTGGCCGATTGGCAGGGCAAGCCCATGGTGGTCAATTTCTGGGCAACCTGGTGCGCGCCCTGCGTCAAAGAAATGCCCGAATTGCAGGCATTGCACGAAAAGTACCCAGGCATCCAGTTTGTTGGCATCGGTGTCGATAAACCCGAGAACATGCGCGATTTCATCAAGAAAGTGCCGGTGTCCTACCCACTGCTGGTCATGGGGCCGGGGGCTGTCGATACCCTGCGTACCTTGGGTAACCCGGCTGGCGGACTGCCTTTTACGCTGGTTTTCAACGAAAATGGCCGAATTAACCGGAAAATCCTCGGCCAGGTCCAGTTCGACGACCTCGACCGCACGCTGCGCGGGCTGGCCGCCTGACATTGCATTGCGCAATGTCGCCGGTAGCAGGGGTTTCTGCGGTATCTGTTGGACAAATGATGTGAATAGGCGTAAAAAGGCGGTTTATCGATAGTTTTGCCGACACTTTGCGCGGCTAGCCCTCCGGCGCACCTCTCATGGCGCAACAGATCCTGGTACTGCACGGCCCCAACCTGAACCTGCTGGGTTCACGCGAGCCCCATCTTTACGGCAGCCTCACGCTGGCGCAAATCAACCAGGGCCTGGAAACGCTGGCAGCGCAGTTGGGCGTGGGGCTGACGGCATGGCAAAGCAATCACGAAGGCGAACTGGTCGAGCGCATCCAGGCGGCTCGCCAGGACGGCACCGATTTCATCGTCATCAATGCGGCAGCCTATACGCACACCAGCGTGGCGGTTCGCGATGCTCTGGCGGCGGTTGCTATTCCTTTTATTGAAGTACATTTGTCGAACCTGTATAAACGCGAACCCTTCCGGCAGCATTCTTACTTGTCCGACCTGGCGGTCGGGCTGGTGTGCGGCCTGGGCGCAGACGGCTACGACGCGGCGCTGCGTTATGCGGCTCGGCATTAGTGCCGCACTCCAGTCTCCGGATTCAACTTTTTATTCCACATGCGGTACGGCGCGGCCTGATACAGACGCGTCGCCAACATTAATCGGGAAGCAGCTTCTATGGACCTCCGAAAACTCAAGACCCTGATCGACCTGGTGGCGGAATCGGGCATTGCCGAGCTTGAAATCACCGAGGGCGAAGGCAAGGTCCGCATCGTCAAGTTCTCCCAGACGCTGCAACCGGTTGCCTACCACATGCCCGACGCGGCCCCCGCCGCGCCGGCTCCCGCTGCGGCCGCGCCCGCCGCTCCGGCGGCCGAAGCCGCCCCGGTGGTGCAAGGCCATGCGGTCAAGGCCCCCATGGTGGGCACCTTCTACCGCGCGCCAAACCCCGGCGCCGCGCCGTTCGTCGATGTGGGGCAAACCGTCAAAGAAGGCGACCCGCTCTGCATCATCGAGGCCATGAAGCTGCTCAATGAAATCGAGGCCGACAAGTCCGGCGTCATCAAAGAAATCCTCGTTGAAAACGGCGAACCCGTCGAATACGGCCAACCCCTGTTCGTCATTGGCTGATTGCTGATATGTTCGAAAAAATCCTGATCGCCAACCGCGGCGAGATCGCGCTGCGCATTCAACGCGCCTGCCGCGAGCTCGGCATCAAGACGGTGGTCGTGCATTCCGAAGCCGACCGCGACGCCAAGTATGTGCGCCTGGCCGACGAATCGGTGTGTATCGGGCCGGCCCCCTCGCGGGAAAGCTACCTGAACATGCCCGCCATCATTTCGGCGGCGGAAGTCACCGATTCGGAAGCCATCCACCCCGGTTACGGCTTCCTGTCCGAAAATGCCGATTTCGCCGAGCGCGTCGAGAAAAGCGGCTTTGTCTTCATCGGGCCGCGTCCGGAAACCATCCGCCTGATGGGCGACAAGGTCAGCGCCAAGCGCGCCATGATCGAAGCCGGCGTGCCGGTGGTGCCGGGTTCCGAAGGCGCCTTGCCCGACGATCCGCAGGAAATCGTGCGCGTTGCCCGCGAAGTGGGTTACCCCGTCATCATCAAGGCCGCCGGCGGCGGCGGCGGGCGGGGCATGCGCGTGGTGTATACCGAAGCCGCGCTGCTCAATGCCGTGGCCATGACGCGTTCCGAAGCCGGCGCGGCCTTCAACAACCCCGAAGTCTACATGGAGAAGTTCCTCGAGAACCCGCGCCATGTGGAAATCCAGGTGCTGGCCGACGGCGGCCGCAATGCCGTCTGGCTGGGCGAACGCGACTGCTCCATGCAGCGCCGCCACCAGAAGGTCATCGAAGAAGCGCCGGCGCCGGGCATTGCCCGCCGCCTGATCGAGCGCATCGGCGACCGCTGCGCCGACGCCTGCCGCAAAATGGGCTATCGCGGGGCCGGCACGTTCGAGTTCCTGTACGAGAACGGCGAGTTCTATTTCATCGAAATGAACACCCGCATCCAGGTCGAACACCCGGTAACCGAGCTCATCACGGGCGTCGACCTGGTCCAGCAGCAGATCCGCATCGCCGCGGGCGAAAAATTCCTGCTGCGTCAGCGCGATGTCGTGTTCAAGGGCCATGCCATTGAATGCCGCATCAACGCCGAGGACCCGTTCCGCTTCGTGCCCAGCCCGGGCCGCATCACCAACTGGCATACGCCGGGCGGCCCCGGCGTGCGCATCGATTCGCACGCTTTCAACGGCTATTTCGTGCCGCCCAACTACGACTCGATGATCGCCAAGGTCATCACGTACGGCGACACGCGCGACCAGGCGCTGGCCCGCATGCGCATCGCGCTGTCCGAGATGGTGGTGGAAGGCATTTCCACTAATATCCCGCTGCACCGCGAACTGCTGCAGGACGCCCGCTTCATCGAGGGCGGCACCAGCATTCATTATCTCGAGCACAAGCTGGCCCAGCGCCCTTGATGCCCAGGCGGGCCGCGCTGGCCCGCCCCACCGGAAGAACCCGTCATGCGTGAACTCGTGCTTCATTGCCTCGAGGCGCAGGCCGAAGCGCTGTCCGATGCGCTACTCGAGGCCGGCGTGCTGTCGGTATCGGTGGAAGACGCCGATCTGGGCACCGAGGCCGAGCGCCCGTTGTTCGGCGAGCCCGGCACCGAGCCCGACGTGCAGGCCTGGAACCGCAACCGCGTCGTGGCCCTGCTGCCCGATGGCGCCGGTCCTGCCCAGATCTACGAACAGGCCATGGCCGCGGCAGGGCTGGATCCCATCCAGGCCGGCGGCTGGACGCTGCGCGACGTCCCGGATGCCGACTGGGTGCGGTTGACGCAATCGCAGTTCGGCCCCATCCAGATTTCCCAGCGCCTGTGGATCGTGCCCAGCTGGCACCGCGACGATGCGTCCGCCGGCCGCGCCGCGCTCGACGACGACGCCATCCACATCGAACTTGATCCCGGCCTGGCATTCGGCACGGGCAGCCACCCCACCACGCACCTGTGCCTGGCCTGGCTCGAAGCCGAACTGCCCCCAGGCGCCACGGTGCTCGACTACGGCTGCGGCTCCGGCATCCTGGCCATCGCCGCCCGCAAGCTGGGGGCCGGCGCCACCGACGCGGTCGACATCGATCCGCAGGCGGTGCAGGCCACTGCCGACAACGCCCTGGTCAATCAGGTGGATCTGCAGGCCCTGTTGCCCGATGCCCTGGCCGACGGCACCTACCAGGTGGTGGTGGCCAACATCCTGTCCAATCCCCTGAAAGTGCTGGCGCCCATGCTGGCCGGGCGGGTGGCGCCGGGCGGCCAACTGGTGCTGTCGGGCGTGCTGGAGCGGCAGGCCGAAGAAGTGGCTACTGCGTACGCGCCCTGGCTGGCCATGTCGGTCTGGCAGGCCCGTGATGGCTGGGTCTGCCTGCACGGACGCAAGGCCTGAGCCGCATACCGGGGAATCGCCATGGCCATGACGACCCGCTGCCCGCACTGCGGCACCGCCTTCAAGGTGGTACCCGACCAATTGCGGGTGCGCAATGGCCTGGTGCGCTGCGGCACCTGCGGCACGGTGTTCGATGGCCGGGCCTGCCTGGTGGCGCAAATTCCGCAAGGCCTCGTCCGCCCGCCGGTGCCGGGGCCCGTTGCGCCGCCCGCCATGCCTTCCAGCCCGGTTGCGCAGGAACCCGCGGCCGCGGC
>NZ_JAJMLX010000018.1 GCF_020991325.1 Bordetella petrii | reverse complement strand
CTGCGCGCGGCCGGCCTGGATGGTGGCCAGCAAGGCACGGCGTTCGTCAGCGCGGCGCAACTGCCAGGCGCCCAGCGAGGCCAGCACGGCCACCGCCACGCCCAGCAGCACCAGGGCCGCCAAAGTACGCTGAACTGAATGAGCCATGTCTGCAATAATTCCGTTTTACCCGGAGGCCAAAAATGCGCGTCATCGTCGCCCTGGCTTTCATCGGCATCCTGGCCAGCCTGGCATCCGCCCTGGTCTACCTGATGAGGGACAAAGGCACCACCAACCGCACGGTCAATGCGCTGACTGTGCGCATCGGGCTATCAGTGGCCCTGTTCCTGTTCGTTCTGCTGGCCCACCACCTGGGCTGGATAGAAAGTACAGGGTTTAGATAGGAACCGGCCGGGCCGGTTCCGTTGCCGCTGGACGCATCTGCCAGCGTGCGACGCCCCCATACGGGGGCGTTCGCTATTGGCGCCGGCCGGCCCTAAGCGGGGACGCGCGGATCCGGCTTTGCCGGTCCGCAGCGCTTCGGGGGTGGGACTACCCCTAGAACCAATACACGAACAGGTACAGGCCCAGCCAGACCACGTCCACAAAGTGCCAGTACCAGGCCGCGCCTTCGAAACCGAAGTGGTGGTCGGCCGTGAAGTGGCCCTTCATCAGGCGGAACAGGATCACCGTCAGCATGATGGCGCCCATGATGACGTGGAACCCGTGGAAACCCGTCAGCATGTAGAACAGCGAACCGTACACGCCCGAGCTGAATTTCAGGTTCAGGTCGTTGATGGCATGGTGGTATTCGTAAGCCTGACAGGCCACGAAGATGAACCCCAGGATGACGGTGGCCGCCAGCCAGAACATGGTCTTGCCGCGGTGGTTCTCGCGCAGGGCATGGTGGGCGATGGTAAGCGTCACGCCCGACGACAGCAGCAGCGCGGTATTGATGGTGGGCAGCCAGAACGGGCCCACGGTCTGGAAGTGGTCGACGATGCCAGCCGGGCCGAAATTGGGCCAGGTGGCCTGGAAGTCGGGCCACAGCAGCAGGCGGTGGTCGATGTCGCCCAGCCACGGCGTGGTGATGGTGCGCACGTACCACAGCGCGCCGAAGAAGCCGGCGAAGAACATGACTTCCGAGAAAATGAACCAGCTCATGCCCCAGCGGTACGACAGGTCGATGCGCTTGCTGTTCAGGCCGGACTCGGACTCGCGGATGGCGTCGCCGAACCAGAAGAACAGGACAGTGAACAGGCCCAGGATGCCCGCCAGCACCAGCCACTTGCCCCAGCCGACGCTGTTGACCCACGCGGCCGCGCCGATACCCATGGCCAGCAGCGCCACGGCGGTGCGGACGGGATGCGGCGAATCTGCCGGCACGTAGTAGTACGGAGCCTCTTTACCTTGTACCGAGTGGCTTGCACTCATGGTCTTCTCCCTGGTACTGATTTGTTGAAATGCTTGCTGCTTAGGTCAGGCTGGCCACGGCCCAGCGCACAATGGCCACCAGCACCAGCACGAAAATCAATCCGGCCAGCAGGCCCGCCACGATAAGGTGCACGGGGTTGAGCTTGCCGGCGTCTTCCTCGTAGCCCGCCCCCCGCCGCACGCCGAACATTCCCCACAACACCGCCTTCAATGTCTGCAGGAAGTTCAACTTCCGGCGCGAAGCATCGCGGATATCGTGCGTCATGCCTACTTGCCCATGATGGCCGAGCCGCGGAAGAACGTCCAGGCGAACACGGCGATCACGATTGCCAGCAGGATCAGCCCGGCGGTCTTGTTGCGGCGGCGTTGTTCAGGGGTCATGGCTAGCTTGCTTTAACGGCGGTCCTGCCTTACTTCACTTCGGGCGGCGTGGTGAAGGTATGGAACGGGGCGGGCGACGGCACGCTCCATTCCAGCCCTTCGGCGCCTTCCCAGGGCTTGGCGGGGGCCACTTCGCCCTTGTTGCGGTAGCAGCTGATCATGACATACAGGAACAGCAGCTGCGACAGCCCGAACCAGAACGCGCCAATGGTGGCGATCTGGTGGAAAGTGGTGAACTGCGCGGCGTAGTCGGCATAGCGGCGGGGCATGCCGGCCAGGCCCAGGAAGTGCATCGGGAAGAACGTGATGTTGAACGAGAGCAGCGTCGACCAGAAGTGCAGCTTGCCCAGCTTTTCGTTGTACATGCGGCCCGTCCATTTGGGCACCCAGTAGTAGGCGCCGGCGAACAGGGCGAACAGGGAACCGGCCACCAGCACGTAGTGGAAGTGGGCCACCACGTAGTAGGTATCGTGCACCTGGATGTCGATGGGCGCCACCGACAGGATCAGGCCGGTGAAGCCGCCCATGGTGAACACGAAGATGAAGCCCACCGCGAACAGCATGGGGGTTTCGAAGGTCATGGAGCCGCGCCACATGGTGGCGATCCAGTTGAACACCTTCACCCCGGTGGGAATGGAGATGAGCATGGTGGCGTACATGAAGTACAGCTGGCCGGTTACCGGCATGCCGGTGGTGAACATGTGGTGCGCCCAGACGATGAACGACAGCACCGCGATGGCCGACGTGGCGTACACCATGGATGCGTAGCCGAACAGCTTCTTGCGCGAGAACGCGGGCACGATGGCCGACACGATGCCGAAGGCCGGCAGGATCATGATGTAGACCTCGGGGTGCCCGAAGAACCAAAATATGTGCTGGTACAGCACCGGGTCGCCGCCTGCGGCGGCATTGAAGAAGTGGGTGCCGAAGTGGCGGTCGGTCAGCACCATGGTGATGGCGGCGGCCAGCACCGGCATCACGGCGATCAGCAGGAAAGCGGTGATCAGCCAGGTCCAGCAGAACAGCGGCATCTTCATCAGCGTCATGCCGGGAGCGCGCATGTTCAGGATGGTGACGATGACGTTGATGGCGCCCATGATGGACGAGGCGCCCATGATATGGACGGCGAAGATGGCCAGGTCCATGCCGGGGCCCATCTGGGCCGACAGCGGGGCGTACAGCGTCCAGCCCGCCGCGGTGGCGCCGCCGGGCACGAAGAACGAGGTCGTCAGCATGATGGCGGCCACGGGCAGCAGCCAGAAGCTGAAGTTGTTCATGCGGGCGAAGGCCATGTCGGACGCGCCGATCTGCATCGGGATCATCCAGTTCGCGAAGCCCACGAACGACGGCATGATGGCGCCGAACACCATGATCAGGCCGTGCATGGTGGTGAACTGGTTGAACAGTTCGGGCTGGAAGAACTGCAGGCCGGGCTCGAACAGTTCGGTGCGCAGCAGCAGCGCCAGCGCACCGCCTTCCAGCAGCATGACGAACGAGAAGATGAGGTACATCGTCCCGATGTCTTTGTGGTTCGTGGCGAAAAGCCAGCGGCGCCAGCCCGTGGGCATGGCGTGGTGGTCATCGTGGTGATCGTGACCGTGGCCGTGGCCGGGCGACACGTGGTCTACAGTGGCGCTGCTCATGATGGACTCCTTCCTGCTGTTTGCCGGCCTCGGTCCAGGAGGCCGGCACGTGTCTCTTGATAGGTTCTACAAACAGGGGCTGGGGCGGCGCGTCAGCGGCCGGCCACCACGTCCTTGGGCTGTACTACCGGGTCTTCACCCTTGCCCGCGTTGCTCCAGGCATTACGCGTGTACGTAATGGCCGCGGCGATCTCGACATCGTTCAGCTGGCCGCCGAACGCCGCCATGGCGGTGCCGGGGCGGCCGTGCAGCACGGTCTTGATTTGAGCATCTTTCGGGCCAAGCACGGTCTTGTCGCCGTCAAGCGGAGGGAACGATCCCGGCACGCCCTTGCCGCTGGCCTGGTGACAGGCCACGCAGTTGGCGGCGTAGACCTTCTCGCCACGCGCGATCAGCTCTTCCTTGGTCCATTCTTTGTTCGGGTCGTCGGCGTTGGCCGCCATTTTCTTCTGCTGGTCTTCGACCCACGCGGCGTAGTCTTCCTGCGACTTGACCTCGACCACGATGGGCATGAAGGCGTGGTCTTTGCCGCACAGCTCGGCGCACTGGCCGCGATAGATGCCGGGTTTCTCGGCGCGGAACCAGGTGTCGCGCAGGAAGCCGGGAATGGCGTCCTGCTTCACGCCGAAGTCGGGCACCATCCAGGAGTGGATGACGTCGGCCGCGGTCAGCACGATGCGCACCTTCTTGTCTGCCGGCACCACCAGGTGGTTGTCGACTTCCATCAGGTAGAACTCGCCCTTGGGCTCGCGGCCTTCGATCTGGGCGCGGGGCGTGGCCAGGGTGGACAGGAATTTCACGCCGGCGGCGGGGCCGTCCAGGTATTCATAGCCCCACTTCCACTGGTAGCCGGTGACCTTGACTGTCAGGTCGGCGCTGGAGGTGTCTTTCATGGCCACCACGGTGCGAGTGGCCGGCAGCGCCATGGCGATGACGATGAAAAAGGGGATGACTGTCCAGGCGACTTCCACGCCCAGGTGCTCGTGGAACGTGGCGGCCTTGTGCCCGCGCGACTTCCGGTGCGCCCAGATGGAATAGAACATCACGCCGAACACGCCGATGAAGATCACACCACAGATGATCAACAGCAGCCAGTGCAGCCACATGACGTCGCGCGCGATCTGGGTTACGCCTTCGTGCAGGTTGAGCTGATTGACTCTCGGGCCGCCGGGCATATCTTGTACCTGCGCACTGACAGCATTGCCCGCAAGCAATGCACAGGCGCCCAGTATCCCTCTCCACTTCTTCATGCTTACCTCGAAACACGGCGCGGGCGTTTCCGCATCCCGTTGGGACACGGAATACACGCAGCAATTATTAGATGGCAGGTACGAGTCCAGGCTGCCAGTAGCCGGTCTGCCCCACTCGAAATCACAAAGAAACCGCAGAATTATAGCGGACGCGCAACCCAATGTAATTTAGCCCTCTTGAATCGCACGGGGTTGCCCCCATTTGGCGCGGCCACCAACGAAGCCTACATTAAAATTCGCGGCATGCCGTACCTCCCTGACCAAGAAGACGCGGCGCAGCTGGCCGCGCTGTATGCGCAACTGGCCGCACGCGTGCAAGAACATCCGCCCGAACTGGCGCGCCCCCTGTATGTGGCCGACCATTGCTGCGGCTGGGCCACCCACGCGGCCTGCGATGCGCTCCGGCGCCTGCCGCAGGTGCAAGTGCAGCCCGATGCGCTGCGCATCGGCAGCGGACTGCAACCTGGCGCGGACCTGAATGCCTTGCTGGCGCGCGTAGCGCAAACCCTGCGCGAGGCCGACTGCCTGCGCGGCTGGCGCGACGAATTGCTGGACGTCACCGCGGCCGACATGCTGTTGGGCAGCATGGAACGCGCGGCCATGCGGCCGCTGGGCCTGCTGACCCGGGCCGTGCACCTGAACGCCTGGACGCCCGACGGCCAGTTGTGGATCGCCCGCCGGGCGCTCAGCAAATCCACCGATCCCGGCATGTGGGACACCCTGGTCGGCGGCCTGGTGGGCAGCCAGGAAGACCTGGAACTGGGCCTGCTGCGCGAATGCGGCGAAGAAGCCGGGTTGGACCCCGCCCAGCTGGCTGCCCGTTCGCCCCTGCGCACCATACTGCGCATGCACCGGCGGCTGCCCGAGGGCTACCAGGTGGAAGACCTGCTGACCAGCACCTGCGTGCTGCCCGCCGGCACCCAGCCCGCCAACCGCGACGGCGAAGTCATGGAAATCACTCATGTGCCGGTGGCGGACGCGGTGCGGCGCATCGCGGATGGCGAATTCACCGTGGAAGCGGCGCTGGTCATCCTGGAAGACATCATGCAGCGGCGGGCGCGCGGCGAGATCTGAGCGCCCGGTGTCTGGCACCCTGCGGGAGCCAGACACCCAGGGTACGACCTTAACGGGAAGAGCAGGCGGCATGGCCGATCCGACGGATGGCGAATTTGCACGGCTGCTGGCGGGTGTCTGGCTCCCTCCTGGGTGCCAGACACCGTACCACCGAGACTGTCGCGGCACACAGCGGCGCCAGCCCGCCGCCAACACTTCCCTCAATGCGAATGCCGCGGATCGCCGCGCGTTTCGATCACTTTCAGATATAGCGTGGCCGGTTCCAGACAGCCGCCGGTGGACAGCTGGCCCACGAACTGCCGGTAGATCTCCTGCCAGGGCGTCTGCGACGGCGGAATGGGCACGGGCCTGGCCTGGGCCTTGCGGCGGGCCATTTCATCGGCGTCCACCAGCAGCGTCACGGAACGCTGGTTCAGGTCGATGCGCAAACGGTCGTCGGTCTGCAGCAGGCTCAGGCCCCCGCCCACCGCCGCCTCGGGCGACATGTTCAGGATGGAAGGACTGGCCGAGGTGCCGCTCTGGCGCCCGTCGCCCAGGCAGGGCAGCGAATCGATGCCGCGCTTGAGCAGGTGCGATGGCGGCGCCATGTTCACGACCTCGGCGCTGCCCGGATAGCCCACGTCGCCGCAACCGCGGATCACCAGGATGCAGTGCTCGTCGATGTTCAGCGCCGGATCTTCGATACGGGCGTGGTAATCCTCGGGGCCGTCGAACACGATGGCGCGGGCCTCGAAGGCATTTTCGTCGCCCGGGGTTTCCAGGTACGAACGGCGGAAGGCTTCGCCCACCACCGACATTTTCATGATGGCGCTGTCGAAGAAATTGCCCGACAGCACGATGAACCCGGCCCGGTGGCGCAGCGGCGCCTGGTAGGCGCGGATCACGTCGCGGTCGTGGGCGGCCGATGCGCCCGCGATATCGCCCACCGTGCGGCCCGACACCGTCAGGCAGCCGCCATGCAGCCGGCCCGCCGCCTGCAGTTCATGCTGCACGGCCGGGACGCCGCCGGCCCGGTGGAAGCTTTCGCCCAGGTACTCGCCCGCCGGCACGCAGTTCACCAGCAGGGGCACGTCTTCGCCCAGGCGCTGCCAGTCGTCCAGCGACAGGTCCACCCCCGCATGGCGGGCAATGGCGATCAGGTGGGGCGGGCAGTTGCTGGACGCGCCCAGCGCCGAGGCCACCACGATGGCGTTCTCGAACGCCTGGCGCGTCAGGATGTGCGAAGGGCGTATGTCGTCGCGCACCATGTCGCAGATGCGCATGCCGGTGGCGTAGGCCATCTGGCCGCGCTCGCGGTACGGCGCGGGAATGCTGGCGCAGCCCGGCAGCGACATGCCCAGGGCCTCGGCCAGCGAATTCATCGACAGGGCCGTACCCATGGTGTTGCAGTGGCCCACCGACGGCGACGAGGCCGTGGCCAAGGTCATGAACCCTTCATAGTCGATCTTGCCCGCCGCCATCAGATTGCGCGCGTGCCAGATCACCGTGCCCGAGCCCACCCGCTTGCCCTCGTGCCAGCCATCGAGCATGGGGCCGCCCGACAACACAATGGCGGGCAGGTCGACCGTGGCGGCCGCCATCAGGCAGGCCGGCGTGGTCTTGTCGCAGCCGGTGGTCAGCACCACGCCGTCCAGCGGATAGCCATGCAGGATTTCCACCAGCCCCAGGTAGGCCAGGTTGCGGTCCAGCGCGGCGGTGGGCCGACGGCCTTGCTCGGCTAGCGGGTGCACCGGGAATTCCATGGGAATGCCGCCGGCATCGCGTATGCCGGCCTTGATCCGCTCGGCCAGCTGCAGGTGGTGCCGGTTGCACGGCGTCAGGTCATTGCCTGTCTGGGCAATGCCGATAATGGGCCGGCCCGATTGCAGCTCGGCGCGCGTAATGCCGGAATTCAGATAGCGCTCGACATAAATGGCGGTCATGTCGGCGTGGGTAGGGTCGTCGAACCATTTCTGGCTGCGCAGCTTACGGGGCATATGGGACATGGCGGTTCACTACGATGCAACGTGGGCAATGGGCGCCGGGCCCATGCAAGGGCCCGGCGCGGCACGCGGGTCAGCCGCGCGCCTTCTGGATTTCTTCCTGCAGCTCCTTGACCAGCTCGGGGCCCAGTTCCTGGGTGGTCTTGTCCACCACCGGCTGCACCTTCTGGCGCATGCGGGCGATTTCCTCGTCGGACACCACGTTGATCTTCATGCCGTGCTCTTTCAGGGTATCCATCGCCTTCTTGGAATCGGCGCGGCTGTCCTGGCGCTCGAAATCGCGCGAGGCCACGGCGGCCTGGCGGATCAGCTTCTGCTCATCCGGCGAAAGCGTGTCCCACCATTTCTTCGACGCCAGTACCACCCACGGGGTGTATACGTGGCGCGTGATGGTCAGGTACGGCTGCACTTCATAGAACTTGCTGCTCTGGATGGTGGTGACCGGGTTCTCCTGGCCGTCCACGGTACGCGTTTCCAGCGCGGTGAACAGCTCCGAGAACGGCATGGGCACGGCATTGGCACCCAGGGCATTGAACACCCCCAGGGCCACCTGGTTCTGCATCACGCGCAGCTTGATGCCCTGCAGGTCTTCCGCCTTCACCACCGGATGCCGGGAATTGGTCAGGTTGCGAAACCCGTTTTCCCAGTACACCAGCCCCACCAGCCCCTTGGCGTCCAGCATCTTCAGCAGGCGTTCGCCCAGCGGGCCGTCCAGCACGGCATCGGCCTCTTTGTCGGAATTGAACAGGAACGGCAAATCGAACACGCCGAATTCCTTCACCATGGTGGCCAGCGGCGCGGTGGAACCCACCATCATTTCCTGCACGCCGCCCACCAGCGCGCTTTGCATCTGCTCGTCGGACCCAAGGCTGGCCGAGCCGAAGGTCTTCATTTTCATCTTGCCGCCACTGAGCTTCTCCAATTCCTGCGCCAGGTGGCGCGCGGCGCGGCCCTGCACGCTGTCGTCGTTCAGGCCATAACCAAAGCGGATCAGGCGCGGCTTGATGTCCTGGGCGGCGGCCACGCCGGCCACCGCGCAGGACAGGGCGGCCGTCAGGGCCACCAGGGTGTGTTTCCAGGTCTTGTTCATGATGCTCCTCCTTGGTTTGCTGATAAGCGCCGGCGGCGGTCGATGCCGTTCTAGTACAGCCAGCGCGCGGGTACGGTGATCAGCTCCGGGAAGATCACCAGAATGACAATCAGGACGGAATAGGCGGCCACATAGCGCCACACGCCCCGGCAGATGGTTTCCATGTTGATGCGCGCCACGCCGCATACCACGTTGAGCACCGTGCCCACCGGCGGGGTCAGCAGGCCCACGCAGCCCACCATCACGAACATCACCCCGAAGTAGATGGGGTCGATGCCGGCCTTGGTTACGACGGGCATCAGCACCGGCGCCAGGATCAGGATGGTGGGGGTCAGGTCCATCACGGTGCCTACCAGGGTCAGCAGCACCATCAGGCAGAACATCAGCAGCCTGGGCTGGTCCAGCACGGGTTCCAGCAGCGCGATCAGGTCTTGCGGCATATCGGCCAGCGTGATCATGTACGACGACACCATGGCGGCGGCCACCAGGAACATCACCACGGCGGTGGTGCGGGCCGCGTTGATGAACAGGCGGCCCAGGTCGCGCACCGTGATCTCGCGGTACACGAACAGGCTGATGACCAGCGCATACACGGCGGCCACCACGGCGGCCTCGGTGGGCGTGAAGATGCCGCCGCGCAGTCCGCCGATAATGATCACCGGCAGCATCAGGGCCCAGATGGCCTGGCGCAGGGCGCGCCAGCGCGCGGGCCACGGCTGGCGCGGCGTGGGCGCCAGCGCCCCCTGCTGGCGCGCCACCCAGGTCCACACCGCCACCAGCGTCAGCCCCATCAGCAGCCCCGGCGCAATACCGGCGAAAAACAGCTTGGTAATGGACACATTGGTGGCCACGCCGAAAATGATGAACGAAATCGACGGCGGAATGATGGGCGCCACGATGCCGCCCGCCGCGATCAGGCCGGACGCCTGCCCGGCGCTATAGCCCTTGTCGCGCAGCATGGGTATCAACAGCGTGCCCAGGGCCGCCGCGTCGGCCACCGCCGACCCGGACAGCGCGGCCAGCAGCACGCTGGCGAAGATGGCCACATAGCCCAGCCCGCCGCGGATGTGGCCCACGAACATGGCGGCCAGGTCGACGATGCGGCGCGAGATGCCGCCCGCATTCATCACTTCGCCGGCCAGCATGAACAGGGGTACGGCCATCAGCGTGAAGCTGTTGGCGCCCGACAGCATGTTCTGCGCCAGGATCTGCGAATCAAAGAAATTCAGCTGGAACATCAGGGCGACCGCGCTGAGCAGCAACGCGAACGCGATCGGCTGGCCCAGGGCGATCAGCCCCAGCAGCACCGCCAGGAATAGGGTCAAGGTCATGGTCGGACAGGCTTCATGAGAACGGGGCGCGGCTCAGACGAGCGGGTCTTCGGGGCTGGCGTCCAGCGGCGGCGCGCCGCCGGCCAGCACCCGCACCAGATCGATCAGCGTCAGCAAGGCCATGGCGGCGGCGGCATACAGAACGGCCGCATCGAACACCGCCATGGGCAGCCCGGTAACCGGCAGGCGCGTCCCCAGGCCGATGACGGTCTGCTTCCAACTGCCGTCGGCCATCAGCCACAGCACCCACAGCGTCAGCAACTGGCAGGCGATGTGTGTCGCCTTGCGCCCCCCCGGCCCGAAGCGCCGCACCAGCATGGTCACGCCGATATGCTGGTGGTCGCGCAGCGCCAGCACGGCCCCCAGGAAGATCAGCCACACAAACGCCAGCCGGGAAAGCTCGTCGGACACATTGATGCCGGAATTGAATACGTAGCGCAGCGTGACGTTGCCGAACAGCAGCACCACCATGGCGGTCAGGCACACCACCATCAGCCAGGTTTGAAGCCAATAACAGGCATCGGCGGCACGGGCCAGCCACGCTCGGACGCCGCGGGCCTGGGTAGCAGGCTGCATTGTTTGTCTCCGATTGATCTTTTTTGAATGTTGTGCGATGTTAGCGCTAACATTTGGCTAATGTAAACCCCTTGGGGCAGACTACGCCCTTTCCGGACAGCAACTCCAACCCATGCCGGCACGCAAGCCCCGCAGTACCCGCGACGGGCGCGTCACCATGCAACAGGTGGCGCGCCGTGCCGGTGTCAGCGCCATTACCGTTTCACGCGCCCTGCGCACGCCCGGCAAGGTGGCTCCGCCGCTGCGCGAACGCATCCTGCGGATCTGCCAGGATCTGGGCTACGTGCCCAACCACGCCGCCAGCGCCCTGGCCTCGTCGCGCTCGCACATTGTGGTGGCGCTGATTCCTTCGCTAAGCAACGTGGTGTTCGTGGACATCATCGCCGGCATCAAGGAAACGCTCGACGCCCAGGGCTACCATCTGCTGGTGGGCGTCACCGGCTATTCGCTCGACGCCGAAGAAGCCCAGTTGCGCACCTACCTGCAGCATTCACCCGACGGCCTCATTCTTACCGGCATAGACCACACGCCCGGCGTCTGGCAACTGCTGCGCTCGATGGGGGTGCCGGCCGTGCATACCATCGAGACGCTGCCGCCCGACTCCCCCGACCTGAGCGTGGGCTTTTCGCAGTTCGACTCCGGCCTGGCGGCCTGCCGGCACCTGGTCGAACAGGGGTATCGGCGCATCGGCATCGTGGGCGCGCAACTGGACCCCCGCTCGCTGCGGCGGTGCGAAGGCGCGCGCCAGGCCCTGCGCGACGCGGGCCGGTACGATCCGGCGCTGGAAATCATGACGCCACAGAAATCGTCCATCGGGCTGGGCGCGGACCTGCTGAACCAACTGCTCGAACAGCATCCCGACTGCGACGGCGTGTTCTTTTGCAACGACGACCTGGCCCAGGGCGCGGTGTTCCAGTGCGGACGGCGCGGCATCGCGGTGCCCGGACGCATGGGGCTGGTGGGTTTCCACGACTTCGCGGGCACGGCCTGGACCACGCCGCCGCTGTCCAGCATTGCCACGCCGCGCTATCAAATCGGCCTGACGGCGGCCGGGCTATTGATGCAGGAATTGGCCGGCACCCCGCCAGCGCAGCGGCACGTGGACCTGGGCTTCACGCTGGTGCGGCGCGCGACCACGTAGGCAGGCACCGATGCGTGCGCAGGCTCGGCACGACGGGGTCAGGCACCCTGCGGGAGCCAGACCCCTGGCCAAGCGCGTAAGGTAGCGCCATGAGAGCCAGACACCGTCAACGCCCGCTGAAGCCCACAACAGCCGTTCAAGCATCGGCCGGCGCCGACGGACCCACGGGGGGGGCCGGGCTGGGCGGCGCAGGCGGGGTAGTCGTGCCCGTTTGCGAAAACTGCTGCCATACCTCGATCGCCCGCAGGCGCTGCCGTGCCACCACCTGGATGCGCTCGCGCAGGTCGGGGTCGCGCGCCAGCAGGGCCTCGAAGTCGCGCAGCGACAGCATCAACAGCTTGCTGTAGCCCAGCGAGTGCACATCCGGGGTCAGTTCATGTTTGCCCAGCAGGGCCAGTTCGCCGAAAAACTCGCCGCTGCCCAGTTCGACGGCGGTACCGTCCGGCAGTTGCACAGCCACCGCTCCAGAGGCCACGAAACACATTTCCTGGCCATGTCGTCCCTGCGTCAGAATGGGCTGGTCAGGCAACGCCAGGCGGGGCTTCAGCAGGCGGCTGATGGCGCGCAGCGAATCCGCGCTCAGGCCTTCGAACAAGGGCACGCGGGTAATCAGTTCGGCCGCGCCCATTTCCATGTCCAGCGGCGGATGCCGGTCGATATGGCGCCAGCGGCTTTTCAATTGACCCATCAGGTCGGCATACACCTCGCCGCTGATCAGGAACTGCTCCAGCATGTCGTGGTACCGGATGCGTTCCAGTTCGCGCGCGGTGCGGCCCAGGTGGCTTTCCTGCAGCCACAGCGCGTATGACGGGTACTGCAGGTTCAGGGCCTGCAGGGCATGTTCGACCAGGTCCAGCCGGCGCTGATGCGCGGCCACGATCTGCTGGGCCGCCGCATCGCCCAGCAGCGGGGCGATCTGCTCGCGCGCGAAAGCCATCAGGCGCTGCGCCACCGAACGCTTGGTCATCAGGTTGGCGAACCGCTGCCCCAGTTCATGGGCCAGCCAGCTCTGGAAGCCGAACATGTAGTGCATGCGCAAGGCCATGCGGAAGGCCTTGGAATACCGCACGTCGGCTTCGATGCCGCGCTCGAAACCGGCCAGGCCGCCGGTGCGTATGGCGTCTTCCAGCCGTTCGGAACGCGCCAGCAGCGATTCGGCCATGCGCCAATCCACGATCTGCGCCTTCAGGATGTCGAAGAACATTTCCTGTTCGCGCTGCGCCACGATGGCCAGGCCCACCGCCACGCGCTGCTCGTCGCTCATCTGGCTGATCTGGCCGTCGTGCACGCTGGCCAGGCTGGCATCGAATACCGCGTGGATGCGCACGCTGGCCTCGGGGCTGATGTGGTCGGCGCGGGCCACCTCGTCGGTCTTGCCCTGCAGGTCTTCCAGCGCCACCACCAGCGCCTGGTTGCGGATGGTGCGCTCCACGGGCGACAGCTGGTTCAGGCCCAGCATGCGGATCAACGGCCGCAGCGATATGCCGTTGATGAACAGCGTGGCCAGCACGAAACCGGTGGTAACCACGGCGATGAACTGCCGCACGTCTTCCGGCACGGCCGCCTGTTCCGTGACCGCCAGCGCCAGCGCCAGCGACACGGCACCGCGCAGCCCGCCCCACAGCATGACCGTCTTGTAGGGTGTGCTGACTTTAGTGCCCAGCGGGGTCAGGCCCAGCAGGGGCAGCAGGCCGAACACCACAATGGCGCGCGCCAGCAGCGTCAGCACGAACACCACCGCCACCATCAGCAGTTCTTCCAGGTCTGCCGCGGCCATCAGCTTGGGGATCAGCATGGCGGCGAACAGGAAGATCAGCGAATTGGCCCAGAAACCGAACTGTTCCCAGGAACTGGACAAATGCTCGAACGTGACGGGCGACATGCGCGTGCGCCCCGCCGAGCCCACCACCAGGCCGGCCACCACCGTGGCCACCACCCCGGACACGCCCAGATAGTGTTCCGAAATGAAGAAAGACAAATACGCCAGGGTCAGCGTCAGCGTGATCTCGGCGGTGGGAAAGCCGCGCAGCCAGGCGAACAGGAAGCACGCGCCGCGCCCCATGATGTAGCCCGCCAGGGCACCGCCCAGGAAGTGCACGACGAAGTCGGTGAATATGCCGCCCCACGACAGCGTGCCATGCCCACCCGCCACCGCCAGCAGCACCGAATACAGCGCGATCGACGCGGCATCGTTGAACAGGCTTTCGCCTTCCACCAGCGTGGTCAGGCGCTTGGGCGCGCCCACTTCGCGGAAAATGCTCACCACCGCCACCGGATCCGTGGTGGCCACGATGGCGCCCAGCAGCAGGCAGGCCACCAGCCCGTACGACGACACGGCGCTTACCCCCACGCCCACCACCACCGTGCACACAATCACCGCCACGATCGCCATCATCAGGATGGGGCCGATGTCGTCCATCAATCGGCGCACGTTCATGGCCAGCGCCGTCTCGAACAACAGCACCGGCAGAAACACCATCAGGAAGGTTTCCGACGAGATCTCGAAACGTTCGATAGTGTCGAACAAATCGCCCAGTACCGGCGGCGCCCAGCCATGCAGGTGCAAGCCCAGGCCCAGCGCGCAGCCCACGATGGCCAGCAATACCGAATACGGCAACTTGATGCGCCCTGCCAAGGGCGGCATGAAGCACACCAGCGTCAGCAGGCCCGACAGGCCGAACACAAGAAAACCAATATCCATGAAACTCGATCGAACCAAAACGCCTCGGACGGAGCAACAAGAATAGCGTCTTTTGCCTTAGGCCCATCCACGTTTCGTTACGCGTGTTGCCCCGCCTGATGTCCGGGGCGGGGGCTTTTTCGGTAAGGTACGAAGCTTTCGGATAGACAGAAAAGCCCCTTGCCGACCTCGACTTCCAGCGCCGGCCGCCCCGACGCGCCCATTCTGCTGGTGCAGCTTACCGATACGCACCTGCTGGCCGAACCCGACAGCATCATGTGCCAGGTCAACACCGACGCCAGCCTGCGCGCGGTGCTGGACCTGGTGCGCGCCAACGGGCACCGGCCCGACCTGCTGCTGGCCACCGGCGATTTATCCCAGGACGGGTCCCCCCAGGCCTACCACCGCCTGCGCGATCTTCTGGAACAGACCGATTGGCCGGTACGCTGCCTGCCTGGCAATCACGACGACCCTTATGCGTTGCGCCATGCCCTGGGACTGTGGACCCAGCCGGTAACCGATATCGGCGCGTGGCGCATCATTCTGCTGGATTCCACCGTGGCGGGCTCCGACGGCGGCCATATCAGTGATGAACAGTTCGACCTGCTGGAACGTTCGGCCGCCCTGGCGGGCGAACGGCATATTCTGGTGGCGCTGCACCACAATCCGGTGCAAATGGACAGCAAATGGCACGACAGCATGATGGTCGACAACGCCGCCGCCCTGTTCCAGCAACTGGCCACGCTGCCGCGCACCCGCGTGCTGCTGTGGGGCCATGTGCACCAGGCCTTCGACCGCCGGCGCCACCACTTGCGCATGCTGGCCACGCCATCCACCTGCTTCCAGTTCGCCGTACGCAATGGCCGCCACGTGCTGGATGACGCCGCCCCCGGCTACCGCTGGCTGAAGCTGTACCGCGACGGTTCGCTGGCCACGGGCGTCCGGCGTATCGATGCCGCCGCCTGGAACGACCTGCGGATTGCCGCCTAGTGTGCTGTCCCATAGATACGTCGCCATGGCCACAACTGGCGCGTTTCGCGGCGGCGTCTATGGGACAGCACACTAACAACCTGGCTGGCGGATGCCCGCAAGAAACCGCGGCGCAAAAAAACAGGGCACCGATATGCGAGGTGCCCTGCAAGCATCCGTTTCATAGGGGAGGGGAAAGAGGAGAAGCCGAAACGGATGCAAGACTGCAATACCGGGTACCGGCAAATGCGGTCTACATGTATTTAGGCGCCCCGGCGGCGATTAAGTTTCCGCGCGGTTCAAGATCGGCGCCATGAATTTGAATCAGGATGTTTCCGGGCCATCAGGCGGGCGCGAGCGTGCCGCGCATTTTCTTCAGGGCGGCGGATTCGATCTGGCGGATGCGCTCGGCCGACACGCCGAACTCTTGCGCCAGTTCCTGCAGGGTGATGCCGCCATCGTCCTGCAGCCAGCGGGCCTCGATGATGCGGCGCGAACGCGGGTCGAGTGCCTGCAGCGCGTGGGCCAGGCCGGCACCCTGCAGCTCGTCGTGGTCGCGGCGGTCGAGCACGCGCGTGGGTTCCTGGCGGCCGTCGTCGGACAGGTAGGCGATGGGCGAGAAAGACTCGTCGTCGTCGTCCTGCTTTTCCAGGGAAAGGTCGCGGCCGGACAGGCGCACTTCCATTTCGCTGACGTCTTCGCGCCGCACGTTCAGCTCTTCGGCGATACGGTCGACCTGTTCAGGGTCGAGCGTCTGGCCGTCGGGACGCATGCTGCGCAGGTTGAAGAACAGCTTGCGCTGCGCCTTGGTAGTGGCCACCTTCACCATGCGCCAGTTGCGGATGATGAATTCGTGGATTTCGGCCTTGATCCAGTGCACGGCGAACGACACCAGGCGTACGCCGCGTTCCGGGTCGAAGCGCTTCACGGCCTTCATCAGGCCGACATTGCCTTCCTGGATGAGGTCGGCATGGGGCAGGCCGTAGCCCAGGTACTGGCGGGCCACCGAGACCACCAGCCGCAGGTGCGACAGCACCAGTTCACGGGCGGCGTCCAGGTCGTCGCGATCGCGCAGGCGGCGGCCCAGTTCGGTTTCGCGTTCGGCGGTCAGCACCGGCAGGCGGTTGACGGCCGAAATATAGGCTTCAATGGTACCGAGCGAGCCTGGATTGGCAATGGCCAACGCCAGGGCGTTGCCGGACAGGGCCAACGAGCTGCTGGGTTGCTTCATGGTTGCGGTCTCCAGGTAGGAATGGGACAACTGCATCAGACCGATGTTAGCACTCTGGATTTATGAGTGCTAATTCGACTGCTGCGGCGCGTCATAGTTCCCAAAATGGCAAGGTTTAATGCGTCCCTTAAATTGACTCCGGCCAAGGCACGGAATTTGCCGATACCAGGGTTCCGGGCGGCCCCCAGCGCCCGCCCACACCAAAGGAGCCTCGCATGAATGCTTTCGCCAAAGCCACCCACGCCCAGGCGCAGGGCGACGACGTTGTCTTCGAGCTGGAAACCGATGGGGTCGTGCGACAGTTCGAAATATCGGGAGATGCGCTGCGCCGCTACTTCGGGGCTGCCGACGACACCGGCAGCGAGTTGCTGCGCGCCTTCGAGAACGCCCAGGTGGAAATCCAGGCCATCGCCAAGAAGGCCCAATGGGTGCCCAGCGACGGCACCATCAAGCTGGGCACCGGCGACTTCGACGACAGTTGAAGCGGGCCAAGGCCTTACCAGCCCGACTGCCGCAGCGCGTCTTCGGTGGCCTGCCCATCGGGCCGGATCACCACCGCGCCGCGCGGATCCATGTAAACACGGTAGCGCGCGCCGTCCAGCATGGGCATGTAGGCCGCGCTGCCGAACTGCACGTCGACAAACGGCAGCCAGTTGGGGAATACGCGCTTGAGCGTGCCCAGGTCCGGCACGGGCCAGTCGTTCAGGGCGTGCGCGCTGCGCGGTTCGCTGCGCTCGCGTTCGATATCGCTGTAGCGGCCCGACAGGCGCTCGAAGGCATATAAGGGCGGCGCACCGGCCAGCAAGGCGGGCAGGCGCCAGCGCACCACCTTGGCGTCGATCTGCCATTGGTCGCCCGCCAGGGCGTAGATGCGGTCTTCCATGCCTGGCACCTGGGTGGTCAGCTGGAAGCGCCCCGGCGCATGCTCGTGGATCTGCACGCTGGCCACCGGCACATCGGTGGTCAGCTTCAGGAATTGCACCAACGTCAGGGCCAGCATGGCCGATACCCCGGCCAGGGCGATCAGCAGGCATCCGCACAGGCGCCGCACAGGCCGCAGGCGGAACATGCGCCGCCCCGCGGCGTCGCGCGGCCCGCCCCGGCCGAACAGCATGTACAGGCCGGGAATCAACACGATCAGGGCCGCCAGGCCCATCCAGACAAAAGGCGCGAAACCGTAAATCACTCGGCAATCCTTTTATAGGCGCCGATGCCGCCCGCGGGCCTGCCGCGTGCGGCCATGGGCGCCGCTATATGTATTGGTCGGCGTGAAACCGCAGGTGATCCTGCATGAAAGTGGAAATGAAGTAATAGCCATGGTCGTAGCCGACATGGCGGCGCAGCGTCAGCGGCTGTCCGGCTTGCGCGCACGCCTGCTCGAACACCTGGGGGTACAGTTGCTCGGCCAGGAAACTGTCAGCCAGCCCCTGGTCGATCAAGATACCCTTGGGAAACGGGCGCTGGGTGCGGGCCATGAGCTCGCTGGCATCGTAGGCTTTCCAGGCTTCGGGGTCGGGCCCCAGGTAGCCGCCGAAGGCCTTGTGGCCCCAGGGGCAGCGCATGGGCGCCGCGATGGGGGCAAAGGCCGACACCGACCGGAACTTGTCCGGATGCCGCAGGGCCAGCACCAGGGCACCATGCCCGCCCATCGAGTGCCCGAAAATACCGATGCGCCCGGCATCGGCGGGCAACTGGCTGGTAACGATGCCATGCAGCTCGTCGGCCACGTAGCTTTCCATGCGGTAGTGCCTGCGCCAGGGCTCGGCGGTGGCATCCAGATAAAAACCGGCGCCCGTGCCGAAATCCCAGTCCTGGTCTTCGCCGGCGATGCCGGCGCCGCGCGGGCTGGTATCGGGCGCCACCAGCATCAGGCCCATCTGGGCGGCCAGGCGCTGCGCCCCGCCCTTGATCATGAAGGTTTCTTCGGTGCAGGTAAGCCCCGCCAGGTAGAACAGCACCGGTACCGGGCCCTGTTCCGCCTGGGGCGGGATGTACACCGAAAACTTCATGGGCAGCCCGACCTGGGCCGACGCATGGCGGTAAAAACGCTGCCAGCCGCCGAAGCAGCGGTGCTGCGAGATCAGTTCCAGGTCTGCCATGTTGCGGTGCTTCCTTGCCGGATCGTAACGGGGTGCCTGCGCGGCGCCATCAATACAACACCACCGAGCGGATCGATTCGCCGCGCTTCATCAGGTCGAAGCCTTCGTTGATGCGGTCCAGCGGCAGGGTATGGGTGATGAGATCATCAATGTTGATCTTGCCTTCCATGTACCAGTCGACGATCTTGGGCACATCGGTGCGGCCGCGCGCGCCGCCGAAGGCCGAACCCTTCCATTCGCGGCCGGTTACCAGCTGGAACGGGCGGGTGCTGATTTCGGCGCCCGCCTCGGCCACGCCGATGATGATGGATTGGCCCCAACCCTTGTGGCAGCATTCCAGCGCCTGGCGCATCACTTGCGTGTTGCCGATGCATTCAAAGGAATAATCGGCGCCGCCGTCCGTCAGATGGACGATATGGTCGACTACATTCTCGACTTCCTTGGGGTTGACGAAGTGCGTCATGCCGAACTTGCGGGCCATGGCTACGCGGGCGGGGTTCAGGTCTACGCCGATGATCTTGTCCGCGCCCACCATCTTGGCACCCTGGATCACGTTCAGGCCGATGCCGCCCAATCCGAACACCACCACATTGGCGCCGGCCTCGACCTTGGCCGTGTACACCACCGCGCCTACGCCGGTGGTGACGCCGCAGCCGATATAGCAGATCTTGTCGAAGGGGGCGTCTTCGCGCACCTTGGCCACGGCGATTTCCGGCACCACGATGTGATTCGCGAACGTGGACGTGCCCATGTAATGGAACAGCGGCTTGCCGCCGATGGAGAACCGCGAGGTCGCATCCGGCATCAGGCCCTTGCCCTGGGTGGCGCGGATTGCCTGGCACAGATTGGTTTTGCGCGACAGGCAGAACTTGCACTGGCGGCATTCGGGGGTGTACAGGGGAATGACATGGTCGCCCTTTTTCAGGGACGTAACTCCCGCCCCCACGTCCACGACCACGCCCGCGCCTTCATGGCCCAGGATGGCCGGGAAAATGCCTTCGGGGTCGGCGCCCGACAGGGTGTAGTAATCGGTATGGCAAATACCCGTGGCCTTGACTTCGATCAGTACCTCGCCCGCGCGGGGGCCGTCCAGGTCTACCTCTTCGACGGTAAGGGGCTCACCGGCTTTCCAGGCGATCGCGGCTTTGGTTTTCATGCAAGGCTCCTACGGGGGATGGTTTTCGCAGCTACTGCGTTTCAACGCCCGATGTTAACCTGGGTGGTCATGCAGGCCCTTGCTCGTATTGTGCAATTTGTTGTCGAGAAAGCTTGACCCTCGACGGCTATGGCACTATTTATATATAGTTGATCGACCCTAACGTTCTTTGGGCCCTGCGCCCTCGATCCTATGGCCCGTCTGCCCCGTTTGTACGCCCCCGGGCTGCCCCAGCTGGTGCAGGCCAACTTCGTCCAGCCTCTGGCGGCCCCGTCCCAGCCGGCGCCCCAGGACGTGCTGAACCAATTGGCCGCCTGGCTGGGCGATTCCGCCCAACGCCACCGTGTGGCAGTACACGGCTGGGTGCTGGCCAACGACCGCATCCTGTTGCTGGCCACGCCCGCCGACGAAGAAGGCCTGCCGCGCCTGATGCAGACACTGGGCCGCAACCTGGCCGCCCGCCTGCGCGGCGGCCGTGTGTTCGCCGGCCGCTACCGTTCCGCCCTGCTGGAACCCGGCGTATGGGTGCTGCCCGCCCTGGTCTGGCTGGAAACCTACCCGGTGCGCAGCGGCAGCACGCACGACCCCGATTCCTGGCCCTGGTCTTCGGCCGGCAGCCATACCGGCAACACGGCGGCCGCCACCCCGCCTTCGCCCTGGCAATCCGATCACGCCGACTACTGGGCCTGCGGCAATACTCCGTTCGACCGCCAGGCCAACTACCGGCGCCGTCTGCAGGAAGGGCTGTCGCGCGAACAATCCCAGCGTATCGACCAGGCCGTGTCCGGCCAGTGGGCATTGGGCGGCACGGCCTTCATTGCCAGCCTGGCCCATACCGCCAGCCGCCGGGTTGCCCCCGGGCAGCGGGGCCGGCCCCGCAAGAAGCCGGCCGAACCCCAGGCCGCCGCAGAAGGCAACGGCGCACCCGGCGCCTGAAATTTCCCACTTTGTCATCGGCGGCGACACGCTACCCGTGCCGCTCGCCTGAATATGACTGCCCGTTACAGGCGCGCCTGCCGCAGCCGCACAGCGATAATTTAGGGACACATAAACTGGATTTACCGTTCTGGCCTAGTGAATTCCACTAGGTATTTTTTGTCTCTTTTTATATGCCATTGATAATAAGGAATTTTTTATATGTCCCTTTTTATTTGTGCACAGTTTCGGTGCCTAATAATAAAGGGACACACCCTATTTATTTAACTTGCGCCTCATGCTGTGCCGCAGTATCGTCGTGCCCTTGCACTGCAACATTCCGACGCAGGCCACTGCGGAGCGCGCTATGTCCACTACCCAACAAGATTCCTGTCGCCCGGCCGCGACGCCCATCGATGCCACGCGCATCGGCATTCCGGCGGCGCAGGGCCTGTACAACCCTCAGCACGAACATGACGCCTGTGGCGTGGGTTTCGTCGCCCATATCAAGGGGCGCAAAAGCCATGCCATCATCCAGCAAGGCCTGAAGATCCTGGAAAACCTGGACCACCGCGGCGCGGTGGGCGCCGACAAGCTCATGGGCGACGGCGCGGGCATCCTGATCCAGATCCCCGACGCGCTGTACCGCGACGAAATGGCCCAGCAAGGCGTGGTGCTGCCGCCTCCCGGCGAGTACGGCGTGGCCATGATGTTCCTGCCCAAGGAAACCGCTTCGCGCCTGGCCTGCGAACAGGAACTCGAACGCGCGGTGCGCGCCGAGGGCCAGACCGTGCTGGGCTGGCGCGACGTGCCGGTGGATGTCGACATGCCCATGTCGCCCACGGTGCGCTCGGTGGAACCGGTCATCCGCCAGTTGTTCATCGGTCGCGGCGCCGACGTCATGGTGCCCGACGCGCTGGAACGCAAGCTGTACGTCATCCGCAAGACCGCCAGCCACGCCATCCAGGCCATGAAACTGGCGCACGGCAAAGAATATTTCGTGCCCTCGGCCTCGGTGCGCACCGTGGTGTACAAGGGCCTGCTGCTGGCCGACCAGGTGGGCCGCTACTACCGCGACCTGGCCGACCCGCGCACCGTATCGGCCCTGGCGCTGGTGCACCAGCGTTTCTCGACCAACACGTTCCCCGCCTGGCCGCTGGCCCACCCCTACCGCATGATCGCCCACAACGGTGAAATCAACACCGTCAAGGGCAACTTCAATTGGCTGCGCGCGCGCGAAGGCATGATGCAGTCGGCCGTGCTGGGCGACGACCTGAAAAAACTGTATCCCATCGTCTACGAAGGCCAGTCCGATACCGCCACGTTCGACAACTGTCTCGAACTGCTGGTGAACTCGGGCTATTCGCTGGCCCACGCCATGATGATGATGATCCCGGAAGCCTGGGAACAGCATACGCAAATGGACGAAAGCCGCCGCGCATTCTATGAATACCACGCGGCCATGATGGAACCCTGGGACGGCCCCGCCGCCGTGGCCTTCACCGACGGCCGCCAGATCGGCGCCACCCTCGACCGCAACGGCCTGCGCCCCGCGCGCTACCTGATCACCGACGACGACATGGTCATCATGGCGTCCGAGGCCGGCACGCTATCCATTCCCGAAAACCGCATCGTCAAGAAATGGCGCCTGCAGCCCGGCAAGATGTTCCTCATCGACCTGGAACAGGGCCGCATCATCGACGACGCCGAAATCAAGCTGCAGTTGTCCAACAGCCGCCCGTACCGCCAATGGATCGAGCGCCTGCAGATCAAGCTGGAATCGCTGCCCGCGCCCAAGCAGGCCGCGCCGGCCACGCAGTCGACGGTATCGCTGCTCGACCGCCAGCAGGCGTTCGGCTGGACCCAGGAAGACTACAAGTTCATCCTGGAACCCATGGCCACCACGGGCGAAGAAGTCATCGGCTCGATGGGCAACGACGCGCCGCTGGCCGTGCTGTCGAACCGCGCCAAGCCGTTCTACAACTATTTCCGCCAGTTGTTCGCCCAGGTTACCAACCCGCCCATCGACCCCATCCGCGAACAGATGGTGATGTCGCTGGTGTCGTTCATCGGACCCAAGCCCAACCTGCTGGACATCAACAACGTGAACCCGCCGCTGCGCCTGGAAGTGTCGCAGCCGGTGCTGGATTTCGCCGCCATGGCGCAAATCCGCGATATCGAACAGGTCACGGGCAAGAAGTTCCGCAGCTACGAACTCGACATCACCTATCCGGCCGCCTGGGGCTCGGAAGGCATCGAGGCGCGCGTGGCGGCCCTGTGCGCCCGCGCCGTGGATGCGGTGCAAAGCGGCTACAACATCCTGATCGTGTCCGACCGCCTGGTCGACAGCGAACGCGTGGCCATTCCCGCGCTGCTGGCCACCTCGGCCGTGCACCAGCACCTGATCCGCGCCGGCCTGCGCACCAATACCGGCCTGGTGGTGGAAACCGGCACTGCCCGCGAAGTGCACCACTTCGCGCTGCTGGGCGGCTATGGCGCCGAAGCCATCCACCCGTACCTGGCGCTGGAATCGCTGGGCCGCATGGCCGACCCCGAAAAAGCCGTCAAGAATTTCATCAAGGCCATCGGCAAGGGCCTGAACAAGGTCATGTCCAAGATGGGCATCTCGACCTACATGTCGTACACCGGCGCGCAGATCTTCGAGGCCGTGGGCCTGCAGCGCGCCCTGATCGACAAGTACTTCACCGGCACGGCGTCCAATATCGAAGGCATCGGCATCTTCCAGGTGGCCGAAGAAGCGCTGCGCCTGCACCGCGCCGCGTTCAGCACCGATCCGGTGCTGGCCAACGACCTGGACGCGGGCGGCGAATACGCTTTCCGCGTGCGTGGCGAAGAACACATGTGGACGCCCGACTCCATCGCCAAGCTGCAGCACGCGTCGCGCGCCAACAACTACCGCACGTACAAAGAGTACGCGCAGATTATCAACGACCAAAGCCGCCGCCACATGACGCTGCGCGGCCTGTTCGAATTCCGCTTCGACCCGACCCGCGCGATTTCGCTCGACGAAGTCGAGCCCGCCAAAGATATCGTCAAGCGCTTCGCCACCGGCGCCATGTCGCTGGGCTCCATTTCCACCGAGGCTCACACGGTGCTGGCGGTGGCCATGAACCGCATCGGCGGCAAGTCGAACACGGGCGAAGGCGGTGAAGACGAACTGCGCTATCGCGCCGAAATGCGCAACGGCACGGCCGGCATCAAAGACGGCGACACGCTGGCATCGGTGCTGGGCGGCGAACGCATCGAGGCCGACGTAGCGCTGAAGGCCGGCGATTCACTGCGTTCGCGCATCAAGCAAGTGGCTTCGGGCCGCTTCGGCGTCACCGCCGAATACCTGGCCAGCGCCGACCAGATCCAGATCAAGATGGCCCAGGGCGCCAAGCCCGGCGAAGGCGGCCAACTGCCCGGCCACAAGGTGTCGGAATACATCGCCAAGCTGCGCTATTCGGTGCCGGGCGTGGGCCTGATCTCGCCCCCGCCGCACCACGACATCTATTCCATTGAAGACCTGGCCCAGCTCATCCACGACCTGAAAAACGTCAACAGCAAGTCGTCGGTGTCGGTGAAGCTGGTGTCGGAAGTGGGCGTGGGCACCGTGGCCGCGGGCGTGGCCAAGGCCAAGGCCGACCACGTCGTCATCGCCGGCCACGACGGCGGCACCGGCGCGTCGCCCGTGTCGTCCATCAAGCACGTGGGCACGCCCTGGGAACTGGGCCTGGCCGAAACCCAGCAGACGCTGGTGCTGAACCGCCTGCGCAGCCGCATCCGCGTGCAGGCCGACGGCCAGATGAAAACCGGGCGCGACGTGGTCATCGGCGCGCTGCTGGGTGCCGACGAATTCGGCTTCGCCACCGCGCCGCTGGTGGTGGAAGGCTGCATCATGATGCGCAAATGCCACCTGAACACCTGCCCGGTGGGCGTGGCCACGCAAGATCCGGTGCTGCGCCGCAAGTTCCAGGGCAAGCCCGAACATGTCGTGAACTTCTTCTTCTTCATCGCCGAAGAAGTGCGCGAAATCATGGCGCAACTGGGCATCCGCAAATTCGACGACCTGATCGGCCGCGCCGACCTGCTCGACATGCGCTCCGGCATCGACCACTGGAAGGCCCATGGCCTGGACTTCAGCCGCGTGTTCTTCCAGCCGCAGGTCGATACCGAACAGCGCCAGACCGAAGAACAAGACCACGGCCTGGCCGGCGCGCTGGATCACCTGCTGATCGAACGCAGCAAGCCCGCGCTGGAGCGCGGCGAAAAAGTGTCGTTCATCACGCCGGTGCGCAACCGCAACCGTACCGTGGGCGCCATGCTGTCCGGCGCGCTGGCCGCGCGCTACGGCCACGACGGCCTGCCCGACGACACCATCCATATCCAGTGCAACGGCACGGCCGGACAAAGCTTCGGCGCATTCCTGGCCCACGGCATCACGCTGGACCTGGTGGGCGAGGGCAACGACTACGTCGGCAAGGGCCTGTCGGGCGGCCGCATCATCGTGCGCTCTCCCAACGATTTCCGCGGCTTCGGCCCCGACCACATCATCGTCGGCAACACCGTGCTGTACGGCGCGCTGTCGGGCGAGGCCTTCTTCAACGGCGTGGGCGGCGAACGCTTCGCGGTACGCAACTCGGGCGCCGCGGCCGTCGTGGAAGGCACCGGCGACCACGGCTGCGAATACATGACGGGCGGTACCGTGGTGGTGCTGGGCGCCACCGGCCGCAACTTCGCGGCCGGCATGTCGGGCGGCGTGGCCTACGTATGGGACCCCGACCGCAGCTTCAAGCACCGCTGCAACCTGGCCATGGTCGAACTCGAACCCATCGCGCCGCACGCCGAGCAGCACGCGCACAATGCCCGCGAAGGCTGGCACAGCGCGCAGCGCGGTACCGAACGCGAAACCGACGAAGCCATCCTGCGCCGGCTGATCGAAGATCACTTCCGCTACACCGGCAGCTTCCGCGCCCGCGAAATCCTGGGCGACTGGGAAGCCTCGCGTGGCAAATTCATCAAAGTCATGCCGACGGAATACCGTCGCGCATTGGGCGAAATGTGGCGCGCAGCCAACCCGGAACAACTGGCTGCCTAAGGATCTACCATGGGAAAAATCACCGGCTTTATGGAATTTCAGCGGCTCAAGGAAGCCACTGAAGCGCCGCAGAAGCGCCTGAAAAACTGGCGCGAATTCGTGCTGCACCTGACCGACGAACAGTCCAAGCAGCAGGCTGCCCGCTGCATGGACTGCGGCATCCCGTTCTGCAACAACGGCTGCCCGGTCAACAACATCATCCCCGACTGGAACGACCTGGTGTACCGCCAGGAATGGCGCCGCGCGCTGGATGTGCTGCATTCCACCAACAACTTCCCGGAATTCACCGGCCGCATCTGCCCAGCCCCGTGTGAAGCCGCCTGTACGCTCAACATCAACAGTGACGCCGTGGGCATCAAGTCCATCGAGCACGCCATCATCGACAAGGGCTGGACGGAAGGCTGGGTGGTGCCGCAACTGCCCGCCCGCAAAACCGGCAAGAAGGTCGCCGTGGTGGGCTCCGGCCCCGCCGGCCTGGCCTGCGCCCAGCAACTGGCGCGCGCCGGCCATTCGGTCACGGTGTTCGACAAAAGCGACCGCATCGGCGGGCTGCTGCGCTACGGCATCCCCGATTTCAAACTGGAGAAATCGCAGATCGATCGCCGCATGGCCCAGATGGAAGCCGAAGGCGTGGAGTTCTCGCCGTCCACTTATGTGGGCAGCCCGTCCGACCCCATCGCCGACGGCCTGACCGTGCGCACCCCGGAATCGCTGACCAGCGAGTTCGACGCCGTGGTCATGAGCGGCGGTTCGGAAACCCCGCGCGACCTGCCCGCGCCCGGCCGCGATCTCGAGGGCGTGTACTTCGCCATGGACTTCCTGCGCCAGCAGAACAAGGCCGTGGCCGGCGATCGCCTCGGCAACCAAACCCTCGCCAAGGGCAAGCACGTGGTGGTCATCGGCGGCGGCGACACCGGCTCGGACTGCGTGGGCACCAGCAACCGCCACGGCGCGGCCTCGGTCACCCAGTTCGAACTGATGCCCCAGCCGCCCGAATCCGAGAACAAGCCGCTGGTGTGGCCGTACTGGCCCCTGAAGCTGCGCACCTCGTCGTCGCACGAAGAAGGCTGCGAACGCGACTTCGCCGTCACCACCAAGGCATTCCAGGGCAGCGACGGCAAAATCGAGAAACTGATCGGCGCGCGCGTCGAATGGTTCAAGGACGAAGCCACCGGCCAGATGAAAATGCGCGAAGTCGAGGGGTCGGAATTCGAGATCAAGGCCGACCTGGTGCTGCTGGCCATGGGCTTTGTGTCGCCGGTGCAGAACGTGCTGGACGCCTTCGGCGTGGATCGCGACGCGCGCGGCAACGTGCGCGCCAATACCGACGACTACCGCACCAGCGTCGACAAGGTCTTCACGGCCGGCGACATGCGCCGCGGCCAATCGCTGGTGGTGTGGGCCATCCGCGAAGGCCGGCAGTGCGCCCGCGCCGTCGACGAATACCTGATGGGCAGCACTGAACTGCCGCGCTGACGCCATCCGCATAGCGTGCTGCATATGCCAGGTTCCTCCGGGAACCTGGCATTTTGTTTCCGGCCCCTTTTAATAACCCTACTACTGACATGGATCAAAACGGGCGCCCGGCTCGCCTGAGAACCTCTCGCTTGCCGACATTTGTCGGCTTAGGAGAGCCTCATGTCATTACGCACCACCCTGGCCGCCGCGCTGTGCATGGCCGGCCTGGCAACCACCCCCGCCCTTGCCCACGAAGCCGGCGACTGGCTGTTCAAGCTGGGGGTCACGCAAGTCAACCCGAAGTCCGACAACGGCAGCGTGCTTGGCGGCGCGGTCGACCTCGATGTCGACAACAACGTGCGGCCCAGCTTCACCGTCACCTATATGGCCACCCGCCATATCGGCATCGAACTGCTGGCCGCCTGGCCCTTCCAGCACGACATCAACGGCAGCGCCGGGCTGGGGCAAATAGGCACCACCAAGCACCTGCCGCCCACCCTCAGCCTGCAATGGCATTTCCTGCCCGACAGCACGGTGCAGCCTTATGTGGGCGTGGGCATCAACTACACGCACTTCTTCGACACGCAAACCCGCGGCGCGCTCAGCGGCTCCGAACTGAAACTGAGTGATTCCTGGGGCCTGGCCGGGCAGGTGGGGGTAGACGTCAGGCTGAACGAACGTTGGTTCCTGAACGCCGACCTACGCTATATCGACATCTCGTCCAAGGTAAAGCTCGACGGCCAACGCATCGGCACGGCACGCATCGACCCCTGGGTAGCCACCGTGGGCGTCGGGTACCGGTTCTAGGCACAGGCGTCGCATCCGGGCGGGCAACGGGCCGGGCTAGTGTTGTTCCACCAGGTTCGACAAGGCCTCGCCCAGCCCTTGCACGGCGCCGCCCACGCTTTCGGCAATGCCCTTGGCACTGACGCCTACGGCCTTGCCCAGCCCCCCTACCACCCGCATGGAAAGGCTGTCTTCCAGCGAAAACTTCGGGTCTTCCAGATTGCCCGTCAGGGTGAAATCGAACGCAACCCGCCCGTCGCGGTCTTCCAGGGCGGCAACCACCGCCTTGCGCGGCAACGATGCCAGGCTGTCGCCGCCGCCGAACTTCAGGTGGCTGAGTTCAAGATGGCCCTGTGCATTCAGGCGATGCTGCGCAATGCGCGTATGCATATCCAGGTTCACCGCCCCGCCCGCCAGCATGGCGGGCGACCCCTTGTACAGGTACGGCGCCAGCACGGGTGCATCGACCCCGGCCAAGCGAGTGCGCATGTCGGCATCGCGGCTGGCCGCCGCCAGCCAGCCCTGCAGGGTAAACGTGCCGTTGCGCGCCTTGCCCAGCATGCGCCCCGATACATCCAGGCTGGTGTGCTCGTTGCGCTTGGGAAAATATAGCGGCCCTATCTTTGCCTGCAACTGGTCGATCGCGATATGGTGGGCCGGCTTGGCGGCCACGGCGTCGTAGTAATCGAGCTGCCCGTCCCGCAGCACGATGCGGCCCACTTCGGTTTCCCACTTCTGCGGCGGCTGGCCTTCGGCACTGCTTTGCGCGCGTTTTTCCCTGGCCCGGCCGGACAGCATGGGCAGCAACTCCACGCCCTGGCTGGAGCGGCGTACCGACAAGTAATAGTCTTCCACGGTAAGGCTGTGGATCAGCAGGCGCCGCGACACCAGGCTGCGCCAATCCGGCGTGCACACGATGCGCCGGGCGCGCAGCGTCTGTTCCGCCGGCCAGCCTTGCGGGCCGCCAATGGCCACGTCATGCAGCACGACTTGCGACAGGCCGACCTCGATGCGGGCGGCCTGCCCGGACGGCCCCAGCAGTTCCACGATGCGCGCCTGCACCTGCTGCGCGGCCAAGTGGGCCGCCAGCGCCCCCACGGCCAGCAGAGCCAGCAAGCCGGCCGCCGCAATCAGCAGGTATTTCTTCGCGCGTCGGTTCATTCTCTATTCGGGCTGCTTGCTATACCTTGGGCGGATCGGACTCGCGTTCAGGATGGCGGTGCCGTGCCACCGCCTCGATGAACCGCATCATGCCAGTTTTCCCGGCATTCTTGGCAACAATCACCCCGCCATCGGCGCTATCCGGAGACACGCCGGCCTGTTCCAGTAGCCGGATGCCGGCGCCCAGGGCGCACAGCGCCTTGCCGTGCCGGAACTGGTCGCGGATGAATTCCAGGGCCAGGCCATCGGCGCACAAGGCATCCACCGCACCGCCATCCGGCACAAGTGCGGCATCGAACAGGGCGGAAGGGCTGTTCTTGAACGAGGCGTCCACGTCCAAGGGCTGGCCGGCATGGTCTTTGATCAGGCCGATATGCTGGCCCACCAGGCGCACCACCGCGCCCTTGGCGATCAGCGCCTGCGCGGCTTGGGCCACCCCCGCGCTGTCGACGCCGTCGGTCACCAGGATGGCGATCTTGCGCGTGCGTATGCCGCCTTCGCCCGGACGGGAATGCAGCGACAGGAATTCCGAGCGCGTCACTTCCGGCTTGACCGGGCGGGGATTGGCGCGCGGCAGCGGCTCGGGCAGGTCGGGCATGCCCAGGTTGGCCGCCACGGCCGCGGCCAGGGGTTCTGCCACGTTGCGCAGCATGGCCACCATGCGCCGGCGGATACCCGGTACGGTCACCTTGCTCAGTTCGAACGAGAAAGCGTCGATGATGTGCTGCTGCTCGTGCCCGGCCTGGCTTTCATAGAACAGGGTGGCCTGGTTGTAGTGTTCGGCGAACTTCTCCGGCTTGCCGCGCAGTTCGTCGCCGGCAATGGGCTCGGGAAAGGGCGCATACCCCGCCGCGCCCGCCTGGAACGGACAGCCGCCCGCCAGCGAGTTGGGCTCGTAGGCCACGCGGCCGCGATGGATGGCCTGGCGGTGCATGCCGTCGCGCTGGTTATTGTGTACCGGGGCCAGGGGCGCGTTAATGGGCAATTCGTGGAAGTTGGGGCCGCCCAGCCGCGATATCTGCGTATCCACGTAGGAATGGATGCGTCCCGCCAACAGCGGATCGTTGGTGAAATCGATGCCCGGCACCACGTGGGCGACACAGAACGCCACCTGCTCGGTCTCGGCGAAGAAGTTGTCCGGGTTGCGGTTCAGCACCAGGCGGCCAATGGGCGTGATGGGCACCAGTTCCTCTGGCACGATCTTGGTGGAATCCAGCACGTCGAAACTGAAACGGTCTGCCTGTGCTTCGTCGAAAACCTGCACGCCCAGTTCCCACTCGGGATACTCGCCGGCCTCGATCGCTTCCCACAAGTCGCGCCGGTGGTAATCCGGATCGGCGCCAGAGATCTTTACCGCCTCTTCCCACACGTGGGAATGCGTGCCCAGCCTGGGATTCCAATGGAATTTCACCAGCTTCGATTCGCCCTCGGCATTGACGAAGCGGTAGGTGTGCACGCCAAAACCCTGCATCATGCGATAACTGCGGGGAATCGCGCGGTCCGACATGGCCCACATGATCACATGCATCGACTCGGGCATCAGCGAAATGAAATCCCAGAACGTGTCGTGGGCCGAGGCCGCCTGCGGCATGCCATGATGGGGTTCCGGCTTCACGGCATGGACCAGGTCCGGGAACTTCATGGCGTCCTGGATGAAGAACACCGGAATATTGTTGCCCACCAGGTCCCAGTTGCCCTGGTCGGTGTAGAACTTGACGGCGAAGCCACGGATATCGCGTGCGGTGTCTTTGGAACCGCGCTCGCCCGCTACCGTCGAAAACCTCAGGAACACGGGCGTACGCTTGCCCGCCTCGGCAAACAGCGACGCGCAGGTCAAGTCAGGCAGCGGTTCGTAACATTCAAAGTAGCCGTGCGCCGCGGAACCCCTGGCGTGCACGATGCGTTCGGGAATGCGCTCGTGGTCGAAATGGGTGATCTTCTCGCGCAGGATGAAGTCTTTCAACAGCGCCGGCCCGCGCAGGCCGGCCTTCAATGAGCTCTGGTTGTCGGCCACCGGCACGCCCTGGTTGGTGGTCAGGGCCTGGCCGCCGCTGTCGGCCCGCACCCGCGGCAATTCGCCGCCGGCCGCGTTCACGCCGTCCGCTTACCTGCTACCCGCTCTGGTGGCGGAGTTCCGGCGGCGTGTTCCGTC
>NZ_JAJMLX010000179.1 GCF_020991325.1 Bordetella petrii | reverse complement strand
GCCAGCATGACCGCGCCCAGCCCGAATGCCGCCATGCACGACCAGCACAGCGAGCCGGTGGTAATGCCGGACGCCATCGCCATGCCGGCGCGGCGGCCATGCGCCATCGAGGTGCCCGCGATGGCCAGCGTGGCCGGGCCGGGGCTGGCCGATGCCACCAGGGCGGCGGCCAGGATGAGGGTCAGGTTGATGCTGGAAGACATGCCGGGATCCGTTGCGCGCGATGAACGGCCAATCTAGCGCAGCGGCCGCACGGTTGGCAAATGGGCGATGCCCATGTTTCACCGCGCGGCGCGTTTCCGGGCAGGGCCTTCCTTCAGCTTCCCAGCTCTTGGCGTACCCGTTGGGCTACGTCGGCGGGCATCCATTCCTGCCAAATGGCGGCGTGCTGCTTCAGGAAGTACATCGCCGCCTCTTCGATTTCCAGGCCTTCGCGTTCCATGTGGCCCAGTGTCTTCGTCATGGTTTCCTCGGGCACGCTGACCTTGGACAGGAATGCCACCAGCTGCGGGGCGCTGTCGGCGAATGCGCTGTTCACCGCGGTTACCACCGGATAGGGCGCCAGGCCGGTGGGCTGGGGATCCTGGCACTTGGGGTCGGTGATGCAGGGCAGGGCTTTCTCGTCGACGGGCGGCATTTCCAGCTTCACGAGATCCAGCGAACCCACCAGCGAAGTGGGCGTCCAGTAGTAGAAGACAATATCCTTCTTGCGCTTGTAGGCCGACGTGATGGCGGCGCGCTGCGCGGCCGACGAACCCGGGGAATACATCAGGTAGTCGTCCTGCAGCTTGAAGGCCTTGAGCACGTTGGCGTTGATGGTGCCGCAAGTCCAGCCCACGGGGCAGCCGTAGACGCGGCCCTTGCCGGGCTCTTCGGGGTCGGCAAAGTGCTCGTGCAGGCCTTTCAGGTCTTCAACATGGCGCAGTTGGGGGAATTTTTCCGCGGTGTAGCGGGGAACATACCAGCCATCCACGCCGGTGAACACATTGCCCAGCTGCTTGATCTTGCCCGATGCAATCGCCTCGTCCCAAGGCTTCTGCATCTGGGTGATCCAGATTTCACTGTTGATATCCACGTCGCCGCGCTGCAGCGCCGCGAACATGGGCAGGGTGTCGCCCTGTTCCACCTGGGTCTTGCAGCCATAGCCATGTTCGACGATAAAGCGCTCTACATTGACCAGTATCAGGTTCGATTCCCAGTTCATGCCACCAAACTTCACCGGCCTGTCCAGTTCGCAACTGGGGGTGTCGGCGTGGGCATTCAGGCTCAGTGCGGTACCCATGGCGAGGCTGGCGGCGGCCAGAATGCGGTTGATGCGCAAGCGATAAATCATCGATCTATGTCCCTGTCTTCCGTGGCAAAAAAAGGCCCCCACGCCGCGCCTTCGGCTTGCTGCCCCCCAAAGGGGGCTTTTTGCCTTGGGGCGGCCCGGCGGCAAGAAACGCCCCCACGCCGCGCCTTCGGCTTGCTGCCCCCCAAGGGGGTTTTTGCCTTGGGGCGGCCCGGCGGCAAGAAACGCCCCCACGCTGCGCCTTCGGCTTGCTGCCCCCCAAGGGGGCTTTTTGCCTTGGGGCGGCCCGGCGGCAAAAAAAGGGTCAATGATAGCAAGCGCACACTTTCGGGCCGTGTCCGCGGGCTACCATCCCGCCGTGGGCGGCTCAACATATGCCCGGTTATGTCATATGATGAGCTTTTTTAAAGTCATACAAATCTACGCGGTACGCCGCTAGGCAGGAGCAAACCATGAAAGCACGCCCCGTGGGCCAGGCCAAGAAGAAGACGCTTTCATCCCAGGTGGCGGACGAGCTTCGTTCCCGCATCGAAGGTGGCGTGTACGCCCCGGGCGACAAGCTGCCCACCGAGCAGGTGCTGGTGGAAAAGTTCGGCTTCAGCCGCACGGTCATCCGCGAGGCCGTGGCCACGCTGCGCGCCGACGGACTGCTGGAATCCCGCCAGGGAGCGGGCGTCTTCGTGCTGGGCCCGCAGCAGTCGCCGGAAACGCTGATGCTGTTTTCGCATGCCACCGACAAGATCTCCGACATCATCGAAGAACTGGAGCTGCGCATCGGCATCGAGGTCGAGGCGGCCGGGCTGGCCGCGGCGCGCAGCTCGCCGGCCCAGGAGGCCGCCATCCAGTCGGAACTGGATGCCTTCGCCCAGCTCATGGCCGAGGGAAAGTCGACAGACGACTCGGATTTCCGGTTCCACATGGCGATTGCCGCGGCCACCAACAACAGCCGTTTCAAAACCTTCCTGGAACACATCGGGCGGCGCATGATCCCGCGCGTGAAATTCCGCACCGTCATGGGCGGCTACGACCCGCTACCCAGCCGCGACCACACCATCCTGGCCGAGCATGAAGAAATCGCCGAAGCCATTTTCGCCAGCGATGTCGACCGGGCGCGCGAGGCCATGCGCCGGCATCTGCTGATCGGCATCCAGCGTTACCGCTCACTGACGCGGCGTTCGCCGCCGGCCCTGGTGGAAAGTGATTGACGCGCCTTGAAAAGTCATAATATGATTTTCACGAAATACATACTATGACACTGAGAGGCACCGCATGTCCCCCCAAGAACTCAAGGCTCGTATCGCGTCCGGCCTGCTGTCGTTCCCGGTTACGCACTTCCATGACGACTTCAGCCTGAACCTGCCCAGTTACCAGAAGCACGTGGGTTGGCTGTCGAAGTTCGACGCCGCGGCATTGTTTGCCGCCGGCGGCACCGGCGAGCTTTTTTCACTGACCCCCCAGGAAATCGGCGACGTGACGCGCGCCGCCAAAGAGGCGTCGGGCAGCATGCCCATCATTTCAGGTTGCGGCTACGGCACCGAACTGGCCAAGGACATCGCGCGCCGCGCGGAGGCCGCCGGGGCCGACGGCCTGCTGCTGCTGCCGCACTATCTGATGGAAGTGCCGCAGGAAGGCATTTACCAGCACGTGAAAGCGGTGTGCGATGCCACCGGCCTGGGCGTCATCATCTACAACCGCGCCAATTCGGTGGCCAGCGCCGATACGGTGGCCCGCCTGGCCGACGCCTGCCCCAACCTGATCGGCTTCAAGGACGGCACCGGCAAGACGGCCCTGGTGCGCCACATTACCGCCAAGCTGGGCGACCGCCTGAGCTATATCGGCGGCATGCCCACGCATGAATTGTTCGCCCAGGGCTTCAATGGCCTGGGCCTGAACACCTATTCGTCGGCCGTGTTCAATTTCGTGCCCGAACTGGCGCTGCGCTTCTACCAGGCCCTGCGCGCCAATGACGAAGCCACGATGGCGCAGATACTGGACAGCTTCTTTTTCCCGTTCGCCGACATCCGCGACCGCGAGAAAGGCTATGCCGTGTCCATCATCAAGGCGGGCGTGGAGCTGATAGGCCATACCCCCGGCCCGGTTCGCGCGCCGCTGACCAATCTGCGCGCCAACGAGAAGGAAATGCTGAAGGCGCTGATCGACCGCGCCGGCCGCTGATACCGCAATGGCTTGCGGCGGGCGGCAAGACAGGCTGTCCGCCGCAGCGCAGATGTCCTAGAAGAACACCACAGGACTGTTGCACAACCCCCTAAGGAGGAAGACATGAAACGAGCAGGCATGCTTACGCTGGCCTCGGCGGCCGTGCTGGCCGCCATGGCCGGCCCCGCGCTGGCACAGAGCGGCAACCGGGAAGTGAAAATCGTGCTGCCCGAGCAGCCCGCCAACCTGGAACCGTGCGGCAGCATCATGACCAATGTTGGCCAGGTGCTGAACCAGAACATCACCGAGCCGCTGACCGTCATCGATGCCAAGACCGGCAAGGCCATGCCCAAGCTGGCCACTGGATGGGAACAGGTCGACCCGAATACCTGGCGATTCAAGGTGCGCCAGGGCGTCAAGTTTCACGATGGCAGCGACCTGAACGCCAAGGCAGTGGTGTTTTCCATCGAACGCATGACGGGTGGCAAGCTTACCTGCAACAACATGGCCAAGTTCGGCAACGCCAAGCTGACGGTCAAGGCGGTGGACGACTACACCGTCGAGATCAAGTCCGACCGGCCGCAGCCTATTCTGCCCACGCTGCTGAGCGTGGTGATGGTGGTGTCGCCCAAGACGCCGGTGGACAAGCCGGTAAACAACCCCGCGGGCACCGGCCCGTTCAAGCTGGCGACCTTCTCGCCGCAGACCGTGGTGCTGGACCCGTTCGACGGCTACTGGGGTGACAAGCCGGCGGTGACCAAGGCCACCTATGTGTGGCGCCAGGAATCGTCGATACGCGCGGCCATGGTGGAAACCGGCGAAGCCGACCTGACGCCGGCCATCGCCATCCAGGACGCCTCGAACCCGAAGACCGATTTCGCCTACCTGAATTCGGAAACCACCGCCATCCGCATCGACATGGAGCAGCCGCCCCTGGACGATGCGCGCGTCCGCAAGGCGCTGAACCTGGCCATCGACTGGGAAGGCCTGGCCCAGTTGTTCGGCGATGATATCCAGCGCGCTTCGCAGATGGTGGTGCCGGGCATCATCGGCCACGACGACAAGCTGGAGCCCTGGAAATACGACGCCGCCGAAGCCAAGAAACTGGTGGACGCCGCGAAAGCGGATGGTGTCAAGGTGGGTGCCGAGATCAAGCTGATCGGCCGTAACGGCATCTACCCCAATGGCGCGGAAGCCATGGAGGCCATGATGGCCATGTGGCAAGCGGCCGGCCTGAACGTGAAGCTGGTGATGCTGGACGTGGCGGATTGGACGCGCTATTTGCAGAAACCGTTCCCGGCCGAGCGCGGCGCCAACCTGGTGCAGATGATGCACGACAACAACAAGGGCGACGCGGCGTTCACGATTCCCATCTTCTACCGTTCCAGCGGCCAGTATTCCACCATGAACGACCCGGCCGTGGACAAGGAGATCGATGCCGCGATGGCCGCCACGGGCCAGGCGCGTGAAGACGGTTTCAAGAAGATCTTCCGCCAGATGCGCACCGAGATCGTGCCCGATATCCCGATGTTCCACATGATCGGCTATACCCGCGTGGGCAATCGCCTGGACTGGAAACCGGACATCACCACGAACAGCGAAATCCCGTTGGCGAACATCAAGTTCAAGAACTGATGCCTGCTTCTGGAAGCGCTGTCCGCCGCCGGGGCGGGGCGCTTCTAGTTGCTTTGTTTCAAGCCAAGCAAGGACCCGACCATGCTGCATTACCTTGGACGACGGGCGTCCTATAGCGTTATCTCCATCCTGGGCCTGCTGACCCTGGTGTTTTTCCTGACGCGCCTGACCGGAGATCCGTCGGCGCTGTACCTGCCCCTGGATTCCACACCCGAGGCCCGCGCGGCCTTTGCCCACTTGAATGGGCTGGATCAGCCCATCTACATCCAGTTCTGGAACTATCTGGCCGACCTGCTGCGGCTGGATTTCGGCGAGTCGATGCGCCAGCACCGTTCGGCCATGGACGTGGCGCTGGAGGCGTTCCCGCAGACACTGAAACTGGCTTTCGTGGCCATGCTGCTGTCGGTGGCGCTGGCCATCCTGGTGGGCTCGCTGGCTGCCGCGCGGCCGCGCGGCGTTTTCGACCGCATTGCCAGCCTGGTGTCGCTGGCGGGGGCCAGCGCGCCGGATTTCTGGGTGGCCATCGTGGCGATCCTGGTGTTCGCGGTGGGCCTGGGCGTGCTGCCCACGTCCGGCACGGGCGGCTGGGAATTCTGGGTGATGCCCATTTTCGTGCTGATGCTGCGGCCCTTCGGCCTGCTGGTGCAGGTGGTGCGCGGCACCATGCTGTCGTCGCTGGCCTCGCCCTACATCAAGACCGCGCGCGCCAAGGGCCTGGGGCGGCACAGCGTGGTGTTCGGGCATGCGCTGCGCAATTCCCTGTTGCCGGTCATTACCGTGGCCGGCGACCTGGCCACCGGCCTGATCAACGGCGCGGTCATTGTCGAATCGGTGTTCGGCTGGCCGGGCATAGGCAAGCTGATGATCGATTCCATCATCCAGCGCGATTTCGCGGTGGTGCAGTCCACGATCCTGGTCACCGCGACCGCGATCTTCATCCTGAACATCCTGATCGATCTGTTGTACGCAGTGCTCGATCCCCGCGTCCGGTATTGACTATGTCCGCCATTCCTTCTGCCGTGCGCCCCGTGTCCGCGCCCAAGCCGACGCGCGCCCGGGTGTTGTTCAATTATCTGAAGCGCGACAAGTTCGCCCTGGCGGCCGCCGTGTTCCTGGCCATATTGGTGCTGGCCGCGCTGGCGGGCCCCTGGCTGATGGGGGATGCCGCCACCAAACTGGGCCTGCGCCAACGCAACCTGGCGCCGTTCAGCCTGGACGCGGGCTGGTTGTACTGGCTGGGCGCCGACACGCTGGGCCGGCCCATTCTACCCAGGCTGATCGTGGGGGCCAGCAATACGCTGGGTATCGCCGCCGCGGCCGTGGCCACGTCCATGCTGGTGGGCGGCCTGCTGGGGCTGGTGGCCGGCTATAGCGAGAACTGGTACAGCCATGTCATCCAGCGGGCGGCCGACATCATCATGAGTTTTCCGTCGCTGCTGCTGGCGCTGATCGTGCTTTACACCCTGGGGCCCAGTGTCACGAACCTGGTGATCGTGCTGGCGATCACGCGCATGCCGGTATACCTGCGCACGGCCAGGGCCGAAGTACTTGAACTGCGCGAACGCATGTTCGTGAGCGCGGCGCGGGCCATGGGGGCGAGTTCGGCGCGCATTCTGCTGCGCCACATCGCGCCGCTGGTGGTGCCCACGCTGATCACCATTTCCGCTATCGACTTCGCCACGGTGATCCTGGCCGAATCGGCGCTGAGCTTCCTGGGGCTGGGCATCCAGCCACCCGAGTTCACCTGGGGCGCCATGGTGGCCACCGGGCGCGGTTATTTGTCCACGGCGTGGTGGATCGCTTTCTGGCCGGGGTTGGCCATCATGCTGACCACCTTGTCGCTGAACATCCTTTCCAGCTGGGCGCGCACCCTGGCCGACCCGCAGCAGCGCTGGCGGCTGCAGAAACTGAAAAAGGCGGCGCGATGATGACTGAAGCAAGCAGGCAGCCCATTTTGCGCATCGACGGGCTGACGGTTGATTTCCTGTCGGACGACGAACCGGTGCGCGCGGTAGACAATGTGTCGTTCCATGTGCACCCCGGTGAAACCCTGGTCATACTGGGGGAAAGCGGCTCGGGCAAGAGTGTCAGCACCAGCACCGTGATGGGCCTGGTGGATTGCCCCCCCGGCGACATCGTGCAGGGCAGCATCCAGTTCCAGGGCCAGGATCTTACCCGCCTGGATGACGACGCGCGGCGCCGGATCAATGGCTGCAAGATCGCCATGATTTTCCAGGATCCGCTGGCGTACCTGAACCCGGTGTACACGGTGGGGCGCCAGATCGCCGAAGTGTTCCAGAGCCACGGCGCGGCCGACGCCCGGCAGGCGCGCGCGCAAACCATCGAGCTGCTGCGGCGGGTGGGCATACGCGAGCCCGAGCTGCGGGTGGATTTCTATCCCCACCAGTTTTCCGGGGGGCAGCGCCAGCGCGTGATGATAGCCATGGCCATTGCGCTCAAGCCCGATGTGCTGATCGCCGACGAACCCACCACCGCGCTGGACGTGAGCGTGCAGGCGCAGATACTGGATCTGCTGCGCGACCTGCAGCGCGAGCGTCATATGGCGCTGATCATGATCACGCACGACCTGGAGGTCGCCGCTTCGATGGCCGACCGGGTCATCGTCATGAAAGCCGGCAAGATCGTCGAGGCGGGAGTCGCGCGGGATGTGTTCACCAATCCGCAGCATGCTTACACACGCACTTTGACTGCGGCCTTGCCGCATGGCGACCAGGCGGACCTGTCGAACCGCAGGTCCGAGGCGGTGGCCCAGGAAGTGGTGCTGCGCGTCGAGCACCTGGTGAAGGAATACCGCCTGTCGTCGGGCGCGTTCGCGGGCAAGCAGGTCATGCGCGCGGTGGACGACGTCAGCTTCGAGCTGTGCCGCGGCGAAACCCTCGGTATCGTGGGGGAATCCGGATCGGGCAAATCCAGCATCGCCCGCATGCTGCTGCGCTTGTTCGACGCGACATCGGGCGCTGCTTACTACAAGGGCGAGAACATTTTCCAGATGAACGAGCGGCAGATGCGCAAGTTCCGCCGCAAGGTGCAGATGGTGTTCCAGGATCCTTTCGGGTCGATGAACCCGCGCATGACGGTGCATGACATTATTTCAGAGCCCTGGGTCATCCATGCCGACATCCTGGCCAAGCCGCGCTGGCGCGACCGCGTGGCGGAATTGCTGGAGCTGGTGGGTATGAAGCCGGATCATGCGCCGCGCTACCCGCACCAGTTCTCGGGCGGACAGCGGCAGCGCATTGCCATCGCGCGCGCCCTGGCAAGCGAGCCTGACCTGGTGGTATGCGACGAGGCGGTGTCCGCGCTGGACGTATCCATTCAGGCCCAGGTCATCGACCTGCTGGCCGACCTGCGCACGCGGCTGGGCCTGTCGTACGTGTTCATCACGCATGACCTGCCCATCGTGCGGCATTTCGCCGACCGTATCGTGGTGATGCAACAGGGCAAGATCGTGGAGCAGGGCGCGACCTCGGCGATTTTCAAGCAGCCCGCGCATGAATACACCCGCCAGCTGCTGGCGGCCACGCCCCAGCCGAAATGGCTGCAAGCCGAATCCCCACTGACGGCGGGAGCGGCCTGATGACCGGCACCCATAAGCAAGCTGAATCGCGCTATGCCTACGAGGCCTTGGTGGCTTTTACGCAACGCTGCCTCGCGGCTGTCGATGTGGATGCCGACATCGCCGCCGTGGTGGCGCGGCGCGTGGTGGATGCCGACCTCTATGGGCACGCCACCCATGGGCTGGCATTGCTGCCCCGCTATCTGAAAGAAATTACCGAAGGGGCCACGCAGCGGCACGGCGAGATCCGGCGCATATCAGAGAAGGGCGGCTGCCTGTTGTGGGACGCGGCCATGCTGCCGGGCCACTGGGCCATGCACCAGGCCATCCAGGAAGCCCTGGCGCGGGTGCCGGATCAGGGCATGGTCAGCATCGCGGTGCGCCACAGCCAGCATATCGGCGCCCTGCAGGTGTACTTGCCCGAGGTGACCGATGCCGGCTACATGTGCCTGCTGTGGGCCACGGATACCAAGGTGCGGTCGGTGGCGCCCTTCGGCGGGTTGGATCCGGTGGTGACCAGCGAGCCCATCGCCGCCGGCATCCCCACGCGCGGCACGCCCATCCTGATAGACACCACGACTTCGCTGACCAGCAACAGTTTCGTCAAGCAGGTGCACGCGCGCGGTGAACACCTGCCGTGGCCGGCCCTGCTGAGCGCCGACGGACAGGTGACCGATGACCCCGCGGCCCTGGCCAGCCAGCCGCCGGGCACCATTCTTCCCTTGGGCGGGATGGATCACGGCTACAAGGGCTATGCCATTGCCATGCTGGTAGGGGCGATGTCGCTGGGGCTGCCAGGGTTGGGACGCCTGTCGGATGAAAAAGCCCAGGGCTTTCTGCTTCAGGTCATCGATCCCGATGCTTTCGCGGGCCGCGATGCTTTCCTGGACGAGATGCAGGCCTTGGCGGACGCCACGCGCGCCGCCCGGCCCATCGACCCGGCGCGGCCGGT
>NZ_JAJMLX010000178.1 GCF_020991325.1 Bordetella petrii | reverse complement strand
CGGCGCCAGCCACGCACCGGCGCCGCACATGCCGGGCAGTGCCAGCCGGGCCGCCACAACGTATAGCCGCCCGCGACATCCGCGCCGGAGCCGGCCTCGGGCTGGCGGAAATCCTGGTATTGCTGCAGCCATTCGCGTTCCATGATGCGCGGCAGGCGGTGCGCCAGCACGGTCAGCCAGGTGCCCACGGCCAGGCCCAGCGCCGCCGCCATGGCGATGGCCCAATCGGGATCAATTGCAAAGGCGTGCCACATGACGGTTGAACGAACGAGAAAGCGCAGGCAGTAAGGCCGGCGCGGCCGGCGACGTCGCATTATTCCGGCATGCGGCGAATAGTTCAAACAGCGGGTGTGACACCAGCGTATCGGATGTTTGCATAAATGCGTAGAATCGTGGCCAACACCGTAAATTGCGACGAGCCCCACACATGCCCGATTCCGTGCTTATCCAGCCCTCCCGCCGCGGTTCCCCGGCATTGATCGCGGTCGCGCTGGCGGGTTCCGCAATACTGGCGGGCTGCGCGCAGCAACGCACCGAAGGCTATTACAACCCGCCCGCCGCCAGCACCATCACCGACGCGCAGTACCAGGGCCAGGGCGCGGGCTACCGCCAGGTGGTGCACGCGCCGTCGCAATTGCAAATCGAACTGAAAGGCCAGCAGCCTGGCCAGCCGCGCAAGCCCATCCCAACCGCCCAGGAAGAGGCCGCCGAAGCCGCCGCCCAGGCCGATGCCGCCGCGGCGGCAGCCGCCGCGGCCGGCGATGTCTCCCCGGCCAGCAAGGCCCTGGTGCCGCAGGCCCAAACCTACATGGGCACCCTGCCCTGCCTGACCCCGTCGGCCCAGTGCGCGGCGCAGCGCGTCACCCTGACCCTGGCGCCCAACGGCCGCTGGCGCAGCCGCACCTCGTTCCTGGATTCCACCGGCAACGCGGCCAACCCCACCACCGAACAAGGCTGCTGGGACGCCACCGCCGAACGCCCCGCCCGCGTACTGCTGTCCGATGCCGCCGGCAACCTGCGCGTGGAATTCGTGGTGGCGGCCAACAACGTGCTGCGCGTGCGCTCAGTGCTGGGTAAATCACCCAACCTGAACTACAGCATGACCCGCCAGCCCGACCTGGACCCCATCGACGAACTCTCGAAAACACCCGCCCCCAAGTGCCCCTGACGGGGCGCCACGGGCCGCCGGCCGGCACTTGGCGGCACGGCGGCCCAGCCGCTATACTCGCCCGCGAACGATAAAACCAAGATACACGGGCTGATGCAATTCATCGCCAGGCTGCGTATCGCGCTACCAGCCTGACGAACATGTTCTCCCTTGCGGCCCGCGTTGTCCGCGCCACGCGCCTTGCGCTGCCGTGGCTGCTCTGGTTTGCGCTGGCGGGCGCCAACGCCGCGCCTCCCACCGCCATTGTGTCGTTCGACGCCCCCGCCAGCCTGCCCCTGGCCAACTGCCGCGGCATCAAAGACCTGGCCTTCGTCGCCCACCTGGACGACGACCTGCTCTTCATGAACCCTGACATCGCCTCGAACATCGAGGCCGGGGGTTGTGTGCAAGTGGTCTACCTGACCGCCAGCGATGCCGGCGAAGGCGAACCCTACATGCTGGGCCGCGAGCGCGGCGTGCGCGCCGCCTACGCCTACATGGCCCGCCAGCCCGACCTGTGGAAAGAAGACACGGTGCAGGTCAACGGCTATCACATCGCCCGCTTCACCCTGCAGGGCAATCCGCATATCCAGCTATGGCACATGCGCGTGCAAGACCCCTGGCTGGGCAAGGGCTGGGGCAGCCTGACCCCGCTTAGCCAGGCCGAATCGGTGGCCGGCATGACGGCGGACACACTGGGCCCGTACCAGGACACCTACACCCGCGCCGACCTGGTCCATACCCTGGCCGCCATCATCAGCGCCTACGGGCCCACCACCGTGCGCCACCTGGACGACACCATCAGCGTGCCCTACACCAAGCTGTGCTGGCGCTGCGCCGGCCACGGGCACCCCGACCACATCGCCAGCGCGCGGCTGGTGCGCGAAGCCATCGCCCTGGCGCCGGGCAATTACGCCGAAACCGGCTATGTGGACTACCCCAGCCAGGAACGCGAAGCCAATCTGGCCGATGCCGAGATCGCCAGCAAATCCGAGATTTTCCGCCAGTACGCCTGGAACGACTACCACTACTGCAAGGGCCCCACCGGCTGCCAGGAGCCCGCCGGCCCGGCCGCCGCCTGGGTGCGCCGCGCCTATTTCGTGTCGCGCCACGACATCGCGCCCGAACTCTTCGCCGACCCCCAGGGCGGCCTGATGGTATTCGCCACCGGCGAAGCCAACGATGCCGTGAATATGTGGGACAACCGCAACCGCCGCTGGAACACGCTGGGCGGCCGCACCGCCGGCCCCCTGGTGTCGTTCGCCTACCCCGACTCGACGGTGGGCCTTTTTGCCCGCGACACCCTGGGCGGCCTGTGGATCAACAAGCAGAATCCCGACGGCACCTGGAAAGGCTGGCAGGCCATGGCCGGGGTGCGCGTTGCCCGTCCGCCCGCCGTGGCGCCGCGCGGCGAAGCCGCCGCCGTGGCCATGGGCAACGACGGCCTGTACCACTGGACGGCCCTGCAAGGCATCGACAGTACCTGGGCGCCCTGGCAGGCGTTGCCGGCCCTGCCCCATGCCATGGGCAACGCCGCCATCGCCAAGGACGCCAGCGACCGCTTCTGGGTATTTGCCATAGACAAAGCCGGCCAGTTGCACGCCACGTCGCAGGTGTCCGCGCAGGACCGCAGCGCATGGCAGCCCTGGCAGCCGGTACCCGCGCCCCCCGCCGCGGGCGGCCTGGCGGCCATCCGCAACGCACAGGGCCTGATCGAACTGTATCTGCGCAACCGCGACACCCGGCACCTGATGCGCATCGTGCAGGACGCCACCGCCACCCCGGGCATGGTGCCTACGCCCGCCATGCGCTGGCGCTCCGCCGCCGACATGGGCATGGAATACGTGGGCAAGCCCGCCATCGGCGCCGACAAGAACGGCGAAGTGGCGGTATCGGTACTGGAACGCCTGGGCGGACCGCTATGGCTGGTGGAAAACGGCCAGGCCAGCAAGCTGGAAGCCCACGCCGCCTCGCTGCCCGCCATGCGCTTCCTGCACGGCACCTTGTATATCGTGGCGCGCGGCGCCGGACAACTGCAAAGCTATCAGGTGCTGGCCCGCAACAACGGCGTATGGGCCACGGCCGCCGCCATCGGCGACCTACCCCTGAACGGCGGCGGCCCCTTCGCCACGGCCGCCAAGAATGCAAGCGTGCTGGCGGTGTCGGGGGTCAAACCCCTGGTGCCGCCGGCAGGTCCCTGACCCCCGCTACCTGGCCTCGACCCCGGCCAGTTTTACGACCTGCCCCCACCGGATGGATTCTTCCTGGATGTACCTGGAATAGTCATCCACGCTCCCGCCCAGCGTAATCGTCCCCTGCGCTTGCAGTTTCTGTTTCACATCCGTGGATTCCAAGGCCGCATTGATGGCCGCGTTCAGCTTCTGCAATACGTCAGGCGGCGTGCCGGCCGGAGCCACTATGCCCTGCCAGGCCAGGCTTTCGAATCCAGGCTGCAGGCTCTCCGAAACCGTAGGCACATCGGGCAGCACCGGAGACCGTTCCCGGCTGGTCACGGCCAGGGCGTGCAACGTGCCTTTCTGTACGGGCGCAATCACCGTGTTCAGCGTGGTGGTCGTGAACTGGGTGGCCCCGGCAATCAAGTCCACCTGCGCCGGAGCGGTTCCTTTGTAGGGCACGTGCGTGGCGTCGGCGTCGACAAGCTTCAGCAACTGCGCCGCGGTCAGGTGCTCGATAGCCCCGGTGCCCGAAGAAGCATAGTTGTACTTGCCGGGTTCCTGCTTCAGCAGCGCGATAAGCTCTTTCGGGTTCTGCACCGGCAGTTTGGCAGTGGTGGCCAGCACCAGCGGCACTGCCGCGGTCAGACCCACGGGGGCGAAATCCTTGCGGGGGTCGAAACCTGGCTGCTTGTACACCCAGGGCGCGATCACGATGGAAGACGTGTTGTACAGCAGCGTGTACCCATCGTGCGGGGCCTGTGTCAGCGCAACGGCGGCGATATTCCCGGCCGCCCCGGCCTTGTTTTCCACCACGACCGGTTGGCCCAGCCTGGCGCTCATGCTCTCGGCCAGGATACGCGCCACATTGTCGGTGGGCCCTCCTGGCGAAAAACCCACCAGCAGCCGGATAGGCTTGGTGGGCCAATCGGATTGCGCCTGGGCCGCGGCGCCGGCCCAAAGCGTGGCCGCCGCGGAAATCACAAGGCCCATGACGGATATCTTTTTCATGTCTCACTCCTTTGTTGTATCGCCCGGCCAGGCAGGCCGGAACGTGGGCGACTTCACACCGTTGCAACGGGGTTCAGGGGCGACCCCACGGCGCCAGGCAGACGCAGTGGCGGCGCGGTCAAGAAGAATGCGTGCCGGCCGTGTTGGCGCAGCCATTCCGCCAAAGGCGTCAAATGCCACAGTTCGCCCAGGTGGATGCCCAGCTTGAACAGGCATAGTTCGTGCAGGGGCAGCAGGGCGTGGCAACCGTCGCCATGAAAGTCGTACGGACGGTCTTCCACCGCATAGTTGTCCGCGATCAGCGCCGCGATACCGCTTTCATCCACCCAACCACGCAGCCTGGCGTCGCTGCCATCCAGCACCGCGCACGCCTGCGCCAGCCGGCCGGCATCGGGCCGGCCCTGCATGGACAGCACGACATCGGCAAACCCCGTGTGCAGGCACAGCATGTCCCCCCTGCGCACCTCTATGCCATCGTGTTCAATGACCTGCATCAGGTCGTCATAGCCCACGCGGCGGCGCGCGTCGCCATAGTGGCGGCGCAGGTCCACCATCACGGCCCGGCCCTGCACGCCCTTCGCCGCCATATGCTCGATACCCAGGCGGTGCGCACGCGAAGCGCCGTCCGGCGCCTGGTCCGGATGGCTGAAATCAGGGTCCGGACGGAATCCGTTGTAGAACACGATCTCGGCCTGGCCATCCTGGTCTGCATCGAAATGGGATCCTATGTGCGACAGCGCATCCCATTGGGTCGAATACTGCAGGCACAGGGTCACCATGTCGTCGCACGCCACATCCGTGGTGTTGTGGTCATGCGCGAACGAGTGCAGGAATACCGCCTTGTCGTCAGGCCGCCGGGTGGCGGTCAGGCGCGGCGGGTGGCGCGCCGGGTTCAACACATTGCCGCCCGGGAAATCCAGGGGCAGGCTCAGGCTGAACGACAGGCCCTGGCGCACCTCGGCCACGCCTTCCAGCACCTTCTGCGGCGTCAATAAATTCAAGCGGCCCAGTTGATCATCGTCTCCGAAATCGCCCCAGTTCGACCCTTCGGGCCGTTGTTTCCAGCGTCTGGCCATCGTTCCTCCTTCTTGGTTGCCGCCTGAGCGCGGCATGTTCAGGGATATCAGCATCAGCGCCGCGGGCAGCGGCTTTCCTGCCCTAGCCCCGGGCCCTCAGGTCCTGTACGGGCGCATCCAGCTTCGCCAGTTCATGGCGCTTGATTTTCTCGGTCTCGGTCTTGGGCAGGCTGTCCACATAAACGGCATAGCGCGGCACCATGTGTGCCGGCAACGTTGCGGCCACGAACTCGCGCAACTGGTCAGCCGGGATGTTTCGCCGGGCCACCAGGACAGCCTGGATCTCCTCGCCCATGATGTCGTCAGGCACGCCGATGACCGCGCATTCGCGGATGTCCGGGTGCTGAAGCAGGCGCATCTCTATTTCGACCGGCGCGATCATCTCGCCCCCACGCCGTATCAACTCCTTGATGCGGCCGTGAAACGTCAGATAGCCGTCGGCATCCAAAGAACCCCGGTCTCCTGTATGCAGCCACTCCTGGCGCAAGGTCGAGGCAGTGGCCTGCGGATTGTTCCAGTACTCGGTAAAAAACATGCCTGGACTAGCGTGAGCCACGATCTCGCCCTGCGTGCCCTGCGGTACGTCGCTGCCGCGCTCGTCCCGTACCGCCAGCGTTACGCCGGGGCGGGCACGCCCCACCGTGCCCATCCGTGTGGCGCCGGCCGTGTTCATGCTGACCCAGCCGCCGGTTTCCGTCATGCCATACAGCTCGCACACCGCGAAGCCGAAGCGCGGCGCAATATCGCGCCAGACCCGCTCCGGGGCCCCGCCGCCCACGCCCCAGCGCAGGCCATGGCCGGTGTGCTTGCCAGGGTGCTGTTTGTCCAGAATGGCCAGGACAGTACCCACATAGGTGAATCCGGTGGCCTGGAAGCGCACCGCATCATCGAAGAATGCACTGGCGGAAAAGCGCGGCCGCAACACCAGCGTGGCTCCCGTGTGCAGGGCTGAGGCCACGGCATACATTTGCGGGTTGGCATGGAACAGGGGCAGGAACACCATGATCCTGTCTCGCGCCGCCAGCCCCAACGAACGCGCCATATCGCGGCCCGCTGCCTGGTAGGCCGAGTGCGGCAGCACCGCGCCCTTGGGCAGGCCGGTGGTGCCCGATGTGTACAGGATGCTGTTGGCCGCCATGGGCGCAGGCGCTGGCCTGTCCAACCAGCGCGGCACATGCTGTTGCGGAATCGCCTCCAGCCAGTCGCCGATCTCCAGGCACTGCGGGCAGGACTCCATCGCGTCCAGGTCGGCCGACAAGGCTTGCAGCAGGGCTGGTTCGATCAGCAAGGCAACAGAGCCGCTTTGCGCCAGGATGTAGCGCAGCCCGTCGCCCTTCAGGCCGGTGTTCAACGGCACGGCCACCGCCCCCAGTTCACCGATGGCGAACCACGCCGCCAGGAACGCCGGCCGGTTTCCGCACAGCATGGCCACGCGGCTGCCGGGCCGCACACCGTGCCCATGCAGATGCCTGGCCACGGCCGACACCAGCCTGGCCATATCCGAATAGCTGTACTCCCGGCCGTCAACCACCAGGAACGGCTGGCCGGGAGACTTCGCGGCATGCGCGTAGAGCAGGTCCGTGATCATGGCTGCCCCATGTCCGAACGAGCCGCCACAAACTTCAGCAGATGCTTGCCCAGTGTGTTCTTCAAGATCTCGGACGAGCCGCCGGCAATTTCATAGGCCTTGGCGTCGCGCAGATAACGCCCGAAGGGCGCGCTTTCGGTTACGCCATAGGCGCCGCAGATCTGTACGGCCTGTTCCGCGGTACGCGTGGCCACGCGGCTGGCCAGCAGTTTTGCCTGGCTGGCATGGCGGGCGATGTCGCGGTGCTCATCCAGCGCCTTGCACGCGTCATATACCAGCAACCGCGCCGCGTCGATTTCAGCCAGCATATCGGCGAAGTACCACTGAATGCCCTGGAACTGCAGGACAGTGGTATCGAAAGCCACCCGGCTGGCGGCAAAGTCCAGGGCGCGGTCGAACGCCGCGCGCGCGATGCCTATGCTGATGGCCGCGGCCATGGTGCGCGAGAAATCCAGCACCGTCACGGCTTGCCGCACGCCCTTGCCTTCCTGGCCCACAAGATGGTCAGCCGGTACTCGTGCATCGTCCAGCACCAGATCCACGTGCGGGCCGTTGCGCAGGCCAAAGGTACTGGCGCTGGGGCCTTGTTCGGTGGACACCCCAGGCATATTGGCGCGCACAAAGAAGGTAGACACGCCCACGTCGGTCTGCGCCAAGATGATGTAGGCCTCGGCCGCGGATCCCGACGTAATAAACGACTTCCGCCCGTTCAGGCGCCATCCGTCCGCCGTGCGCACCGCCTTCGTGTCCAGGCTGCGGATGTCGCTGCCGTGGTTCGCCTCCGTCAGCGCATAAGACGTAATCAAGCCCTGCCGGAACTCGGGCAGCACGGCTGCTTTCAACGATTCCTGCCCGAATGCCTGGATCAGGTTCTGCGCCTGCAGGATCGTAATCAGGCTGATGCCGACGGCGGCACTGGCATACGAGGCCTCTTCGAACAAGGCCGCGCACGGCCCGTAGCCGCTGGCGCCCCCTCTCCATTCGGAAGGCAGTGTCAGGCTGGTATAGCCGCGCGCCGCCAACGCCTTGATCACCTCGACCGGATAGACGTCCTGGCGGTCAATCTCGTCCGCGTGGGGCAGCACCTCGGCGGCCACCGCCTGGCGCAGGCGGTCCAGAAACGCGGGCTCCACGGTATCGCGCCACAGGCCTCGGCTCCAGTCATAGGGAACCCGTTGATTGTCCATTGATCCTCCACCAGAATTGCCGCCTTTCCGGATTGGCGGCCAGCGGAAAGGAATCTAACGGCCCGGGTGGCGAAAAACGCGTACACTGCCCAAAAGTTCCGCCAGACGGGACTCCAGTACCGGCATGCAAAACCGGCCACGGGAGACAAAAATGGGGCGCACCATCCAACAACATGGCGCCGCGGATACGGTCCAGAGCGTCAAGCGCGCGTTGGACATCCTGCGCATGCTGTCCTTCAATGCATCATCCTCGGGCATGCGGTTTTCCGACCTGCAGGCCCAGAGCGGGCTCAGCAAGGGCACGCTGCACCGGCTGCTTAAATCCCTGACCAACGAAGGCTTCGTCGAACAAGGCGCCGGCAGCCGCGTCTATTACCTGGGGCTGGAATTCCTGTCATTGGGTGAACGCGCCGCCAACCGGCTGGATCTGCGGGCCGTAACCCGGCCGTCGCTGGAACGGCTGGCGCAAACCACGGGCGATACGGTCATGCTGACCATCCGCAGCGGCCTGGATGCGGTATGCATCGACCGCAAGGAAGGAGCCTTCCCGGTGAAGGTACTGACACAGAACGTGGGTACCCGCCGGCCGCTGGGTGTGGGATCAGGCAGCCTGGCGCTGCTGGCGGCCCTGGAAGATGAAGAAGTGCACAATGTCATACGCCGCAATGCAGGGCGGTTGGCCCCCTACCCCGCGGTAAGCGCCGATGTGCTCACGCAGGCCGTGCACGATGCGCGCCAGCGCGGATACGCCTTCAACCCCGGCCATTTGCTCAAGGGCATGTATGGAGTGGGAGTCACGATTTACCTGGCCAGGCGGCCGGTGGCTGCCGTCAGCGTGGCCGCGCATTATGGGCGCATGAACCTGGAGCGCCGCAGGGAAATCGCCGGACTGCTAAAGCACGAAGTGGCAAGCATTACTCATGAACTAGGGTCCGACTGACCCCCGCCATGCCGGCACAGCCGGCAGGCCAGTTCCAGCGTATTGCGTACTCCCAGCTTGCGGAAGATGCGGGCGCGGTGCGCTTCGGCGGTGCGCAAGGAAATGCCCAGGTCGATGGCCACGACTTTGTTGGGTTTGCCGGCGGCCAGGTACTGCACAATCTGCCGCTCGCGCGGTGTCAGCCTGGCCATGGCGGGCGAGCCCGCGGGCGAGATGAGATCCGGCATGAATGATTCTCTTGCATCGTCAAGTTGCAAAAGAGTCTGCCAGAGCAACCTGCTGGCAAGTAGCTGTCAAAAATGACAGGATTTCCCCGTCACACCAGACAAGCCGCGATGCGCCGGCCTTACAGTTCCAGATTGTCGATCAGGCGGGTCGAACCCAGTTTCGCCGCGGCCAGCGCCACCAGCGGTTCGCCCGCCGCGACCTCGGCCACGCTGGGCATTTGCAGGTCGCGCTGGCGGCGCACCGCCAGGTAGTCCACTTGCCAGCCGCGCGCCGCCAGC
>NZ_JAJMLX010000177.1 GCF_020991325.1 Bordetella petrii | reverse complement strand
CCGAGGGTGTCGGCACGCAGTCCGCCCTCGATGGTCCGCTCGTCGGCGGGCCGTCCGACGATCTTGCCGAGCGCCAGCATGTCGGCGGTCGACTCGGTCATGCAGACCAGCATCACGATGCACATCGAGACGATGGCGGCGGCCTCGAAGTGCGGGGCGCCGAAGTGGAACGGGGTGGGGAAGCCGACCGCGTCCGCGCCGCGGATCGCGTCCAGGCTGGTCATGTGGAACGGCACGGCGACCAGGGTGCCGACGACCAGTCCGAGCAGGATCGCGATCTGCTGGAGGAAGCCGCGCAGCAGCCTGCGCTGGGCGAGGGCGATCACCAGGGTGAGCGCGGCCATGCCGATGTTCTTCATCGAACCGTAGTCGTGGGCCGCGGCGTTGCCGCCCTGGGCCCAGCGGAAGGCCACCGGGAGCAGCGAGACGCCTATCAGGGTGATCACGGTGCCGGTGAGGACGGGCGGGTAGAAGCGGAGCAGCCTGCTGAAGTACGGGGCGAGCAGGAAGCCCAGCACGCTGGCGACGATGCCCTTGGCGCCCACCGTGCCGGCCGAGCCGGTATTGATGGCGCCGGTATTGCTGATGGATACTGAACCCGCGTAACCGCCCGCGCCGCCATCATGGCCGTACGACCAACTGCCATCGCCGCCATTGCCACCGTTTCCGCCCTGGCTGAGCGCATAGATGCCGATGGCGCGATTGCCCGACGTGGTGATCGAACCGCCGTTGGCGATGGTGACCGCGCCAGCGCCGCCGCCCGTGCCTGCCCGGATGTCGGCCGGATTGTCCTGCGCGGCGCTGCCCCCCAGGGAGCGCGCCACCACCCCATACACTCCATCGCCCTGGCTGACCACGGCAGAGCCCGCCGAGGACGAGAAGCTGATCGCGGATGCACTGCCGCCATTGCCCGCATTGCTATGGCCGCCAAAATCGCCGCTGTGCTGCCCCGTGCCGCCGCTGCCGGCCGAAGAAATCAGGCCCACCGCGGCGCTGACGTCGGCGGAACCCGGGCCGCGCGCGGTAACCGAGCTATTGCCTTGCAGGTTGACGGTGGCTTCTCCGGCATTGCCGCCATGCCCGGCGTCGCGTTCCCCGCCGAACCCGCCTGCGATGGCACTGTCGCTGCCGCCGCCGCCCCAGGACTGCACTGCGATGCCAAAACCCAGGCCGCTGACAGTGGTGTCTGTCAGCGTGATGCGCGCCAGGTTGCCGTCGCCGCCGATGCCGTAGCCGCCATTGGGGCCCGAGGCATTGGCCCACATGCCGCCATGGCCGCCCGTGGAATAAAGGTCGATGCCGCGCGCGCTGGACGTGACCGTGCTGCCGGACAGGGTGTAATCGATATTGCGCCCGCCGCCGCCGTTGCCGCCCCAATGGCTGCGGTCGGCCGGGGCATCCTGGCCATTGCCTCCGGCCCCGCCGCTGACGTCGATAAGTATGCCCGCCTGGCCCGGATTGCTGGCCTGAATCTGCTGGTTGCTGTCGTGCTGGATGAAATCGCGCTGGCCCCATTGGCCATCGTGGCCGTTGTCGGGATCGCTGCCGCCGGAGCAGCATGTTCCATCGGCGCCGCGGAAATCATAGTTCAACGCTGTGTTTGACTGAGCATGCACCGGCGGCGCGAACAGGCTCAGACTGGATGCGCCGGCCTGCAGCAACAGCGCGATTCGGGACAGGCGAAAACCGGCGGGCGGGGCTTGCTTGGGCATCTTGCTGTGCACTGATTAAGCGGTGCGCCAGATTAGAACCCGGGATACTTACCGAACAAGCGGCGCATGACGAAGCGTCATGCCGGTTGGATGAGTGGCACGAACCGGCATGGCCGGCTGCTTTTCTATGTGGCGCCCAGGCGATCCGCCCTGAACGAAGGCCCTTGCTCGCGGCCATCGCTTATCAGGTGCAGGACGCGGTTATTGGCCGGAATCGCCAGTACCTGGTAGTAGATCGGGCTGTTTCGCCCCACATACGCCTGGATGGTCAGTTGCTGGCCCACGGTGCCGGCGCGCACGCCCAGGCTGCGGCAGACCGGCGCCTCGAACTTGTTGACGGACAGGTACTGGTCGATGCGCCCGATAGGCTGCGAGGTTTCGCGCAGGATCAGTTCCTTGAAGTTCAAGGTGGCCAGCTTCTTCAGGGGCAGGTCGCGAAACGCCGGCAGGCGATCCGCATCGACATAGAACCGCGAATACACCGAAAACTCATTGCCTATGGATAGCACGCGTTCGATGCACAGCGCCTGCATGCAGCGCAGATGCTGTGTCCATTGCCCGTCGGGGGCTGCATAACGGTCGACGATTTTGGGATACACGGGTAAATATCCGGTGCCGTCGTCATCGACGAAGCGGCAATGCAGGGGGGCGTGCATGGAGCCATCGCCGCGGTCGGCCACGAATGTGCCGCTGCCCTGCTGCCGCATGATGATGCCTTCTTCAACCAGCATGCGCAGGGCACGCTGGATGGTACCCAGGCTGAGCGGCAGTTCCTGGGCCCATTCCATCTCGGTGGGCAGGCGCAGGCCGGGCGCCCAGTCTCCCGTGGCAACCGCGGCGGCAATGGCATCGTGCAGCGCAACGTACTTCGGCATGCCGGGCCGAACAAAGCGTTCCAGGCGGCGACGCAGGTCCGCGCCCAAAGGGGCTTGATCTCGATTCATATTTCACTAATACTATATAGTAATAGAGTAGATAACCAGGAGACAGCACGTGAAACCGGCCAACCTCGTCGTCATTATGTCCGATGAACACAATCCCAAGGTAATGGGATGTGCCGGGCATCCTATCGTGAAGACCCCCAATCTGGACGCGTTGGCCAGGCAGGGCGCGCGCTTCACCGGCGCGTATACGACCAGTCCGGTGTGCATTCCGGCTCGCGCGGGGTTTGCTTGCGGAAAGTACATACACCAGATTGGTTTCTGGGATAACGCCGATGCCTACGATGGCAGCATTCCCAGCTGGCACCATGTGCTGCGCGACCGCGGGCATGATGTCGTGTCGATAGGCAAGCTGCATTTCCGCACGGCGGGAGAAGACCACGGTTTCAGTGAAGAGCAGGTGCCCATGCACATTCTCGAAGGCAAGGGGGACCTGATGGGCCTGATCCGGTCGGATCTGCCGCGCCGTGGCGGCGCCAAGAAAATGGCCGCCATGGCCGGGCCTGGCGAAACGCCGTACACCTTTTACGATCGCGAGATCTGTTCGCGGGCGCAGGTGTGGCTGCGCGAGCAAGGCGCGCAGGCGCGCCAGCGGCCGTGGGTGCTGTTTGTGTCGTTCGTCGCGCCGCATTTTCCCCTGACAGCGCCGCCCGAACACTATTACCCATATTGGGAACAGGACCTGCCGCTGCCCAAGCTGTACGCCCGCGAGCAGCGGCCCAACCACCCTTACTTGCGCGACTACGCGCACAGCTTCTGCTACGACGACTATTTCGAGTCGGATCGCGATGTGAAGCGCGCCCTGGCGGGATACTTCGGGCTGGTTTCCTTCCTGGACGACAACATCGGGAAAGTGCTGCGCACGCTGGACGAGACCGGCCTGGCCGCGGACACGCGCGTCATCTACACCAGCGACCACGGCGATAACCTGGGCGCGCGCGGCCTGTGGGGCAAGTCGACGATGTACGAGGAAATCGCCGGCGTGCCGCTCATCATGAGGGGGCCGGGCATCGAGGCCGGCACTGAGGTTGGCACCCCGGTCAGCCATGTGGACTGCTTTCCCACCATTGTCGAAAGCGCGGGGGTGGATTTCAACGCCGTGCGAGACGGGCATCCCGGGGTCAATCTTCTGGACATTGCCCAGGGGCAGGTGCCGCAACGCACGGTGCTGTCTGAGTACCACGGCATGGGATCGACGACCGGGGCTTTCGCGATCCGCATGGACAACTACAAGTACGTGCATTACGCGGCCTATCCGGCGCAGTTGTTCGACTTGGCGGCCGACCCTGAAGAAACCACGGACCTCAGCGGCGACCCGGCCCACGCGGGCGTGCTGGCCGAATGCCGCGACCGCCTGTACGCGCTGTGCGACCCGGACGAAGTGGACCGCCGCGCCAAGGCGCGGCAGGCCGAGTTGCTGCAGGCCAATGGCGGACGGGATGCGGTGATCGCCCGCGGCGACCTGGGCTTTACACCGGCCCCGGGATGCGCCGCCGACTTCCAGTAGCGCCTGCCTGGCACGGCGCCACCATTACAAGAGGAGACAGCCATGAAAACTTGGAAGCAAGCGGTGCCGCTGGCCATATTGGCAACCGGCCTGATCCATCCCCTGGAGGCACAGGCAGCTGAATGGCCTGACCGGCCTGTGCGCATGATTGTGGCGTACCCGGCCGGAGGCGGGCTGGACTTCGTCACGCGCGTCCTGGCGCAGCAATTGGCCAAGAAGACCGGCCAGAGTTTCGTCGTCGAGAATCGATCCGGCGCGTCGGGCGCGATAGGCGCCGACGCGGTGGTAAAAAGCGAGCCCGACGGCTATACCCTGCTGGTGGCGTCGCCCGCCGAGGTACTGGTCAGCGCGATTGCCGGCCAGAAAATGCCCTACGATACGCAGCGCGACCTGGCGCCTGTCACTTTGGCGGGCGAAACCCCGCTGGTGGTGGCGGCGCATCCGGCCGTCAAGGCCGACAGCATGGCCGAACTGCTGGAGCAGGCCCGTGCCGACCCGAAGGCGTTTTCATACGGCACCCCCGGCAACGGCAGTTCCATGCATTTCGCGGGGGAATCGATCAATATGATCGCCAATGTGTCCATTCTGCATGTTCCCTACAAGGGTGCCGCCCCCGCGCTGGCCGATTTGCTGGGCAATCAGATTCCGGTGGGCATAGTCGGTATGCCGCCTACCGTGGCGCACCAGAAAAGCGGCAAGTTGAAGATACTGGCCGTGACCGGGGAAAAGCGCTCCAGCGCCATGCCCGATGTGCCCGCCATGGCGGAAATCGATGGTTTTGAAGGTTATCGGTACACCAACTGGATGGGGGTGTATGTGCCGGCGGCAACCCCCCCTGCAACAGTGTCGGAACTGGCGGACGCCATCGATGGCGTATTGCGCCAGGAAGATACGCGCAAGATGCTGCTGGCCCAGGGCGTAGAGCCTATAGGCAATGGCCCGAAGGCCTTTGCCGCGTTTCTGGATGCCGAGCGGAAACGCTACGAGAAAGTGGCGCGCGAGCGCAATATCAAGATTCCCTGACAATGCAGGGGGCGAGCGGTCGGGCAGCATGGCCGCAACTTCCGCGATAATGGCGGGCTCATCGGTTGTATCCCCGGTAGCCATGTCTGTACAAAAACTGATCGCGGCCTTGTCGGCCTTTGCCCTGTTCGCCTTGTGCGGTCCGTCCGCGGCCGCGCCCAGCCCGCCGTCGCGTTTCACGGTAACCGTCGAGGGCCAGGGCCCCGATGTCATTCTTGTTCCCGGCCTGGGTTCCTCGCGCGAGGTCTGGCGCGGCCTGGCGGCCGGGCTGGCGCAAACCCACCGCCTGCACCTGGTGCAGATCGCGGGCTTCGCCGGCGTGCCCGCTGGCGCCAATGCGCAGGGCCCCGTCATCGAGCCGGTGGCCGATGCGCTGGCCGATTACATTGCTGCCCAGGGGCTGCAGGCGCCTGCCGTCGTGGGCCATTCGCTGGGCGGCGCCATTGCCCTGATGCTGGGCGCGCGCCATGCCGGGCAGGTGGGCCGCGTGGTGGTGGTGGACGCATTGCCCTTCTACAGCCTGCTGATGAACCCGTCCGCAACCGCCGAGTCGATGCAGGCGCAGGCCAAGGCGGCGGAATCGGCCATGCTGGATGCCAGCCCCGAACAACTGGCCGCCATGCAAGAGGCGGCGATTGCACGGCTGGTCAAGACCGAGTCGGCCCGTCCGGCCCTGGTGCAAATGGCCCGGGATTCCGACCGCCAGGTATTCGCCAGGGCGACGTATGAACTGATGGTGACCGACCTGCGGCCCGAACTTGCCAAGGTGGCGGCGCCCACCTTGGTCATCTATTCCCACGATCCGGCCTACGGCATTGGGCCAGAGCGGGTGGATGCCTGGTACCGCAGCCTGTACGGGCCGGTGCCGGCGGTTACGTACCAGCGTATCGACGACAGCTTTCACTTCATTATGCTGGACCAGCCCGCCGCGTTCGACAAAGCCGTCGAGGCGTTCCTGCGCTAGCAGCGGCGCGCCGCCGCTGGCTCGCTAATCGATGCCCGGATGCCGGTCCGCCAGGCGCTGGCGGCGTTCTTTCAGTTCCGCCAGTTGCGTTTCCATGACTTCGATTTCGGCTTCGACGTTTTCCAGGGTTTGTTCGATGTGGTCGTAGGCCTGTTGCAGCAGGGCCTTGGCTTCGCGCGGGTCGGACGCGGTGGGGGTGTCGCCGCGCAGCGGCCGGTTGGCGGTCTCGGGCAGGAAGAACGACGTGACCAGGCCGATGGCCGCGGCCACCATCAGGTAGTAGGCCGGCATCATCAGGTTGCCGCTTCCTTCCACCAGCCAGGCGGAAACGGTGGGCGTCAGGCCGGCCACGATGATGGCGATGTTGAATGAGCTGGCCAGCGCGCTGTAGCGTATGCGCGTGGGAAACAGCGCGGGCAGCGTGGATGCCATGACGCCCGTCAGGCAGTTCAGCAGCACGGCGATGAATAGCAGGCCCAGGAAAATAAGCCCGGTGTTGTCGCTGCCCACGAAACGGAAGGCCGGCACCGACAGCAGCAGCAGGCCGATGCTGCCCACCAGCAGGAACGGCTTGCGGCCGACCTTGTCGCTGGCAAAGCCCACCAGCGGCTGCACGAACAGCATGCCTATCATCACTACCACGATGATCAGCACGCCGTGTTCTTCGGAATATCCCAGGCTGCTGGAAAGATACGTGGGCATGTAGGTCAGCAGCATGTAGTAGGTGATGTTGGTGACCAGAACCATGCCTATGCAAACCAGCAACGACTTGCGGTACTTGGAGAAGATCTCGCGGAACGACACGGTGGGCCGTTCTTGCACGGCGTCGCGGTCTTCCTTGTCCATTTTCGCCAGTTGCTCGGTGAAGGCGGGCGTTTCTTCGGCCGCATGGCGCAGGTACAGGCCCAGCAGCCCCAGGGGCCCGGCCACGAAGAACGGCACGCGCCAGCCCCAGTCCAGGAAGGCCTGTTCGGCCATGATGGTCTGCAGCACCACCACCATGCCGGCGCCCAGCACGAAACCGGCGATGGAGCCGAAATCGAGCCAACTGCCCAGGAAACCGCGCTGCCGGTCTGGCGCGTATTCGGCCACGAAGACGGCGGCACCCGTATATTCGCCGCCCACCGAAAAGCCCTGGGCAAGCTTGCACAGCAGCAGCAGAACGGGCGCCCACAGGCCGATGGCCGCGTACGACGGGATCAGCCCGATGCAGAACGTGCTGAGCGCCATGATGATGATGGTGAGCGACAGCACCTTCTGCCGGCCGTAGCGGTCGCCCATGACGCCGAAGAACACGCCGCCCAGCGGCCGCACTAAAAAGGGCACCGAAAAGGTGCCCAGGGCGGCGATGGTTTGTACGGCGGGCGATGCGTCGGGAAAGAACACCTTGCCCAGGGCAAAGGCTACGAACCCGTAGACGCCGAAATCGAACCATTCCATCGCGTTGCCCAGCGCGGCGGCGGTAACGGCTTTCTTGACTTTGGCGTTGTCGATGACGGTGATGTCATCGATCAGCAACGGACGGACCTGCGACGCAGAAGATGAGTCAGTCATGAACGCGCTTCCCATGGAATGCAAGACACAGAGCGAGTATGGACTTGGAATCACTGCCGTACCGGCTCGATGATACAACTGTCGCGCACAACAAATAAGAATAATTCTTGGTATTATCTGCGGCGAACTCATCGCCGTCCGCGCCGCCAGCGGACGCGCGGATCTTTTGTCTGCCTGTACGTCGCGCCGGGGCGTTCCCGCATGTCTACTACCGTTCGCAGCCTTTACGAAAACAATCATGCCTGGCTTTACCAGTGGCTGCGGCGCCGGCTGAATTGCGGCGACGACGCGGCCGACCTGGTGCAGGACACTTTCCTGCGGGTGCTGCGCAAGCCGGACGAGGCGGCGCACGTGCGCGAGCCGCGGGCTTACCTGACCATTATTGCGCGCGGCCTGCTGCACGACCATTGGCGCCGGCGGACGCTGGAACAGGCCTGGCTGGAAACCCTGGCCACGCTGCCCGCGGCAACGGTGGCATCGCCCGAGAACCTGCTGGCCGTACGGCAGACGCTGCAGCAACTGGACGCCATGCTGTCCGGCCTGGCCCCCAGGGCGCGCGAGGTTTTCGTGCTGTCGCAGCTGGAAGGTTTGACCTACGCGCAAATCGCCGCCCGCCTGCGGATGAGCGACCGCACGGTCAAGCGTTACATGGCGCAGGGTTTCGAACTGTGCCTGGCGTTGATGGAGTAGGCGACCGTGCCCGTGCTGGAATCTTCGGCTTCCCTGGATAGTGCCGTGGTGCGCGAAGCGGCGCGCTGGCTGGTACTGCTGCATTCGGGCGAAGCCGGACCGCAGGACTACGCGGACTTCCAGCGCTGGCGGCAAGCCAGCCCCGACCGCGAACTGGCCTGGCAGCGCGCCGAACGCCTGAGCCAGTGGTTCGGCGCGGTGCCGCCAGAACTGGGCGTGCCCGTGCTGACACGCCAGGCCGGCGTGAACCGGCGCGCGGTCATCAAGGCACTGGCCGCGCTGGGCGTGGCGCTGCCGGCCGCGTGGCTGGCGTATCGCCATGGCCCATGGGGCAGCGCGGGCACTTATCGCACCGCCGTGGGCGAAAGCCGCAAGATCGTGCTGGCCGACGGCAGCCGGGTGCAGATGAATACGGGCACCGATGTAGATGTGCTTTATTCCGGCGACGCCCGCGCGGTGCGCCTGCGGCGCGGCGAGATCTATGTGCAGACGGCGCCCGACATTCAGGGCATGGCGCGGCCGTTCCTGATCGACACGGACCAGGGCCGGCTGCGCGCGCTGGGTACCCGCTTTACCGTCCGGCAACTGGAAGGCGGGCAGGCTGGCACCCAGTTGTCGGTGCTGGAGCACCGGGTGGAGATCACTCTGCGCGATGGCGGCGCGCGCAAGATCGTCGGCGCGGGCCAGCAAATCCGGTTTAGCGGCGCGGCCTTCGAGGCGGCCGGGCCCATCGGGCGGGCGCCCGGCACGGCGGGCATCGAGCCTCCGGGCTGGACGCGCGGCACCCTGCAGGCCGACGACATGCGGCTGGATGCGTTCATGGCCGAGCTATCGCGCTACCGGCCAGGTTTTATCCGCACCGATCCCCAGGTGGCCGGATTGCGGGTATCGGGCGTATTCCGCCTGGACGATACCGACCACGTACTGGCGGTGGTGCGCGAAACCCTGCCGGTGCGCATCGTGCAGCGCACGCCGTACTGGGTGACGGTTGCCGCCCGGGCGCCATAGGAACGCCGGCCATAGCCGTTTTATCTTGTTTCAATTCCGCTTGTCCCTTTTCGCATTGCTGGTCCGGCATACGGCGTATCGATGAACCGCATGAAGGGAATGAGCAAGGTGGAACCGGATCAGCAGCACAAGGTAGGCGCCTTTTTACACGCGTGGGCTCCCCGGCCCGCGGCCGGGCGGCTGGCATGGCTGGCCTGGGCGGCCTGCGCCATGCCGGGCCTGCTGGCCCCAGT
>NZ_JAJMLX010000176.1 GCF_020991325.1 Bordetella petrii | reverse complement strand
CATAGCGGCAGCCCGGCGGCCAGCACGGCAATGCCCAGCAGGGCGCCCAGGCCGGCATAGCGTGCGCTGGACCATACCAGCCCGGCGCAGCTCAGCGCGAACAGCAGCGGCGTCAGCGGGTACAGCGGCACGCTGAACGGCCGGGGGCGCTGCGGATCCAGCTGGCGCAGCCGCCACACGGCCGCGGCCACCAGCATCATGAAAAACCAGAATACGGGTGCGGTATAGGCCACCATCGCTTCCACGCCGTTATCGGCCAGCGCGCCGAACCCCACCAGGGCCAGGGTAATGGCGCCTTGCGCCACCAGGGCCGTCGCGGGCGCCTGTCCGCGCGCCGACCATCCGCCCAGCCGCCGCAGCGGCGGTACGTCGTCGCCCAGCGCTACATACACCCGCGCGCCCGTCATGATGGTGCCATTGATGGTGCTGAGCGCGGTGCAGCAGATCAGCAGGCTGAGCAGCACCGCGGCGTGCGGGCCGGCGGCAATCTGCATGACGTCCGCGCCCACCGCGCTGGCCTGGCGCAACCCGTCCAGGCCGAAAATGTGCAGCAGGGCCAGGTTGGTCAGCAGGTAGATGGCGGTGATCGCGGCTGTGCCGATCAGCAGCACGCGGCTGACGTTGCGGGCCGGGTCGCGCAGTTCGCCCGACAGGTAGGCCGCTTCGTTCCAGCCGCCGTAGGTCAGCAACACATACACCATGCCCAGGCCCAGCATGCTGGCCATGCTGCCGGGCGCGGGCGCCGTGGCCGCCGGCGCCTGTTCCGGTGCGCCGCCCGCCAGCATGCCCGCCGCCACCACCGACAGCAGGGCAATCACGGTCAGGCCGGTGAACACCAGCTGGATGCGTTTGGTGGGCTGGGTGCCGGCAATGTTCAGCGCCGTCAGCAGCACCACCGCCAGCGCGGCGTGGATGGCCGGCCCGTGCCGGCCCAGGTCGATCAACTGCTGGGCATAGTCGCCATAAATGAACGCCACGGCGGCAATGGCGCCGGTCTGGATCACGGCGCAGCGCGCCCAGGCAAACATCAGGCCGATGCGTGGCCCCCAGGCCAGGCGCAGATAACGGTATTCCCCGCCGGAATCGGGGTACGCGGATCCCAGTTCGGCATAGCACAGCGCGCCCAGCAGCATCACGCCGCCGCCGGCCAGCCACAGCAGGATGTACATGGCGGGCGAACTGGCGTGCTGCGCCACCAGCGGCGGAAAGCCGAAAATGCCTATGCCGATGACCACGCCCACCAGCACGGCCACCGCGTCCAGCACCGACAGGCCGGCGGGCTGGCCGGCGGATGGCGCCGGGCTCATGGCGATTTCCGGGTGGCCTGCCAGCCTTGTTCGGCGCCGGTCGAGGCTAGCGCCACCAGGGTATCGCCGCGCACCTGGCCGACGAACTCCATGGGCTTGCCGCCGTCATCCAGCACCAGGCGCAGGCGGTCGCCGCGCAGCAGTGCCTGCGACACGCCCAGTTGCGCGTCGTGGCGGCGCGCCGTGGCCGTCACCTTCTGGAAATGCTGCGACATCTGCACCGTGATCGGTCCGCCGGGATGCTCGATCTGCCAGGTGCCCGCCACCTTGGCGGGCACGATCCACAGGTACAGCGAGCGGCCGTCCACGCTTTGGTAGTCGTCGCTTTCCCAGTCGTCCATGGTGAAGGCATGCGATACCACCCGCGTGCCCGGTGCCAGGTCGCTGAGAATGCGCGGCCGCAGCTTCAGGTTCACATCGGGCAGCAGGTACATGGTCAGCACCGTGGCCTTCGAGATGTCGGTTTCGAAGAGGTTCTGCTGCACGAAGCGCACGCGGTCCTGCACGCCGGCTTTCTTGGCGTTGCCGCGGGCCTCGGCAATGCGTTCGGGGTCGATGTCGATGCCGGTGGCCTGGCGGGCCTTGCGGTCGCGCACCGCCGCGATGGCAATGCGCCCGTCGCCCGACCCCAGGTCGATCACGGTGTCTTCCGGGCCCACGTCGCCCATTTCCAGCATCCTGGCCACGGCGTCTTCGGGGGTGGGAACAAAAGGCACGTCCAGTCTGACCGGATCGGTCTGCGCCCAGGTGGGCGCGGCGGCCACGGCTGCGGCGGCGGCCAGCGCAGCCAGTGCCTGGCGCCGCGCGATGAAAAACGACGGGGAAGCGAGACGAGTCGCGGACATGGTGGTCTCCGGAGGGCATGCCGCCGGCCCTGCAACAACGGGGCCGGGCACGTTGCTGACGAGAAACTGAACACGATCATCAATGCTACGCTCTGATCTTTCAACCCCTGTTACGTCTCGTCTCAGGCCTGCACCGGGCGGGTGCGGCGGCCGGGCGCGCGCGTCGCGGCGGGGCGATTCCGGGTAGCCTTCCGGAACGGTTGTGTTCTATAACGCAGCACCATCGACCGGCCGCACAAGGCCGGCGTTCCAAGGAGACACGTGCATGTCCGCCGACCCTGGCAGCAATGATCTGGTGTTCGATTACATCATCGTGGGCGCGGGCTCTGCCGGCTGCCTGCTGGCCAACCGCCTGTCGGCCGACGCCGGCAAGCGCGTATTGCTGCTTGAAGCCGGCGGCCGCGACAACTGGCACTGGATCCATATCCCCGTAGGCTACTTGTATTGCATCGGTAATCCGCGCACCGACTGGTGCTACCGCACTCATCCCGACCCCGGCCTGAACGGCCGCAGCCTGGGATATCCGCGCGGCCGCGTGCTGGGCGGCAGTTCGTCCATCAACGGCATGATCTACATGCGGGGCCAGCGCGCCGATTACGACGGCTGGGCCTCGCTGGGCAATGCCGGTTGGGGCTGGGACGACGTGCTGCCGTTCTTCAAGCGCTGCGAAGACCACCATGCCGGCGCCAGCGAGTTCCACGGCGCGGGCGGTGAATGGCGGGTCGAACGGCAGCGCCTGTCGTGGGATCTGCTCGATGCCTTCCGGGCGGCCGCGCAACAGGCCGGCATTCCGTCGGTGTCGGATTTCAACCAGGGCGACAACGAGGGCTGCGATTACTTCGAGGTGAATCAGCGCCGCGGCGTGCGCTGGAGCGCGGCCAGCGCTTTCCTGAAACCGGCGCGCGGCCGGCCCAACCTGCGAGTCATGACGGGCGCGCGCGTGTCGCGCATTGTCTTCCAGAACCGCCGCGCCGACGGCGTGGCGTTCCAGCTGGACGACGGCAGTGAACGAGTGGCCCGCGCGCGCGCCGAGGTCATCCTGGCCGCCGGGGCCATCGGGTCGCCGCAGTTGCTGCAGGTGTCGGGCGTGGGGCCGGCCGCGCTGCTGCAGGCGCGCGGCGTGCCGGTGGTGCATGATCTGCCCGGCGTGGGCGAGAACCTGCAAGACCACCTGCAATTGCGCATGATTTTCCGCGTGACGGGGGCCAAGACGCTGAATGCCATTGCCGGCACCCTGTGGGGCAAGGCCATGATGGGCGCCCAGTACGCCCTGTGGCGCCGCGGCCCCCTCAGCATGGCGCCTTCGCAATTGGGGGCCTTCGCGCGTTCCGGGCCCCAGCATGACCGGGCCAATGTGGAATACCACGTGCAGCCCTTGTCCCTGGAGAAATTCGGCGATCCGCTGCATGCGTTTCCCGCCTTCACCGCGTCGGTGTGCAACCTGCGGCCCACCAGCCGCGGACATGTGCGCATTACCAGCCCGCGGGCCGACGACCACCCCGAGATCCTGTGCAACTACCTGGCCACCGAGGCCGACCGCCGCGTGGCCGCCGAAAGCCTGCGCCTGACACGGCGCATCGTCTCGCAGCAGGCCCTGGAGCGCTACGCGCCCGAAGAATACAAGCCCGGCAGCGCCCTGCAGACGGACGATGAACTGGCACAGGCGGCGGGCGATATCGGCACCACCATTTTCCACCCGGTGGGCACCTGCAAGATGGGCGTGGACGCCCTGGCCGTGGTAGACCCGGAACTGCGCGTGCACGGCCTGCAAGGCCTGCGCGTCATCGACGCGTCCGTCATGCCCACCATCACGTCGGGCAATACCAATTCACCCACTGTCATGATCGCCGAAAAGGGCGCGCACCTGCTGCGTTGACACAGTGCCTGCTGTCCGGCGGCACAGTGCGCGCAGGCCCGCTGCGGTATAGTCCGACAGTTTTACTGTCGGCGCCGCACGGCCCAAACCCGCCTGGCGCCCGCACAAGTTCCGGAATGCACACCCGATGCCTGACACAATCGAACTGATCGCCACCGCGCTGTTCGCGGTGGCTGTAATCCACACGTTCTCGGTTCCCATCTTCGCGCGCCTGGCGCACCGCAACGGTCCGCATGCAGGCTGTTGGCACTTGCTGTCCGAAGTCGAGGCCGTTTTCGGCGTGTGGGCCTTCGTGCTGATCGTATGCATGGCACTGCTGCGCGGCAGCGCCACCGCCATCGAGTATATGGACACGCGCAATTTCACCGAGCCGCTCTTCGTGTTCGTGATCATGGTGGTGGCCGCCAGCCGGCCCATCCTGGAACTGGTGAGCCTGGTGGTGCGCGGCCTGGCGCGCCTGGTACCGGTGCACCGCGACGTGGCCACTTTCTTCGTGGTGATGTCCGTGGTGCCGCTGGGCGGCTCGTTCATAACCGAGCCGGCCGCGATGACACTGGCCGCCATTCTGCTGCGCGATGGATATTTCCGCGTGGCGGGCCACACGCGCTTCAAGTACCTGGCGCTGGGCGTATTGTTCGTCAACGTTTCCATTGGCGGCGTCCTGACCGCCTACGCGGCGCCGCCGGTGCTCATGGTGGCATCCACCTTCGGCTGGGACTCGGCCTTCATGGCCACGCACTTCGGCTGGCGCGCCGCCGTCGCCGTGTTCATCAACGCCGCCGTGCTGACCTGGATCTGCCGCGACGCGCTGACCAGCCACAGCATCGGCACCGGCAGCGGCGTCAATGCCGCCGAAGACGCGCCCGCCCGGCGCGAGCCCGTGCCGGCGCTGGTCATATTGGTGCACCTGGTGTTCCTGGTGGGCGTGGTCATGACGGCCCATCATCCGGCGGTGTTCCTGGGCCTGATGATGATGTTCATGGGCTATGTGCACGCCTACCGGCGCCACCAAAGCCGCCTGCTGATCCGCGAAGGCCTGATGGTGGGCTTTTTCCTGGCCGGACTGGTGGTGCTGGGCGGGCTGCAGAAATGGTGGCTGCAAGACTTGCTGGGCGGCCTGGAGCCCACCGTGCTGTTCTGGGGCGCGGCCGCCCTGACAGCCGTTACCGACAACGCCGCCCTGACCTACCTGGGTTCGCTGGTCGAGGGCACGGACCCGGTTTGGCATTACATGCTGGTGGCGGGCGCCGTTACCGGCGGCGGCCTGACGGTGATCGCCAATGCGCCCAACCCGGCTGGCTACGCCATTTTGCGGCCCTATTTCCCCAACGAGGCCATCTCGGCGGGGCGGCTTTTCCTGTCGGCGCTGCTGCCCACGCTGGTGGCCGCCGCGATGTTCCTGTTGCCGCTGGGCCGCCAGATGTGAACCGGGAGCAGGGCTCGCGGCAGCGTGCCCTGCCCCGAAGCCGGCCCCTGCCGTGAGTTCGTGCCTATGGCCGGGGCTGGTCCCTCCAGCGGGCCGAGCCGGGCGGTCACGGCATTTTTGGCAAAAACCGCTAAAATTCAACACTTTCCCGTATTGGATCCGGCGCCGCCAGGCCGCCGCCCGCATGCCGCGGGTGGTGTAACGGCGGTTTTTGATGCGCCGGTGCCCCTGGAAATTCCCAACCATGCCTATCTACGCCTACAAATGCAGCGCCTGCGGCCATGCCAAAGACGTGTTGCAAAAATTTTCCGATGCGCCGCTGTCAGTGTGCCCCGAGTGCGGCCAGGCCACGTTTTCCAAGCAGGTGACCGCCGCCGGTTTCCAATTGAAGGGCTCCGGCTGGTACGTGACCGATTTCCGCAACGGCTCGGGCAAACAGGCCGCCGCCAAGCCGGACAGCGCCAAATCCGGCTCCGACACCGCTAAGAACGACAGCGCTAAGAACGACAGCGCCACGCCGGCGCCCGCTGCCGCGCCGGCCCCGGCCGCCGCGCCGACGTCGTCCACGGCGTCCTGAAGCTGCCAGGGCAGATGCGCATGCGCGTCGTCAAGAAGTACTTCATCACCGGGCTGCTGATCTGGGTTCCCCTGGTCATCACGGTCTGGGTGCTGGGGTTGCTGGTGGCAACCCTGGAAGGCTTCGTGCCCAGCTTCCTGTCCTCGCAATCGCTGCTGGGCATCGACATTCCCGGCTTCCGCTTCGTGCTGGTGATCGCGGTCGTGCTGCTTACCGGCATGTTCGCCGCCAACCTGCTGGGCCGCACCCTGCTGGAACAATGGGAAGCCTTGCTGGGCCGCATTCCGCTGGTGCGTTCCATCTACAATTCGGTCAAGCAGGTCAGCGACACCGTGCTGGCGCCCAACGGCCAGGCGTTCCGCCAGGCGGTGCTGGTGCAGTACCCGCGCGCCGGTTCCTGGACCATCGCCTTCCTGACCGGCGTGCCGGGCGGCGAAGTCGCCGGTTACCTGCCGGGCGACCACGTCAGCGTCTATGTGCCCACCACGCCGAACCCCACGTCGGGGTTTTTCCTGATGATGCCGCGCGAACATGTCGTCGAACTGCAAATGAGCGTGGATGCCGCGCTGAAGTACATCGTTTCCATGGGCGTCGTGGTGCCGCCGGCCCCTGTGGCCGCGGCTGCCGCCCCCATTCCGACGGCTCCCACCGTCGATTCGTAATTTTTTTACGCTGAACACAGCACCTAGGAGTCATCCCGCAATGCGTACCTGCTACACCGGCGAGGTTTGCCGCGATCATCTCGGCCAGACTGTCACTCTGTATGGCTGGGTGAACCGCCGCCGCGACCACGGTGGGGTCATCTTCATCGACCTGCGCGACCGCATGGGCCTGGCGCAGATCGTGTTCGATCCCGACAACGAAGCGTTCGCCATCGCCGAGCGCCTGCGCAATGAGTTCTGCATCCGCATCACGGGCCTGGTGCGTCCGCGTCCCGAGGGCACGGCCAACCCCGAGCTGGCTTCGGGCGAAATCGAAGTGCTGTGCAAAGAAGTCGAGATCCTCAACGCCTCGATCACGCCGCCGTTCCAGCTGGATGACGACAATCTGTCGGAAACCACGCGCCTGACGCACCGCGTGCTGGACCTGCGCCGCCCGCAGATGCAGCGCAACCTGATGCTGCGCTATCGCGTGTCGATCGAAGTGCGCAAGTTCCTGGACCAGCTGGGTTTCATCGATATCGAAACCCCCATGCTCACCAAGAGCACGCCCGAAGGCGCGCGCGACTACCTGGTGCCCTCGCGCGTGAACGCCGGCCAGTTCTTCGCGCTGCCGCAATCGCCGCAGTTGTTCAAGCAGATGCTGATGGTGTCGGGCTTCGACCGCTACTACCAAATCACCAAGTGCTTCCGCGACGAAGACTTGCGCGCCGACCGCCAGCCCGAATTCACCCAGATCGATTGCGAAACCTCGTTCCTGAACGAGATCGAGATCCGTGCGATTTTCGAGGACATGATCCGCCACGTCTTCAAGACGGTGCAGAACGTCGACCTGCCGGCGCCGTTCCCCCTCATGACCTGGACCGACGCCATGCAGCGCTACGGTTCCGACAAACCCGACCTGCGCGTGAACCTGGAATTCACCGATGTCACCGACGTCATGCGCGACGTGGACTTCAAGGTGTTCGCGGCCGCCGCCACGGCGTCCGGCAGCCGCGTGGTTGCCTTGCGCGTGCCGGGCGGCGCCGAACTCTCGCGCAGCGAAATCGATGCCTACACGCAATTCGTGGGCATCTATGGCGCCAAGGGCCTGGCCTACATCAAGGTCAACGACGTGGCCAAGGGCCGCGAAGGCCTGCAGTCGCCCATCGTGAAGAACCTGCACGATGCCGCGCTGGCCGAACTGATCAAGCGCAGCGGCGCGCAAGACGGCGACATCATCTTCTTTGGCGCCGACCGTGCCAAGGTGGTCAACGATGCCATCGGCGCGCTGCGCGTCAAGATCGGCCACAGCGAATTCGGCAAGAAAACCGGCCTGGCTTCCACCGAATGGAAACCCCTGTGGGTGGTCGACTTCCCCATGTTCGAATACGACGAGGAAGACGGCCGCTACACCGCCGCGCACCATCCGTTCACCAGCCCCAAAGACGGCCACGAAGACTTCCTGGAATCCGATCCCAGCAAGGCGTTCGCCAAGGCCTACGACATGGTGCTCAACGGCTGGGAAATCGGCGGCGGCTCGGTGCGTATCCACCGCGAGGAAGTGCAGAGCAAGGTGTTCCGCGCTCTGAAAATCGGCCCGGAAGAAGCGCGCGAGAAATTCGGCTTCCTGCTCGACGCCCTGCAGTACGGCGCGCCCCCGCACGGCGGCATCGCGTTCGGCCTGGACCGCATTGTCACCATGATGACCGGCGCCGAATCCATTCGCGACGTTATCGCTTTCCCCAAGACCCAGCGCGCGCAGTGCCTGCTGACGCAGGCGCCGTCCGAGGTCGACGAGAAGCAACTGCGCGAACTGCACATCCGCCTGCGCAACGTCGAAGTGAAATGAAGTAATCTGGGAACAAAGGGCGCCGCCGCGCGGCGGCGCCCGCCCACCAAACAAGAAAAGGCGCCATTCGGTTTATGTCGCTAGTCCGCGTAGTCAGTTACAACATCCACAAGGGGCGTTCGTCCCTGGGGCGGCGCGAATCGCTGAATGATTTGCGCCTGGGCTTGTACGGGCTGCGTCCCGACCTGGTGTTCCTGCAGGAAGTGCAGGGCCGCAACGATCACCTGTCCGTTCTCGACGCCCAGCACGAATCGCTGGCGGCCGCGCTGCGCCTGGACGTGGCCTACGGATGCAACGCCATCCGCAACCGTTCCGACCACGGCAATGCGCTGCTGTCGCGCTACCCCATCCTGGAACACGAGAACCAGGACATCTCCGACCACCGCCTGGAACAGCGCGGGCTGCTGCACGCGCGCATCAAGGTCAACGACCGGGACGTGCATTGCTTCGTAGTGCACCTGGGCCTGTTCGCGGGCAGCCGCAGCCGCCAGATCCAGGCCCTGGCCGACCGCATCGGGCGCATGGTGCCCGAGGGCGATCCCATCCTGGTGGCCGGCGACTTCAACGACTGGGGCGACCGCCTGGCGCCGCTCTTCGTGCAGCAACTGGGCCTGTACGAAGTGTTTTCGCATGCGCCGCGCAGCCACGGCGGCGAACTGCCGCGCCTGCGCGATTCCGTGCGGCGGCTGGGCAATGTGCTGCGGGGCGTGCCCAACAATGTATCGGTGCTGGAACGCAACAACCAATTGGGCATGGGGGGCGCGTACTGCCCCTTGCCGCCGCCGCGCACCTTCCCGGCCGTGTTCCCATGGTTCCGGCTCGACCGCATCTACCAGCGCGGCTTCGCCGTGCGCAGCGCGCGGGTGCTGCGCGGGCGCGAATGGGCCAGGCTGTCCGACCACGCCCCGTTGCTGGCGGAGCTTGAATTGCCGTGAAGGCCGACATCGTCAAGCTGGACTGGACCGACGATAACGCCATCGACATCCTTCAGAATGGCGCCGATTTCTTTCCGGCGCTATGCCAGGCCATCGACGCCGCGCGCGTCAGCGTGCACCTGGAAACCTACATCTTCCTGCTGGACCGCACTGGTGAACGCGTGCTGCAAAGCCTGGAGCAGGCCGCGCAACGCGGCGTGAAGGTGCGCGTGGTGCTGGACGGCTTTGGCAGCGCCGAAACCTGCCGCGCCGTGGCCGACCGCGTGGCCGCGGCC
>NZ_JAJMLX010000175.1 GCF_020991325.1 Bordetella petrii | reverse complement strand
TGCGCCGTGGCGGCGGGCGGGGTGGAGACATCGGGAGGCGCGGGCGGCTCGGCCGGCGCTTGCGCGGCGGGAGGCTGGCCAGGTTGAGGCGCCGGTTCGACGCCGTTATCGGCGGATGCGGGCGGCGACACCGAGGGCTGGTACGGCGTATTGCGGTCCGGGATGCGGATGGGAATGTCGTCTGCCACCGGCACGGGCTCGGAATCGAGCACCATGGGCAGCACGATGATGGCCGCCAATACCAACGCCACGGCCCCGGCCAACCGGCGACGGGCGCGAGCACGAAGTTCCGCCGCCTGGGCTTCGCTGGAGACCGACGGACGCGGCCTGGAAGACGATGCCTGCGAGGCGGAATCTTTGCGAGTGAACAATCCCATGAAAAGGAATTCCTTGCGACCTGATCAGAGCCGGCGCCCTGCCTGCCCGGAGCCTACGCTTTGCGGCCCAGCGACTGCAAAACCGAGGCTACGGTGAGAAATGAGCCGAATACTACGATTCTATCACCCTCGCCCGCCCGTTCCCGGGCCGCGGCGTACGCGGCAGCCGGGTCGGCATAGGCTTGGACGGTAGGCGCGTCGCTGCCCGCGGGCGCTTTGGCCACCAACGCCGCGACATGGCTGGCCAGATCCTGGCCCGAAGTACCGCGCGGCCCTGCCAGGCCCGCGCAGTACCAGTGGTCGACACGGCTGCCCAGCCTGGCCAGCACGCCGTCGATGTCTTTATCATTCAGCATGCCAAAGACCGCGTGGGTGTACGGGTGGAAACTCATGTTGTCGAGGTTCTGCGCCAGCACGGCCGCGGCTTGCGGGTTGTGCGCCACGTCCAGGATGACGGCCGGCTGGCCGGGCAAGATCTGGAAGCGGCCCGGCACCGATGCCTGCAGCAGGCCCACGCGCACCGCCTGCTGGGGCACCGGCAGGCGATCGCGCAGCGATTCCAGCGCGGCCAGCGCAGCGGACGCATTCAACAACTGATTGGCGCCGCGCAGCGCGGGGTATGCCAGGGCATTGCGGCGCTGGCCGCGCCCTCCGTAGGCCCATTGCTGGCGATCGCCCGAATAGTTGAAATCCTGGCCGAATAGCCACAGATCGGCGCCGATCTGGTGCGCGTGGTCCAGCAGCGTCTGGGGCGGTTGCGGGTCGCTGCAGATGGCGGGCCGGCCGCCGCGATAGATATGGGCCTTTTCCAGGCCGATCAGTTCGCGGGTGTCGCCCAGCCAGTCGGTATGGTCCAGGTCGACACTGGTAATGATGGAACAGTCGGCGTCAATGATATTGACGGCATCCAGGCGGCCGCCCAGGCCGACTTCCAGCACCACCGCGTCCAGGTTCGACTGCGCGAACAACCGCAGGATGGCCAGCGTGGTGAACTCGAAATACGTCAGGGTGACATCGCCGCGGGCCGCCTCGACCGCGGCGAACTGCTCGGCCAGGACTGCATCGCTGGCGATCTCGCCATTGACGCGCGCGCGCTCGTTGAAATCGATAAGGTGGGGCGAGGTATACAGCCCCACCCGGTAGCCCGCTGCCAGCAGTATGGCTTCCAGCATGGCGCAGGTGGAACCCTTGCCATTGGTGCCGCCCACGACGAACTTGACGCAGTCCAGCCGCAGGTCCAGCCGTTGGGCAACTTGCTTGACGCGGTCCAGGCCCAGGTCGATGGCCTTGGCATGAATGGACTCGAGATACTGCAGCCACTGCGGCAGCGGGGTGGCGGCATCGAGACGGGGGGCAGGCATGAATACACACTGAATAGGCAGAGGCGGCAGTGTAGCAGCCGGGCGCCGCGTTCTACCCCAAAGGCCCTGCCGGCACCCCGCCCATCAGGGAAAGTCCGCTTGCCTGTTTTTTTCTCATGTATGAAAATAATTTCACAGACAAGAAATTCAGGAGCACACCGCATGTCCTCATCCCCCCGCTGGCTGGTACGCGAAGCCGAGGTGCCGGGCTATCACCCGGCCAACCATACCGGCACGCTGAACCGGCGCCTGATCGGCGCGGAAACCGTGGGCGCCAAGCACGTGGAAGTATTGCTGGGCGTCATCGAAAAAGGCCAGGGTGCCCTGCCCCATGCCCACCCCGGCATCGAACAAGTGTGTTATCTGCTGGCGGGCACGGCGCGGGCGCAGGTGGGCGACGAATCCGCCGACATGGTTGCCGGCGACTGCTGCTACTTCCCTCCCGACGTGCCGCATGTATTTACCGTGACCAGCGACGAACCCGCCCGGTTGCTGGTGATTTATTCGCCCCCTTACGAAGAGTCGCCCGAACGGGTCATACGCAACTTCGCGGCCCCCGCCTGAGCGGGCGCCTTTTCAAGCCAGGCGGCCGACAGACGCCGCCATATTTACCAGGAGACGTTTCCATGTTCTTACGTACTTTGTGCGCCGTTGCCATGGCCGGCGCGGCCCTGGCGGCAACCGCCCCCGCGCAGGCCGCCTACCCCGAAAAACCCATCAGCCTGGTGGTGCCATTCCCGGCCGGATCCGGCACCGATGCCGTCGGCCGCATCTTCGCGGCTGAACTGGGCAATATCCTGGGCCAGCAGGTAGTCGTGGAGAACAAGCCGGGAGCCAATGCCACCATTGCCGCCAATTACGTGGCGCGGGCCAAGCCCGACGGCTACACCCTGTTCGTCACGACCAATACCTCGCATTCGGCGGCACCGTTCCTGATGAAGAACGTGCCTTACGACCCGGTCAAGGACTTCACACCCATCGCCCGGGGCGGCAACCTGCCCTTCATTCTGGTGGTGAATCCCAAGCGCCCCTACAAGAGCGTGCAGGAATTGGTGGACTACGCGCGCAAGAACCCCGGCCGCGTCACCTACGCCACCGGCAACAGCACCGGCATCGTGGCCGGCGGCACCCTGGCCCGCCGCGCCAGCATCGACATCCTGCACGTGCCCTACAAAGGCACGCCGCAGGCCCTGACCGACCTGGTCGGCGGCCAGGTGGATTTCATGTTCACCGACCTGGCCTCGGGCCTGCCCTTCGTCCAGTCGGGCCAGTTGCGCGCGTTGGCAGTATCCACGGCCGAACGCAGCACCATCGTGCCCGACCTGCCCTCGATGCGCGAGGCCGGCGTGGCCGACTTCGACCTGAATTCCTGGAACGGCTACTTCGGCCCGGCCGGGCTGCCGCCCGAGATCGTGGCCAAGCTGAATGCCGCCATCAACCAGATCGTGTCCAACCCCGACGTGCGCAAGCGCCTGGCGGCACTGGGGTTCGACGCCTTCAGCGGCACTCCGGAAAGCTTCGCCACGTTTGTCAGCGAACAGCGTGACCTGTGGGGCAAACTGATCAAAGACGCGGGTATCCAGCAGCAATGACTTCCACTGCAGAAACCGCCGGCCCGCTGGCCGGCGTGCGCATCCTGGACCTGAGCTCGGTGGTCATGGGCCCCTATGCAACGCAGGTGCTGGGCGACCTGGGCGCCGACGTCATCAAGGTGGAATCGCCGGCGGGCGACAACATGCGCGCGGTGGGGCCCATGCGCAATGCCGGCATGGGCCATCTGTACCTGCACCTGAACCGCAACAAGCGGTCCATCGTGCTGGACCTGAAGACCCAGGCGGGCCGCGAGGCCTGCCTGAAGCTGGCCGAGGGGTGCGATGCCTTGCTGTACAACATCCGGCCGCAGGCCATGGCCCGGCTGGGGCTGTCGTACGACGCCGTGGCGGCCCGCAACCCGCGGCTGGTGTACGTGGGCGCATATGGGTTCGGCGAGAACGGCCCCTATGCCGGACGGCCGGCCTACGATGACCTGATTCAGGGCCAGACAGGCATCGCCGACCTGTTCCGCCGCCAGAGCGGCGACGTGCCGCGCTATGCGCCCCTGACGCTGGCCGACCGCGCGGTGGGCCTGCATGTGGCCATCGCGCTGGTGTCGGCGGTGCTGCATGCGCGCGGCCTGGGCCGCGGCCAGGCGGTGGAAATTCCCATGTTCGAGGGCATGGCCCACATGGTGCTGGGCGACCACCTGGGCGGCGCGACCTTCGACCCCCCGCTGGGCCCCACGGGGTACAACCGCCTGCTGGCCGCGCATCGCCGGCCCTACGCCACGTCCGACGGCTACCTGTGCCTGCTGATCTATAACGACAAGCACTGGCGCAACTTCTTCGCACTGATCGGCCGCGCCGACCTGGAACAGGATCCCCGCTTCTGCACCCATACCGCGCGCGCCCGCCACATCGACGAAGCCTACGCTTTCGTGGCCGAGGTCATGCGCACCCGCAGCAGCGCCGAATGGCTGGCCGACCTGGCCCGCGCGGATATCCCCGCGGCGCGGCTTTATTCAGTAGACGACCTGATAGACGACACGCATCTGCAGGCCACCGGTTTTGTACGCACGCTGGACCATCCCACCGAAGGCCGCCTGCGCACGCCCGCGCCGCTGGGACGCTACGCCGGCACGCCCACGGACATCCGCCGCCCGGCGCCGCGCCTGGGTGAGCACAGCCGCGAGATCCTGCGCGAAGCAGGCTGCACCGACGCCGAAATCGACGCGCTGATAGCCGCGCGCGCCACCCAAGAAGGAGCACTTTGATGGACTTTGAATTCTCGTCCGACCAACTGGCGCTGCGCGACGCGATCTCACGCGTCTGCGAGCGCTTTCCGGACGACTACTGGCTGGAGCGCGACCGCGACGGCGGGTTTCCGCACGATTTCCACGCCGCGCTGGCGCAGGATGGCTGGCTGGGCATCGCCATGCCGCAGGAATCCGGCGGCGCCGGCCTGGGCATGACGGAAGCGGCCCTGATGATGCAGACCATCGCCGCATCCGGCGCGGGTTTCGCGGGGGCATCGGCGGTGCACATGAACATCTTCGGCCTGAATCCCGTGGTGGTGTTCGGCACCGCCGAACAGCGCCAACGCTGGCTCGAACCCCTGATCGCCGGGCGCGAGAAGGCGTGTTTCGCGGTGACGGAACCCGACGCGGGCCTGGACACGACCAAGCTGTCCACGCGCGCCGAGCGGCACGGCGACGAATATGTGGTGCACGGGCGCAAGATCTGGATTTCGACCGCGCAGGTGGCCCACAAGATGCTGCTGCTGGCCCGCACCACGCCGCTGGCGGACGTGGCCAAGCCCACTCAGGGCCTGTCGCTGTTCTATACCGACCTGGACCGCGAGAAAATCGAAGTCCGCGAAATCGAGAAAATGGGCCGCAAGGCAGTGGACTCGAACATGCTGTTCATCGACGGCCTGCGCATTCCCGCGGCCGATCGCATCGGTGAAGAAGGACGGGGCTTCGAATACATTCTGCACGGCCTGAACCCGGAACGCATCCTGATCGCCGCCGAGGCCGTGGGCATCGGCCGCGCCGCCCTGGACCGCGCCGTGCAGTATGCGGGCGAACGCACCGTGTTCGGGCGGCCGATAGGCCAGAACCAAGGGATCCAGCACCCGCTGGCCCAGGCCTGGATGCAGCTCGAGGCGGCCAATCTGATGGTGTTCAAGGCCGCCAGCATGTACGACGCGGGGCTGCCCTGCGGCCCGTATGCCAACAGCGCCAAGTACCTGGCCGCCGAGGCCGGCCACAATGCCTGCCAGACGGCCGTGCTGACGCTGGGCGGCATGGGATATGCCAAGGAATACCACGTGGAGCGGTTGCTGCGGGAAAGCTACATTCCGCGCATCGCGCCGGTAAGCCCGCAACTGATCATGTGCTTCATCGCGGAAAAGGTGCTGGGGTTGCCCAAGTCATATTGAAGAGCCCGGCCCGCCCAGGGCCTTTGCGCGGCCCTCAGCCGCGCTGTTCCAGTGCCGTGCACGCCGCCCGCAGGATGCGGGCGTACTCTTCCTGCTGCGGTTCTATGCGGTATACGGGGCCGCCCACCGAAATGGCGTAGGTTTCGCCTGACAGGGTCACCGGCCAGGCAATGGCGCACACGTCCGGAATGGATTCGCCCAGGTTCATGAACCAGCCGCGCTGGCGGGAGGCCTCCAGGTCGGCGTTGACTGCCTCGGGGGTGGCCAGGGTGCGGTCGTTGTGGCGGACCAGCGGCTGGCGGGCCAGCAAAGCCGCGCGGGCTTCCGGACCCAGGGTGGACAGCAGCGCCTTGCCCAGCGAATTGGCATGCAGGTCGCGAAATTCGCCGGCAACCGGCGCGTAGCGGATGGTATGGGGCGAATCCAGCACTTCCAGGTACACCACCCGCCCCTCGCCATTGAGCTTGCCGAACACGATGGTTTCCTGGGTCGCGTCTCGCAGTTCCACCAGGCTGGGATAGACGCGGTCCAGCACGGGGTCGGCCCGCGCGATGCGCTGCGCCATGGCCAGCAGGCGCCCGGTGGGGTAGTAGCCCTGCCGGCGGCCGGTTTCGTACAGGTAGCCCAGGTCGGACAGCGTGCGGATCAGGGCCAGGCAACTGGAGACCGGCACGTCCAGCAGGCGCGCCAGTTCCGATAACGGCAAGGCGCGCCGCTCGCGGGCGTAGGTCTCGATGATTTCGATGACGCGCAGGGCCGTCTTGACGCTCATGGGCAGGAAACCGGGTTGGCGAAAGCCGCGGACAGCTAAAGTTCCGTCCGGCGGTGCCGTAATGGTAGCTGAGAAATCCCTTCAAACCCGTGTCGGGCGTTCCAACATGCCCTTCTGACTGGAGAGAATATGGCTGTCAGCCCGCTCGCCCCCGCCCCTCTTGCGCTGCCTGCCGTGGCTGTCGCGCCGGTTCCGCCAGAGCCGGCCGTGGTCGTGACCCCAGCGGCCGCATCCGCCGACAGCGGCGGCGCGCAAGATGCGGCGGCGGGCACCGGCCAGCCCACCCTGCCGCTGGAACGCGCGATGGAAGAAATCAACCAGCAGTTGCGCGCCTGGAAAACCCAGTTGCAGTTCGAGATCGACCCCAACGTGCACCAGGTAGTGGTCACCGTGGTGGACTCGGAAACCGGAGAAAAGTTGCGCACCATTCCGTCGGACGCATTGTTGCGAATTGCCCGCATGATCGTGCAAATGCAGGGCAAGGCCGTTCAAACCACCGCCTGAAAGCGGCAAATTAGACCGCCCTTGTGCCCTTCCCCGTTCGATCGCACGACACGGCTTTTTGACAGAATTGCTTAGCTAGAAAGGAATATCCATGGCCTCCATCACCTCGCTCGGTTCCGGTTCCGGCCTGACCAACCTGGAAGACATGCTCACGCAGCTTCAAGAAGCTGAAGAGACCAGGCTCACTCAGATCACCGCCCGCCAAACCAGCTTCAAGACCCGCATTTCCGCGTACAGCAAGATCCAGAGCGCGGTCGAGGCCGTCCAGAAGGCCGCGGCCGCGCTGAGCGATTCGGCAACCCTGGGGGCCGTGAAAAGCAATGTGAAAGGCGAAGGGCTCACGGTGAAAACCGAGGCCGGCGCGGTGGCGGGCGACTACCGTATATCCATTTCCGAGCTGGCCGCCGCGCAAACCCTGAAGTCGGGCGCGGTGGAAGACCGCAAGGCCCAGATGGGCAGCGGCGGCAGCCTGGAAATCACCCTGGCCGACGACAGCACCGCCACGGTAGAACTGGGTTCGGACACCTCGCTCGACGGCGTGGCCAAGGCCATCAACAGCAACGACGAAGCCGGCGTGCGCGCCACCATCATTACCGATGGCAACGGCGACAGCTACCTGATGCTCACCAGCAAGACCACTGGCGAACAGGCTGCCGTGAAAAGCATCTCGTCCGACAACAGCGCAGTGCAGGCCGTGGTCGGCTACGACGCCGCCGCGGCTTCGCCCATGAGCGAACAGCAGGCCGCCAGGAACGCCGTGATCAGCATCAACGGCATCACGGTGGAAAGCCAGTCCAACACCATCAGCGAAGCCATCGACGGCGTTACGCTCGAACTCACGGCCACCACCGCTGCCGACGAGTCCATCACAGTGTCGGTCACCACCGACCCCACGGTGCTGTCCAAGGCCGTGAAGTCATTCGTGGACGCCTACAACGCCCTGCAAACCACCATCGGCGATCTGACTGCCTTCGACGTCAGCACGGAATCGCAAAGCGCCCTGACGGGCGACGGCACCACCCGCAACATCCAGTCCGGCATCGCCGGCGCGCTGCGCGTAGTGGGCAGCGAAGGCACGCTGCGTACGCTGAGCCAGTTGGGCATCACCACCAACCCCACCACCGGCAAGCTCGAGCTGGACCAGGAAAAACTCGACAAGGCGCTGGCCGACAATCCCGCCGACGTCAACCGGCTGTTTACCGGCCCCGGCGGGCTGTCTGAAAAGATGAAGGCAGCCACCGACAGCATTCTGGGTTCGTCCGGCTCCATCAAGACACGCACCGACGGCCTGCAGGACACTGTCGATTCCCTGCAAGACCAGTACGACCGCACCAAGGTGTCCATCCAGGCCACCATGGACAACTATCGTGCCCAGTTCACGCGGCTGGACACCCTGGTTGCCCAGATGAACAACATCAGCAATTACCTGACGCAGCAGTTCAATGCGCTGTCCAAGTCCCAATAAGCCCACATTCCACGCAGGCCATCCATCATGACCTACGCCGCGCGCCGTCCCGCGGGCTATGCCGCCCGCTCTTACATCGACATCGGCCTGGAAACCCAGGTGATGAGCGCCAGCCCGGAACGCCTGGTCACCCTGTTGTTCAGCGGCGCCCGCGCCGCCATCGCCCAGGCTCGCCTGCACCTCGAGGCGGGCCGGGTGGCCGAGCGCGGCATGGCCATTTCCAAGGCTACCCGCATCGTGGACGAAGGCCTGAAAACCGGGCTCAACATGGAAGCCGGCGGCGATATCGCCGTCAATCTGGCCAATCTGTATGACTACATCGTACGCACCCTGCTGCTGGCCAACCTGAAAGGCGATGCGGCCCACCTGGACACCGCCGACCGCCTGCTGGCCGAACTGGCGCAAGCCTGGCAAACCTCCAACGACCCTTCCGCCGGCACCGTGCCGGCCTGACCCTGAACGCCTTCAAGGCAAGCGCCAATGCGCGAGACTCTTATGACGCCCCCCACGGGCCACGCTTCTGTCCTGGACATCTACCGGGAAATCGCCACACTCACCGACAGCATGCTTGCCGCCGCCCGGGCTGGCGACTGGACTGCCGTATTGGCCTGCGGCCAGCGCTATTGCGAATGGGTCGAGCGATTGCGCAGCGTCGACGCCGTCATGCCGCTGGACGCCGCGGGCAAGGAAACCAAGTACGAACTGCTGGTACGCATCCTGGAAAACGACGCCGCGACACGCGACCTGGCCATTCCGCAAATGGCGCGCCTGAGCGAATTGCTGGGGCGCATGAAGCGCCAGCAGTCCCTGCTATCGGCGTACGGCGCGCCCACGCCCGCCGCATGACGGCCAGAACTCTATTCCGGCAGCGGCGGCCGGGGCGGCGAACATGAGCGTCGGTCCATCGGCGCTGGGAACCGTGCTGGTGCAACGGCTGGACGCCGTGCTGGGCACCACCATGGCGGCGCATGCCAACCTGATTTCGGGCGCGCGTCCGAATGCCGTGGCACAGCCCGGCGAAACCGTGCGCCCCGGCCAGACTGACCCCACCGGCCGCAACCCTCGGACGCCGGTCGACGCCGCGGGCCCGCGCGGGGAACGCGGCACCACGGTGGCCGACACCAAGACTGCCGAGGCCCAAGGCCAGGCCGCACGCAATCTGGTCACGCGCAGCGATACCACCGCTTCGGCCCCCACCACGCTGGGCCAGACGGCGCGCACCATCCTGGCCTTGCTGGCGCTGTATCCGGAACAGGCGCCCCCGGCGCAGGGCAAGGTGCCGCTCTGGCAGCCCGCCACGGC